>NZ_JBIUAG010000053.1:0-53533 GCF_044547355.1 Kutzneria sp. NPDC052558
TGCATCAGGCCGGGCACCCGGGTCCCCGGTTCGGCGTCCCGGTAGTAGTGCACCCCCTGCACCAGGGACGCCGCGCAGTTGCCGACACCCACGATCGCCACCCGCACCTTGCGACCAGGTCCGCTCATCACAACTCCTCGTTTCGACCGGAAATGCCGTGCGCGCAAGGAAAACGCGCCTGTAGCGTCCGGACGCTACGGACGGCGGCGCGGCGCCGGCAACGGTGGTTTCGTCCCGCGGAACAAGGCAGATTATGGTTCGCAGGGCGAGACCCGGCCGGACAGCTGGGCGCCGCCGCCGCAGACTCTCGTCATGACGGACGTGAGGAACCCTCCCGCGCGGCCCTCCGTGCCTCAACGACAGGAGGACGCCACGCCATGAACAGGTCTCTTCGAGTCGCCATCGCAGCGGCGCGCGCTGTCCGCCGCCGGCATCGACGCCAGCACGGTCGCCGCCGGTCCCAACGGCTACGTGCTGAGGTAGGCGTGCCGAACGCGGCGTTCGCCGCCGATCACAACATCGTGGACGAGTCGGGGGACCTGGTGTCCCCGCACGGCCCGACCGAGGACCTCGGTCGGGACGAGGTTGTCGACCTGCTGCGGCGGTGGACGGCCGTGAAGGAAGGCGGTGACGCGTGACCGGGCTGCTGGGCCGGACCGCCGTGGTGACCGGCGGCGCCCAAGGCATCGGCGCGGCGGTGGTCGAGCGGCTGTGCGCCGACGGCTGCCGAGTGCTGATCTTCGACAAGAGCGCCGAGCACGGTCGGGCCACGCTCGATCTGTTGCACAGCAAGGGGTTTGCCGTCACTCTGGCGGTAGGCGACGTGATCGACCCGGCGGCGGTGCGCGCCGCGTTCGCCTCGGTGCCCTCGGACTGGCCGACGCCGACGCTGCTGGTCAACTGCGCCGCCGGCTTCGTCTTCGAGGGACTGGCCGCGACACCGGAGCAGTGGCACGCCGTCCTTGAGCCGACCGTTGTCGGCCTCTCCCTTGTCACGCAGGCGTTCGCGGGCGGGCTGCCGGCGCGCGACGCTGACGCCGCCGTCGTCAACATCGCCTCGATCTCCGCGCACATCGCGCAGGACGGCTACCTGACGTACAACACGAGCAAGGCGGCCGTGCTCGGGTTCACCCGCTGCGTGGCCCAGGAGTTGGCGCCACGCGGCGTCCGCGTGAACTCGGTCAGCCCCGGCACGGTGTGGAACGCCAACAACGAGCGCTACCACCGCGAGGTGCTCGGCGTGGACCGGGCGACCGCCGAGGCTGATCCGGACAACGGCGGCAAGTTCCTGCTCAAGCGCTTCGCCGAGCCGGCCGAGGTGGCGGGACCGGTGGCGTTCCTGCTCTCACCCGACGCGAGCTTCATCACCGGTGCGGACCTCCCGGTGGACGGCGGCTACCTAGCAGTCTGAGGAGAACCGATGGACATCAACCAGTTCACCGTGTCGAACGGCGTCACGACGCGTCGGCTGCGGCTGCGCGACCTATCGGTCGAGGTCGTCCCCGCCTCGGCCGGCGCCGCGGCGCTGCTCGACGAGACCTTCTACCCGCCGGGCATGCTCAACGTGCGGACTGGGACCAGGGCCACGGCGAGGACAAGCTCAAGCTCAGCTCGCGGGAGGTCAACCGCCACCTGGAGGTCGACGTGGTGGCGGAGTCGGACCGCGCAGGCCGTCAAGGACGTGCTGGCCGCCGTCGAGAACGACAAGTCCGCCTGATGTGCCGGATCTACGGGTACGCGGGCCGCGCGTTCGACGTGGCGCTGCTGGAGGCCGCCCGGGACGCGCAGCTTCCCGGCGGTCCGGACCGCCAGAGCCACGTCGTCGGGGACGACTGGGGCCTCGGCTGCAACCGACTGTCCATTCAGGACCCGACCAGCGGGTCCCAGCCGTTCGCCAGTGCCGACGGCTCGGTGCACCTGGTGTTCAACGGTGAGATCTACAACTTCCGGGCGATCCGGCAGGAGCTGGCACGGCACGGCGTGCCCGTGGACGGCGACTCCGACGGCTCGGTGCTGCTCCCGTACTACCAGCTGCACGGGGACAGCTTCGTCGACCGGCTGGAGGGCATGTACGCCATCGCCGTGATGGACCGCCGCCGGCTGAAACTGTGGTGCGATCCGTTGGCGGTCAAGAGCCTCTACTACGCCGTCACCGATGGCGGCCTGGCCTTTGCCTCCGAGCCGCGCGGCCTGGCGGCGCTGGTGAAACGGCCGCTGGACGTGGACCCGCTGGCCGTGGACCACTACTTCAACTGGCAGTGCATGCCGACCGGAAGCTCGCTGCACCAAGGGGTTCGCTCGCTTCGGGCCGGCGAGCGGCTGGTCTACGACGGCACGACCGTGGTCGTACGGGGACCGGCGGCGGACGTCCACTCGCCGGATCCGCACACGCCTGGTCGACTGCGGGCGTTGCTGCGGCACGAGGTGGGGCAGATGTCCCTGCCGTCGACGCCGATCGCCGTGCAGGTGTCGGGCGGACTCGATTCCGCCATTCTCGCCACGCTGCTGCGCGAACGCCGGGACGACGTCACCGGGTTCCACGTCCGCCACGAGGGCGACTACCCCAGCGACGAGGTCGAGTACGCCCGTGCCGCCGCCGAGCACGCCGGCATTCCGCTGCGGGTGGTGGAGGTTCGCACGCGCGAGCTGCCAGAGCTGGTGCCGGCCATGGTGACCGCCCTGGGCGCGCCGAACGCGACGCCGCATGCCCTCAGCGCATACCTGCTGTTCCGGGAGATCTCGGCCAGCGGCTTCCGGGTGTGCTTCATCGGCGACGGCGCGGACGAGCAGTTCGGCGGTTATCGCCGCTACAGCACCGCGCTGGCCGCCGGCGACGACTGGCCGCGGCGGTACCTCGACCGGCTGTCGCTGGTGCCGGAGCAGGAGTACCGGCAGCTCTACACCGCGGAGTACCGCGACTTGGTCGACGCCGGCGGCAGCAGCCGTGAGCAGCAGTTGGCGGTGTTGCGCCGGCCGGCGCGGTCCCGGCTGGAGCAGATCCTCGACTTCGACCGGCTGCACAAGCTGCCCAGCCTGAACCTGCGCAAGCTCGACCACCTGTCCATGGCCAACTCGGTGGAGGGTCGGGTGCCCTACTGCCAGCCGGCCGTCACCCGCTTCGCCCGGCAGACCGACGACGCGCTCAAGGTCGCCGGCTCGGCCCGCAAGCAGATCCTCTGGGACGCCGGCGCCGACCTGATTCCGCCGGCGGTGCGGTCGAGGGCCAAGCAGCCGTTCACCTTCCCGGTCGGCGCGTACCTCGCCGCCGGCGGGCCGCTGTGGGACTTCGTCCGTGACGTGCTCGCCCGGCCGCGCCTGGTGACCTCGGGTTATCTGGCCGGGCCGGCGGTGCGGCGGCTGATCGCCGAGCACGCCAAGGGCCATGACCACGCCCGGCTGCTGTGGGGGTTGATGGTCCTCGAGCTGTCCCTACCCTGAGTCCGCTTCGGCGAGCACGTCGAGGTTCGCGGGCAGTCGGGACCAGAACCGGGACACCCACCCGAGGTACCACGCCACCAGGGGCACGTCCCGCTGCGCCAGCAGCGTGACGTGCCCCTGGTGGCGGCACGAACCACAGCGCCGCGTCGACGAGCCGGATCCGAGTGGCCGTGAGCGCCGTCGACGTGGCCGGATGACGGACCTTCACCGAGACCCGGCCGACGGGGTAGGAGGAGTTCACGCCGCGCCCGTCGAACATCTCGGCGTCGCCGCGCGAGATGGCGGCCACAACGCCGGCCACGGAGGTCATGACTCAGCGGAGCCAGTCCTGGACGGCGGCGAGCAGCGAAGACACCAGTGTGGCGCTGTCCAGCCGCAGCACCGGGCAGGACAGCCCGGCCAGCCACCGCTCGTGCTCGACCAGGCTGCGGCCGGTGAAGTCGGCCTCGTCGTAGCCGCGGGCCCAGTCCATGAACTCCTGGTGGGCCTGCTCGTTGAACCCGCCCACTTTGATGGTGTCGCCGTACCTGAGTTCCTCTCGGTTGTGCAGCCGACCCATTCGCACGCCCGGGTCGACGGTCAGGAACACGACGCCGTCGAACGTCTCGATCAGGCTGTCGCCCCAGCCCATCACCGAACCGGACAGCACCCAGGCGTCCCGCGGCAGGAACAGCTCGCCCATCAGGGCCAGTCGGGCCGCCGGGTCCCGCTTGCGCAGGTACGGCGGCGAGGTCGGCACCCAGAAGTAGTCGTCGGCGTCGGCGTGCGGGATCGCCAGCGACGTGGCCAGCTCGCGGCCGAGGGTGGTGGTCCCGGACCCGCTGGCCCCGGTGATCAGCAGTCGGCACGTGCGCACAGCGATATCCCTCATCCGGTCGACAGCGACGCGGCCGGCCGGAGCCGGGCCGACAGGTAGTCCGCGAGCCCGTCGACATGGCGGCGGACGTCCCGGAAATCGTATCGGAGCCGGAAGGCCGGCAGTGCCGCCAATGCCGCGCGGGTGCGGTCCGGCGCGCCGGCGGCCGGTTCATGCCCGAAGATGTTCAGGTGCTTGTTCGCCTCGGCGAGCATCCGCGCGGCCAGCAACTCCTCGTTGGCCGGCGGCGCGACGGGGGAGAGGTCCACTTCGGACGGATCGTCGGCCAGGCTGAGATGCACCACCGCGTCCACCCGCGCCGACCGGCCGATCGTGGTGCCGAGCAGATCGGCGTACTCCTCCGGGTAGAGCAGCGCCGTGCCGTGCGGCTCCGCGCCGGATTCCTTGAGGCTCAACAGGGTCTGGTTGGCCGGATGCGACAGCGACGCCCGGATCCGGGTCGCCGCGCCGGCGCCGAACAGCAGGTCGAAGGTGTCCAGCCGGACGGAGATGGACCGCGGCCAGCCGATGCCGACGACTTCGTCGTGCTCGGCCAGCAGGCTCACGTCGTCGTTGCAGACCATCACGCCCGCTCCGGACAGCGCGGTCGCCATGATGAACGAGGTTTTGCCGGCCCGGCTCCCGCCCACCAGCGCCACTCCGATGCCACCCAGGTCCACCACGCCGGCGTGCAGGAACACCGCGCCCTGGCGGCTCGCCGCCGAACGGTGGATCGCGCGAGTGGCCCGCAGCACGGACTGCGTCACCCACGCCGGCCCGCGCGGTGCGAGGTGGAACAGCATCTTGGCGTCGTGGTCGACTGCGTAGTCGACGGACACTTCGCCTTGCGCTGTCACGGATTCTGGCACCGCGGCCGACGTCGGCTGGCCGTCGGCGACGACCTGCCACTCACCGCGCTCGGCAGCGCCCGGGGTGATGGACAGGTACGGCGCGGTGAGGCGGCCGATCTGCTCGGCCACCTCCGCCACGCAGACCAGGCCGGTCCGGGCGAACCGGGAGCCGACCACGTACTGGCGGACCTCGGTCACCACATCACGATCCCGGTGCTGACCAACTCCTTGGTGATGCCCGAGACATCGGCCAGCGACCGGGCCACGATCTCGTGGATGCGCTCCTGCGTCTCAGGCGCGGGCTCGCCGCCGGCCACCCGCACGATGACCTCGTCGGGCGCGCCCAGCGGGGCCTCCTTCGAGGTGAACACGTGCGTCTCCACCGCCAGCCCGGTCTCCCGGCTGATCTCGGCGGCCAGGTCGCGGGCCAGCACGCCGTACAGCTTGCCGGTGTGGTCCAACGGGTTCTTGCCGGCCGGCGCCTCGATGCTCATCGAGCGCATCGGCGTGATCAGGCCGTTGATCCGGTTGCCCCGGCCGACCACGCCCACGTCGCCGGTGTCGGCGACCGAGCCCAGCGCGGTCAGGTACGGCTTGCCGTTGCGGTCGGTCGGGTTGACCAGCAGCTCCGGCCGCGCGCCCAGCAGCTGCTGGCAGAACGCGGCGATCTGCTGCTCGCACTCCCGTTTGCGCTCGAAGTACTGCTCCAGCGAGTAGATCCGGGAGGCCAGGAACGGCATGTTCACGATCAGCTTGAACCGGTCCTCGCTGCGGCTGCCGAACACCTTGACGTCCCAGCCGGTGTCCGGGTTGACCCGCTTGAACTCGGGGCCGTTGATGTGCTGCTCCACGCCGAGCACCAGCCGCTCCAGCCGGCTCAGCGGCGCGTAGCCGTGCAACAGGTTGCAGTCGTTGGAGACCAGCCGCGGGTCGCCGATCTCGATCAGGTCGTCCAGCACCTTGGGCTGGTAGCGGGAGTGGCCCCGGCCGGCGCCCTGGTGGTCCACGACCGCGCACTCCACCACCAGGTGGCGCTTCGGGTCGAAGCCGGTGGTCACCTCGGCCAGCACCTCGGCGGCCGCGTCGAACAGGATCCGCCGCAGCGGGATCTCCCGGTCGCCGAAGCGGTACGCGCCCTTGCCGGCGAACAGCACCGTGTAGGGCTTGGTCATCTCGCCGCGCCCGTAGTCGATGTCGGCCTCGCCACCGTAGATCATCACCTTGTCGAACCAGTGGTGCGCGACGCGCCCGAACTCGGTGAGGCAGTACTCCGAGTAGCGTCGGGACGCCCGCTCGGCGATGGCGTCGCACATGGTGTCCGGATGTCCGACACCCTTGCGCTCGACCAGCTCGTAGGGCAGCTCCTCGATATCGGCGGTGCTGCCGGGCAGAACACGGATGGTGCTGGCGTGTACGGCGGTCATGCCGTCCTCACTTCTTGTCGGGCGCCGGGCGGAGAAAGGCGATTTCGACCGACACTACGACCGCCGGAATTGGCCCGTCATCGAGAGAATCGCACCATGGAACAGGTGTTGCCCGCCTGCGCGGCCGGTGGGTACGTTCCCGACGTCATCGCAACGATCGGCTCACCCACCGGCAGATCGGCACGCGCATGGGGCTGACCGAGCAGGCCGTGAACACCTACCTCAAGCGGATCCGGGCCAAGCTCGGCGTGCACGACAGGGCCTTGCTCACCCGCCGCGCGATCGAGCGGGGCCACCTGGCCTGGCAAGCGAAAGGAAGTCCGTCGGTGTGTCTACAGTGGACGTTGCTCGCGATTGCGCGCGCGGAACAGGTGCCAGTGCCGGTAGCCGAGATCACGCAGGTGCCGGCGGACCGCCTCGAAGTCCTCGCCGACCCGGTCCGGCCGGTGCGCGTCCGAGCCGAAGGTCACCTTCACCCCGTAGAAGGCCGCCCGCGCCAACACATCCGGCGACGGGTACCAGCCGCCGACCGGCTTCGTGCCGCCCGAGGTGTTGACCTCCATCACGACATCGGCCTGCGCGATGTCGCGCAGCATCCGGTCCACCGCCGGCGTGGCGATGTCCGCGATCTCCGGGCGGTTGCCCTTGATGGCGTCCACGTGGCCGAGGATGTCGAACGCCCCGCAGCGGGCCGACCGACCCACCGCGGCGCAGTACTTCTCCTTCTCCGCCACCAGGTCCGCGCCCTCCCAGCGGGCGGGGTCGAAGATGTCGGTGTCGCCGAGCACGTGCACCGAGCCGATGATGTAGTCCAGCGGGTAGTCCCGGAAGATCCGGCGGTACAGCTCCACGTGCTCGTCGAAGAAGTCGGACTCCACACCCACCAGCACGGTGATCCGGTCGCGGAACTCCTCCCGCAACGCGAGCGCCTCGGCGATGTAGTTCGGGAACTCCGACTTGGCCATCGCCACCCACGGCTTGAAGTGGTCGACCGGCTCGGCGAAGAACGGGGAGTGGTCAGAAACGCCGATGGTGTCCAGGCCGGCGTCGACCGCCGCCTCGATCATCTGCCGCAGACTGCCGACGGCATGGCCGCACCGGTCGTGATGGGTGTGCAGGTCGAACATGTGCACCGCCTTTCCCTTCCACCACAAGGATCCGGTGTCGCGGGCGCGGCGTCGACGTCCCAGTTCCGGGACGGGCTCACGTCTTGCGGTGAGCGTCGATGACGCTCACCGCGGTGGTGACTGGCGTGTCGCGCGGGCTCGGCCGCTGCATCTGCCGGTCCCTCAAGGACTCCGGCTATCAGGTGCTGGGTGTGGGCGCGGCAGCCACGCCGGGGCACGACGCGCTGGACGACTACCGGTCGGTGGACCTGAGCGCGCCGCTGCCACCGGATCTGTTCGCCGGCAAGGAAATCGACGTGCTGGTCAACAACGCCGGCCTGTACCTGGACGATCCGCGCCGCGGCTACGGCGACCTGTTCGGGTTGAGCCTGGACGACCTTCGTAGCACGTTCGAGGTCAACCTGTTCGGGGCGGTGCAGATGGCCCAGCGTTATGTGCCGGACATGATCGCGCGGGGCCGGGGTCGGCTGGTGTGCGTGTCGTCCGGCATGGGCCGGCTGCAGGATGCCGACGGGGCGTCGTTCGCGTACCGGTCGTCCAAGCTCGCTGTCAATTCGCTGGCTTTGGCCGTGTCACGCCATTTCACCCCGCCGGGCGTGGACCTGTCCGCGTTCTCCTACTGTCCCGGGTGGATCCGCACCGGGATGGGCACCCCGTCCGCGCCACACGAGCCCGCCCTCGCGGCCGCGGACCTGGCGCGCCTGCTCGGCGCACCCGCCACGGTGACCAACGGACGGTTCTTCCGCGGCCGCGACGAGTTGGGCTGGGACACGCACGACCCGTTCGGCGCCCGGGTCGTCACACCTCAGCGGTGGGCGTAGACCAGGTGCAGGTCCAGCGCCGCCGGCACCATCGACGGTCGGCCGACCGTGGTGGTGTACCCCTTGGCCCGCAACAGTTCGACGATGTCGTCCAGCCGGGTTCCGACCTGCTGCACCTCGACCACCAGTTGCGCGATGCGCGTCCAGTCCGTCTCGGCGATGCCGTTGAGCACCTCGAGTTCCGCGCCCTCGACGTCGATCTTGACCAGGTCGATCCGCTCGACCAGCGGCCAGTGCGCGAGCACGTCGGACAGCCGGCGCACGGTCACCTCCTCGACGTGCGAGCGCATCGTGACCTCGGTGACCTCGGCGCCGCGGTCGTCCCGCATCAGTTCCCGCAGGGACTGCTTTTCCTCCGGGTAACGCGTCGAATTCGCCGGCAGTCCCGGGAAGTGGTGGAACGTGGCCGTTTCCGCCACCGAACCGAGGGCGCACCCGTAGACGTGGCAGTCGGCCAGCTCGTGCAGCTCGATGTTGCGGGTCAGCACCTCCCGGGTGTCGGCCATCGGCTCCACCGCCAGCACCGTGGCATCCGGCGCCTGGGTCTTGACGAACAGCGAGAACAGCCCGATGTTCGCCCCCGCGTCCACCACGAAGGCGTTGCGCGGCAGCGTGATGCCGTGCCGCAGGTACTCGTGCCGCTCGAAGATCTCCCGGTAGAGGAACCTCGCGTCGTCCGCCGCGTCCGTGCTGGCCGCCGCGTAGCACTCCAGCGTCGGATTCAACCTGACCAGGGACAGCTTTCCCATGCTTTCCTCCTGCGCGCCATGAGGCTGGTGATGGGCTTCGGACGCTACCCACGGCGTTCGGCAGGAGCCACGGCTGTTTCACAGCGCGAAACCGCGTGGTGTCGGGCTACTGCCCAGTCCGCCACACGATCCCTGACCGCTCACGACCACTGACCAGTCGGGACCAACTCGTCTAGCGCCAGGTGACCTTGCCGTTCACCTCCCGCAGCACGTCGGCGATCCGTTCCGATGCCTTGCGCAGTTGGCGCTTGCTCCGGGCGCGGACGTCCGCAAGGTCATCCCGGCCGGTCAGGGTCGCGGCGAGAGCCCGCAGGAAGGCGAAGGCCCAGGTGGTCGGATCGTGCGGGTCGGCCAGCTGATCGCGCGGGTCGGCCAGCCGGATGTCCACGGACATCTGTGGCTCGCAGTTCGGCGGGTCCACCGGCCACCACGAGGCCTGCCGCATCTCGTCCGTGCCGTCCGCGCGGATGTAGGCCAGCAACTCCTCCGGGCTCTGGAACAGCACCACCTCGCCGGAGTCGCCGAGGAACGCCTGAGACTCAGGTTCGCGGTACCCGGGCGCGATCGGCACGCACAGCGTGACACCGGCGCCGGACGGCAGCGTCAGCCTCACCGGCTTCGCGATCTGGTAGATCCAGTAGTCGGCGTCCGCGTAGGCCGGCTGCTCGAAGTCGTCGCGCAGCTTCGCCAGCGCGGCCACCTGCACCGCCGCCGCCTCGACCGTCGCCGGCTCGGCGATGCCGCAGGCGTCCACGATCAGCAGGCAGACCATCCATATGGCGGCGGCCATCTCCTCGTTCATGTCGTCCGTGTCGCGCAGAAGCACGAAGTTCGCCCCGAACCTCAGATCCGCGGTCACGGCGTCGAAGCCGTCCAGGCGCCCCTGGAGGCTGTGCCACTCGCCCGACGCCAGGAAGTCCGCCATGCCCCGCCGGGTCGGGAACAGGTAGACGCCGCGGCCGGGTCCGAGCGCCCGCACCGAGTTGTCCTCCCCGACCTCCACGACGGTGAGGCCGGCCATGTCGTCCAGCTTCACGCGCACCAACCACAGTCCGGGCTTCAGGCCCGGATCCCCCTCGACCGCCATGACGTGATGCTATGCCCCGGAGAGCGGTCACCTATGACCATTGCAGCGCCATGTCCCCAATGTCACCGCGCCGTCACTGGAGGACGAGCTCGCGCAGGTTGTGCAGGGCCTCGGTGAGCAGGGCGTCGAAGTCGGCGTCGGGGTCGGTCATCCAGCGTTGCAGGACCTGGCCGAAGGCGGCCATGCCGACCTGGGCGGCGAGCACGGCCTGGCGGGGCGGGATTCCCCGGGCGGCCAATGACTCGGCGGCGATCTGCTGGAACGAGGCGAACTTGGCGAGTTCCCGTTCGCGCAGGCCGGGATTGGACGCGATGATCTCGGCGCGGGGCTGCGCGAAGGGGCGGTTGAGGGCCAGCACGGGCTGCATGGCGCGGAAGGCCTGCACGAGCACGGCCAGCGGTGCGGTCGATTCGGGCGCCTCGGCGATGGCGCGGGCCAGCGCCGCGCGGTTGCCGTCCTGCCCGGCGAACAGCACCTCGCGCTTGTCCGGGAAGTGCCGGAAGAAGGTGCGCTCGGTGACGCCGGCCTCGGCGGCGATCTCCGCGGCGGTGACGGCCTCGTAGCCGTGCGCGCGGAACAGGACCAGCGCCGCCTCCTGTAGGCGTCGGCGCACGTCTTCTCCGCTTCGGGGCATCCACCCAGTCTACCGGGGGAAACGTCAGTGGCTGACGCTTCGTGGTAGTGTCAGTGACTGACGCAACGGGTGGAGGCGCTGATGGCCGAGGTGACGATCGAGACCGACCGCGGCGGCATGCCGGGCTATCTGGCGGTGCCGGACACGCCGGGGCCGTGGCCGGCGGTGGTGGTGATCCACGACGTGCTCGGGTTCAGCTCGGACGTCAAGGCGCAGGCCGACTGGCTGGCCGGCGCCGGATTCCTGGCCCTGGCGCCCGACCTCATGCACTGGGGCGGCCGGGTGGCCTGCATGCGGTCGATCTTCCGCGACCTGCGGGGCCGGCGCGGCCGTTCGTTCGACGAGGTGGAGTCGGCCCGGCAGTGGCTGGCCGCCCGCGAGGACTGCACGGGCCGGATCGGCGTGATCGGCTACTGCATGGGCGGGGCCTTCTCGCTGTTGTTGGCTCCGGGACACGGTTTCGAGGCGGCGAGCGTCAACTACGGCACCGTGCCCAAGGACGCCGAGAGCTTCCTCGACGGGGCCTGCCCGATCGTGGGCAGCTTCGGCGGCAAGGACCGCCAGCTCCGCGGGGCGGCGGCCAGGCTGGACTCGGCACTGGCCCGCAACGGCGTCGCCCGCGACGTGCGGGAGTATCCCGAGGCCGGGCACGGGTTCCTGAACAACCACGAGCCCAGCGAGACGCCGCGGATCTTCGTGGTGGTGAGCAAGCTGATGGGCGTCGGCTACCACGAGGAGTCCGCGAGGCACGCCCGTGAGCGCATCGTCGGTTTCTTCGACGAGCACCTGAAGGTGGCGGCACAGCATGGCAACTGACGCGACAGCCGCGGGAACGATCTCCATCGCCGGCCGGACCGTGCCGCGCATGGGTTTCGGCGCGATGCGGCTGCCCGGCTCGAAGGACCCCGCGGCGGTGCTGCGGCGGTCGGTCGAGCTCGGTGTCCGGGTGATCGACACGGCGTGGTTCTACGGCGGCGGTGTCGTCAACCAGTACATCGCCGAGGCCCTGCGGCCCTATCCGGCCGATCTCGTGCTGGCGACCAAGACCGGCGCCAGCACGACCCACGTCGGCCAAGGGATCAAGCCGGACTACAGCGCCGAGCAGCTCCGGGCCGGCATCGACCGCGACCGCAGCGTGCTGGGCCTGGACACCGTCCCGCTCACCCACCTGCGCTGGATGGGCGACGGGGACGAGGTCGACGGCGTCACGTTCGACCAGGCCTTCGAGACGATGCTGGAAATACAGGCTGAGGGCCGGATCGAGCACATCGGACTGTCCAACGTCACGTTCGATCAGCTCCGCCGGGCGCATGCGCGCGGCCCGGTGGCCAGCGTGTCGAACCTGTTCGGCTACGGCGCCCAGGACGACGCCCCGACGCTGGATTTCTGCACGGAGAACGGGATTCCCTACCTGGCGTTCGGACCGCACGGCTACGGCGTGACCGACACCCCACCCCTCGAGCCGGGGCAGACCGCCGCCCAGGCGCGGCTCAAGTGGCTGCTGGCCCGCTCGCCGGTGACGGTCGTGATCGCCGGCACCGGCAGCGTCGAGCACCTGGAGGAGAACATCGCGGCCGCGGGTTAGGCGGCGCGCCAGACCCAGGAAGTCCGGGTGTAGAGCGGACGGAACCCTTGGCGCTGCATGTTGTGCAGCGACGTGTTGTGGGCGCCGGGGGACTCGGCGCCGGTCTCGGCCACGAGGTAGCGGCAGCCGGCGGCCTTGGCGGCGCGGGCCCGGGCCACCAGCAGCGCGGACTGGGCGCCGAGGCGGCGGAAGTCGGGATGGGTGGCGCCGCCGAACATGTTGGCGTACTCGCCGTTGACGAAGAGGCTGCCGGTGGCGATCACACGGTCGCCCGACCACGCGCCGAAGGTGCGCCACGGCGGCCGGCCGACGAAGTCGGCGGCCACGGGGATCATGGCTTCGGGCAGCTCGAAGGTTGTGATCATGGTGGTGGCCCAGTCGACGGCCTGGGCGGCGTCGACCGGGCCGACCCGCACCGAATCGTCGGTCGGCGCGTCGGCGACGACGTCGTCGACGGCGCAGCCCAGCTTCACGTAGCGAGCGCCCTCGGTGAGCGCCAGCTCGGCGGCGATCTCGGGCCACGAGTCGGGCAGCTCGGACGGGGCGATCATGATCGAGCCGACGGCGACCCCGGCGGCGCGGAAGAAGTCGCAGACGGCGGCCACCCGGTCCTGGGTGACGGGCGTGTCGCCGCCGAAACCGCCGGCCCGGTTGAGGAATCCGCTCGAATCGGCGTCGACGGCCAGGGCCCGGGCCGAGCCGACGGTCAGCTCGCGGACCCCCAGCCGGTCGCGCAGGTCGGCGGGCGCGCCGCCGGCGAAGTCGGCGTAGGCGCCGATCTCGGTTCGTTCGGCCAGCACGGTGGACAGCTCCATGGCTGCCATCTAACCCCACCGGCCAGGGCACTCGACCTGGTGAAAATGCTGGCGTGCGGAAGTGGGGTGCGTTAAGGAAGACCACATGGGACGTCGAATCGCGGTGGTGGCGCTGGGCATGGCCATGGTGATGTCGGGGACGGCGGGCAACGCGTCGGCCGCCCCGGAGAAGAGCATCCGCGGCGAAGGGGTGTTCGCGGCGTACACGCCCGGGGCTGTGGCCGTGGACTACGACAGCACCCACGTTCCGGTCGGCGCGTGGGCCCAGATGCGGGGCTGGACCTACGGGCCCCAACCCAAGGCCACCACGATGGTGCTGACGGTGCGAGGACTGCTGCCCAACCACGCGTACGGGGCGCACGTCCACATGAAACCCTGCGGCGCCACCGCGGACACCTCCGGCTCGCACTACCAGAACGTGCCGGATCCCAAGCAGCCCTCGGTCGATCCGCAGTATGCCAACCCGCGCAACGAGATGTGGCTCGACTTCACGACCGACCGCAACGGCGTCGCCTACGCCGAGACCACTGTGGACTGGGTCCCGCGGGCCGGGCAGGCCAACGCGGTGGTCATCCACGCCAACCACACCAGCATGGAGCCCGGCCAGTCCGGCACGGCCGGCGCCCGACTGGCCTGCCTCACCGTCGCGTTCTGACCTGGCGTGGGTGAGCCGGCAGTCCTCCGTGATCTCGCCGGCGCCGCGGCCAAGGCCGGACTTCGTGGCCGCCCGCGACGTCACCCCGCTGGACTGACCGCCGCGCCGCCAACCGTGACCGCGGTCACGGTTGGCGGACGGGTGCGGGATGGTGCATAGTCGATGGTGAGACGACCGGTCATTTTCAACCGAGGAGGAGCTGGCCGTGAGCGCGTATCGGGCGTACGAGGTGACCGGGGTGCGGGATTTCCGGTTGGTGGAGCGGGAACTGGTGGCCCCGGCGGCGGGGCAGGTGCGGATCAGGGTGGAGGCCAACGGCGTCTGCCACTCGGACGCGGTGACGGCCGAGGGTCAGCGGCCGAACCCCGACGTGCCGGTGGTGCCGGGCCACGAGCTGGTCGGCGTGATCGACGCCATCGGTGACGGCGTCCAGGTGTGGCAGGTCGGCGACCGCGTCGGCGTCGGCTTCCTCGGCGGGCACTGCGGGGTGTGCGACTTCTGCCGCCGCGGCGACTTCGTGAACTGCGCCGACCAGCCGTGGACCGGGTACAGCACCGACGGTGGCTACGCGGAAGTGGCCTACGCCAAGGCCAGCGGCCTGGTCCGGGTGCCGGACGGGCTGAGCGCGGTGGAGGCGGCGCCGCTGGTGTGCGCCGGCATCACCGTCTTCACGGCCATCCGCGAGATCAACGCCCGGCCCGGCGCGCTGGTCGCGATCCAGGGCATCGGCGGCCTCGGGCACCTGGGCATCCAACAGGCCAACAAGCTGGGCTACCAGGTGGCGGCGATCGCCCGGGGCACGGACAAGGCGGAGCTGGCCAAGCGGCTCGGCGCGCACCACTACATCGACAGCACCAGCGAGGACCCGGCGGCCGCGCTGAAGCGGCTCGGCGGCGCCGCCGGCATCGTGGCCACGGCGTCGAACGTGGCCTCGATGTCCCCGCTGGTGGCCGGTCTCGCCCCGCGCGGCCAGCTGCTGGTCGTCGGCGCGTCGCCGGACCCGCTGTCGGTGCAGGGCCTGGACCTGGTGTTCGGCACGCGCACGGTCAAGGGCAGCCTCACCGGCACGTCCATCGAGAACGAGGACAACCTGAACTTCGCGGCGGCGCAGGGCATTCGGCCCATGGTCGAGGTGCTGCCGCTGTCGCAGGCCCCGAAGGCCTACGAGCACATGATGTCCGGGGCGGCCCGGTTCCGGGTGGTGCTCGACACCACCCGGTGACCCGGTCAGACCTGGCTCAGCACCAGGTCGGCCAGCGCGGCGTGGCCGTCCTTGTTCAGGTGCAGCACGGCGTCCGGCCCCTCTTGGCCCGGGGCCAGCGCGTCGAAGCCGCGGTAGAACGGCGTGCCGGCCTGGCACAGCGAATGCCCGGCGAACACGGCGTTGAGATGCGTCGAGTCGGCGGTGTACTCGCTGACGAACGCGGTGTCGATGCCGGCGTAGCGGGCCTGGGAAGTGGTGTCCCGCAACGTCTTGTCCAGCTGGCTGGCCAGGGCGTTGCCCTGGGTCCGCTCCTGCGGGCTGAACACGCCGTCGTCGCAGATCGGATCCAGCTTGCCGTCGGCGTTCGCGCCGGCGGTGAGCTGGCTGCCGTAGGCCGACAGCACGATCCGGGCGTGTGGGCTGCGGGCGTGGATGTCCTTGAACAGCTGGGCCAGGTTCTTGGCCATGTCCGGCAGTTTGGCCGCGACGGCCTGGGTCGGCGCGCCCGAGCAGTCGGCCTGCACGCACAGCCCGCCGTAGGCCGCGTAGCCGATGTCGTTGGTGCCGATGGTCAGCAGCACGATGTTGGTGTCCACCTGGAGCGCGTCCAGCTGCGAGGCCTCGCCCAGGAACTCCTTGTACAGATCGGAAGTCGCCGCGCCGCTGCACGAGACGTTGGTGAACTGCACGCTCGTGCCCCGGGCCCGCACCCGCGCCACGATCTGCTCCGAGTAGGAGTTGACGCTGCGCCAACAATTTCCCTCGGTGCCAGGCTCGTAGTCGCCGGCGCCGGTGCCCGAGGCGTACGAGTCGCCCATGGCGACCACGTGCAGCGGGCCGATGGTGGCGTTGGCCGCCGGCGCCGTGGCCAGGACGGCAAATGTGGCGGTGACTGCGACAAGAAGTCTCTTCAACTTCACTCCCCGTGTTCGTGCGTGATCGTCACCGTACCCGGGGAAACCGGGCGGCACCGGCGAAATGGGCGAAATCGCCCCCGGGTCAGCCGCGGCGGGCCCACACCAGCCGGCTCGGCCCGCGCGCCGAACCGGCCAGTGCGGCCGTGCCGAGGAGCCGGAAGCCGCTGATCGCCAACAGCAGCTCCAGTTCCCGGCGCAGGAAGAAGCGCACCTGATGGCGCTCCTCCGCGTGCTCGACCACGCTGCCGCCGCGCAGCAGCCACAGCCGCACCCGGCAGTCGACGGCCTGCTCCCCGGCGAGCAGGCTGCAGGTGCTGGCCCGCAGCAGCTGGTGGTCGAGATCGTCCACGATGCCCACATCGTCTCGTGAATGCCTGCGCAGCAACGCGATCGCGTCGAGCACGTCGAACAGGAACAGCCCGCCCGGCCGCAGCGCGCGGTGCACCAGCGCCAGCGCGGCCAGCAGGGAGCCGTTGTCCACCTGGTAGCCGAGCACCGAGAACATCATCAGCGCCGCGTCGAACGGGGCGTCCAGCTCGATGTCGTGCAGGTCGGCCTCGATGATCGCGGCCCGCTCGCGATAGCGGGCCAGCCGGGCCCGGGCCTGTTCGGCCATGCCCGGCGAGCGGTCCACGCCGAGCACCGTGTGGCCGGCCTCGGCCAGCAGCTCCAGGTGCTGCCCGGTGCCGCAGCCCAGGTCCAGCAGGCGGTGCGCCGGGCCCTCCAGCGTCAAAATCTGGCGCAGCTGGGCGACTTCCGCCGGATAGTCCTTGTCGGCGTGCCACCGGTCGTACCAGCTGGCGTGCAGCCGGCCGTACTGCTCATTGTCCACTGTGGTCAACCACCCGGGGCAGAACCTCCTGGCAGAACACGGTCATCCCGTCGCCGTGGAACACGAACTGGGTGACGCCGACGTCCCGGTAGTCCCGGATCGCGGCGGCCAGCTCGCGGGGCGTGCCGACCAGGGCCACGGAAAGCGGCCCCAGAAAAGGGGTTGCGCCGGTCCACAGGTACGGCCGCGGCCAGTGGTCGGCGTTCTCGTCGGGCAGCGGGCACCAGCCGCCGGCGAAGGCCACCGACTCGGCGGTCAGCAGCCGGAAGCGTTCCCGCACCGCGTAGGCGTTCTCGCCGGCGATCTCGGTCAGCGCGAGCGCGGCGTCCACCGCCTCGGCCCGGGTTTGCCGGCATACCAAGGAGAACAGCAGTCCGATCTCACGGCCGGCGGCCCGCACCCGCCGCGCGCAGGCGTCCACCGACGCGGGCGCGGCGCCGAGCAGCACCAGCGCGTCGCCGTGCCGTATCGCGAGATCGGAGGCAGAGCCCGGGCTTCCGCTGAAGTAGAGCTCGGGTCGGTCGTGGCCCAGCTGTCCCCACAACGCGTCGCACACCGTCCAGAACTCGTCGTGGGCCCGGAAATCGCAGTCGTACGGGCAGGCCCCGAGCACACTCACCCGGCCGCCGGTCACCGCCGACACCGTGTTCACCTGGCGCACCAGATGGTTCGGCGACTGCATGTCGGTGCGCGGGCACACCATGAACCCGATCTCCTTGGTGGCGGCGGCCAGATGCGGGGCCAGCGCGACCGGATCGGGCCGGTGGAACGCCGCCGGCAGCAGCACCTGGTCGATGCCGCCCTCCTCGGCCGTTCGGCAGAACTCCACGTGATCGGCCTCGGCGGGCGGGATCCAGTGGAACCGCATGCGCATCGGCACCCCCGGCAGGAGTTCGGGTGTGCGCATGCTAGATCGACCCCGGCCGGCGCCGGTATGGCGTGTTTTTCCTAGGTGTTCGCGTCCGTGATTTACCTAGGTATTCGGCCGCCGATTTGTTGCCGGTGGCACGCATCGCTGCGATAATCCGGCTGTCGAGTGGGTTCTCGTTGACCGCCAACCAACGTGCCACATGATGAGCTTTCGTCTTGGCGAATGCGGTTGGGTCATGGCCGAGGGGTCGATGCAATCGATTTCATCACATGACTCGGGATGTTGTTGCTGGTCTGGACGTCAGCGTCGCGTGGTGCTTTTGGTCGTATTGACCGGCCGGGCACCGGGGTGTTTTCTGCGGATACCTCGTCCGGGGGCGGCGGAGGGAGAATCGACAATGCTCGCACAGCCTCGGCTCAACGTCGTCCTCCAGCACCAGAACCGGCTGGTGCGGGAACTCATGGCGACGCACCTGACGAGGGAGCCCGGCATCACGCTGGCCGGCACCGTGGCCTCGGCCCCGGAGCTGGTGCAGCTGTGCCGGCTGTGCCGGCCCGAGGTGGCCGTCTTCCAGGCCGACACGCCCCGATGGAGCAACGACCGGCTGGTGTCGCTGCTGCTGGAGCCGGGTCGGCGGCTGCGTATGGTCGGCGTGCACGAGGTGCTGCCCGCCGCCTACGTGATCCGCGCCTACGAGGCCGGCATCAGCGCGCTGGTGTCGTCCAACCGCGGCCTGGACGCGCTGGTGGAAGCGATCAAGGTGCCGTCGGCGGCGGTCGAGATCACGCGGCTGGACAAGGGAAGACGGCAGGCGCTGACCACTCGCGAGCTGGAGGTGCTGTACCTGATCAGCGCCGGCTACGCGCCGCGCCAGGTCGCCACCGAGCTCGGCATCAGCCTGCACACCGTGGAACACCACAAGCAGCGCATCTTCGCCAAGCTGGACGTGCACAACCAGGCCCACGCCGCGGCGAGCGCCACTCGGCTGGGCCTGATGGCCTCAGTGATCGAGCTGCCCCGCCAGGACCGCGGCCAGGACCTGCTGCGGGTGTGCGTGCTCAGCCGCAACGAGGGCTGCCTGCTGGCCGACCGGCTGCGGCGAATACTGGCCGAGCACGACATTCCCCTGGTCGCGGCGGACGAGCCGGGCGTGGCCGTGGTGCTGGTCGACCCGGAACCCGAGGACTGGCAAGCGGTTTCCCAGGGCCGCTCGACGCCGGTCGTGGTGGCCAGCCGGCAACTTCCGTTGCAGCACGGGCTGGAGGCGTTGGCCGCGGGCATCACCGTGCTGCCGGCGGCCGGCGTGGACGGGCTGATCGTGCCGGCACTGCAGGCGGCCGGCCGAGGTTACCTGATGGTCAACGCGGTGAACTCCCGGGCCATGCTGGGCACCGCCCGCGGCGCGGACCGAACCTGGTGGCGCTGGCAGCTTTCGTTGACGCGGCGGGAACAGGAGATCATCGCCTCCATCGGCCGCGGCCACTCGGCCAAGCAGACGGCCCGGCTGCTCGGGATCTCCGTGCGCACCGTGGAAAACCTCCAGAGCAGCCTGTTCCGCAAACTCGGCGTGCACAGCAAGGCGGCGGCGCTGGCCGCGGCCCAGGACCTCGGGCTGCTGGAGGAATCCGACGGCGTCAGCTAGCCCATCCTGAACGAGGCCAGCTGGCAGTCGTGGTCGACCTGTTGCTGCTGCTGTTCGCTGAGCCGCTGGGTCACACCGTCGTCGTAGGTCCAGCCGGAACCGAACGGATCGATCGCGTGCACCGCGACGCCGCGACCGGTCAGGCAGGTCAGGTAGGCGTGATACTGGTCCAGGTAGTGAGGATTCCTCGACTGATCCAACTCCGGCGGCTGTAGCGGGAGTTTGTCGCGGCAGGCCTTCTTGGCGTTGACCGACGCCGGGCTCTCGTCCTGCATGTCCGGGGTGTTGCCGTCGGTGCCGCCGCCGGGACTGGCCGGCCCGGCGTGCCGGTCGGTGCCGTCGCCGCGCAACATCACGTGCCCGTTGGTCTTCAGGCAAGCGTAGTAGCCGGCCCAGGCCGCGTTGATGTCCTCTTTGGAGCTGTCCATGCGCAGCTGCGGCCGGCTCGAATCGTCCGGAGTGGACGGTGTGCTGGTGGCGGCGCCGTCGGCGGTGGTCAACGACGCGACCTGCGGCGGCTGGGCCTGAGCGCCGCAGGCGGCGAGTGTCAGGGCCGAGAGCGCCGCGCCGGCGTGGAGCGTGAACCTCATGCCGGCCACGATGACAGGCGATTGTGAGGAACCTGTCAGCGAATTGTGCTGCCGCGGAAAGCGGTCCGGTACGCCGACGGTGTGGTCGCCGCCTCCCGGGCCAGGTGCAGCCGGAGATTGGCGGCGGTGCCCAGGCCGCAGCGGCGGGCGATCTCGTCGATGCTGTGCTCGGTCGCCTCCAGCAGCCGGCGGGCCTCCAGCAGCCGCTGCGCGGTCAGCCAGCGCAGCGGCGTCATGCCGGTCTCGGCCCGGAAGTGACGGGCGAAAGTCCTTGGCGCGTAACCGGAATGCCGGGACATGTCGTCCACGGTCAGCGGCTCGGCCAGCCGTCGCACCGCCCAGGCGCAGGTGTCGGCCAGCCGGGTGGCCTCGGGCAGCGGCCGGTCCACGAACTGGGCCTGGCCGCCCGCGCGGTGCGGGGCGACGACCATGCGGCGGGCGACCGTGGCCGCCCGCTCGGCCCCGTGATCGGCGCGGTAGACGTAGAGGCAGAGGTCGAGGGCGGCGGCGATGCCGGCGCTGGTCAGGACCGAACCCTCGTCGACGTACAGCACATCGGGGCGGACTTCGATCTTCGGGAACCGGGCGGCCAGGTCGTCGGTGTGCTTCCAGTGCGTGGTGGCGGCTCGGCCGTCCAACCGGCCCGCCGCCGCGAGCGCGAACGCGCCCGTGCAGACCGAGATCAGCCGGGCCTTGGTGTCGCGCAGCGCCGCCAGCACCGGCTCGGGCGGAGCGTCCAGCGGATAGAAGCCCGGCACGACCACGGTGTCCGCGCCGGCCAGGGCCTCCAGGCCGGCGGTGGCCTCGATGGCGAAGCCGGTGGTCGTCGGCACCCGGCCGGGCCGCTGCGCGCACACCGTGAACTCGTAGCGGCTCCGCTCGTCGCGGTGCCCGAAGATCTGGGCCGGCGCCGACAGGTCGAAGGCGACCACGTCGGGCAGGGCCAGGGCGACGATCCGATGCATGGCAGGATCCTAGCGAAGTGGGGCAGTCCTGCCACTCGTTTCGGGGTGGTCTCGGGGCCAGGATCGGGGCATGGAAATCGGCTCGCTCGTCTTCGACGGCATGGACCAGCTCGACTTCACCGGCCCGTTCGAGGTGCTCGTCCGCCTGCCCGGCTCGACATATCGCAGCTACAGCCCCACCGGCGCGGCGGTCCGGGACGCTCGCGGCCTGACCATCGTGCCGGACGCGGCCATCGCCGACGCGCCCGCGCTGGACGTGCTGCACGTGCCCGGCGGCGGTGGCGTGGACGCGCTGATGGAGAACCCGGAAGTCCTTGCCTGGCTTCGAAAGCAGTCCGGCGGCTTCGTGCTTTCGGTCTGCACCGGCGCTTTGCTGCTCGGCGCCGCCGGGTTGCTTCGCGGCCGCCGCGCGACCACGCACTGGGCGTCCGTGCACCTGCTTCCGGAGTTCGGCGCGGAGTTCGTCGACGAGCGGGTTGTCGTGGACGGGGACTGGTTCTTCGCCGCCGGCGTGACCTCCGGCATCGACGGCGCCCTGCTGCTGGTCGCTCGCCTGCACGGAGACGCTGTGGCACAACGGATCCAGCTCTACATGCAGTACGCGCCCGAGCCGCCGTTCAACGCCGGCACCCCGGCCACCGCGCCGGCCGCCGTGCTGGCCGCCGCCCGGGCCGATATGGCGGAGGTCACGCGCCGCCGGCTGGAGACCGTTCGCCGGATAGTGTCGGCCCATGCTCACTCTTGACGACGTCCAGGACGCGGCCGCTCGGTTGAAGGGAGTCGCGTTCCGCACGCCGGTGCTGCGCTCCCGCACGGTGGACGGGCGGGCCGGGGCCGAGGTCTTTCTCAAGGCTGAGAACTTCCAGCGCGTCGGGGCGTTCAAGTTCCGGGGCGCGTACAACGCCGTGTCCCGGCTGACGCCGGAGCAGCTCGAGCGCGGCATCGCCGCGTACTCCTCGGGCAATCACGCCCAGGCCGTCGCGCTGGCCGCCCGGGAATTCGGCAGCAGCGCGGTGATCCTGATGCCCGAGGACACTCCTCAGTCCAAAGTGGACGCCACGCGCGGCTACGGGGCCGAGGTCGTCACCTACGACCGTTACACCGGCGACCGGGTGGCCATCGGCAACGCACTGGCTTCGGACCGGGGTTTGACGCTGATCCCGCCGTACGAGCACCTGCATGTGATGGCCGGGCAGGGGACTTCCGCACTGGAGTTGGTTGAGGAGGTCGGTCCGCTCGGCACCCTGGTCGTGCCCATCGGCGGGGGCGGGCTCATCGCCGGCAGCGCCACCGCGGCCAAGGGGCTCGACCGCCGGATCCGCGTTGTCGGTGTGGAACCCGAGCTCGGCAACGACACCAAGCTCTCCCTGGCCGCCGGGCGCAGGGTCTCGATTCCCGTGCCCCGCACCATCGCCGACGGCCAGGCCGCCGACATTCCCGGCGAGCTCACCTTTTCCGTCAACCAGCGGCTGGTCGACGAGGTCGTCCTGGTCACCGACGACCAGATCCGCGCCGCCATGCGCTTCGCCTTCGAGCGCCTCAAGATCGTCCTCGAGCCCAGCGGCGCGACCTCCCTGGCCGCAGTGCTTCAGGGCGGCTTTTCCGGACGGGTCGGCGTGATCCTCTCCGGCGGCAACGTCAGCCCCGACCGCTTCGCCGAGCTGCTGGCCTAGATCGTCCACAGTGGACTCCGGCGGCCGGCACCCGACCGGGCGCGGTGGCCGGGTGCCGCCGCGCCCGACGCTACGCCGAACGCGCCGCCCCTGCGCCCGAACGCCGACCGCCCGACACCCCGCCCCTGCCTGAACAGCCGCCCCTTCCCTCACCTAAGCCACTCACGTGCCCCTGGGGGCCACCTGAGTGGCTCAGGTGGCCCCTGGAGCCAATTGAGCCACTCACGTGCCGACCGCCGCACGCGCTCGCCTCTGCTCCTAAATTACGAAATTTCCAACCGCCGTATTGACATTCATCGGATGTTTGACCAGGGTGCGGGCTAAACCGGTTCGCTTCAGGAGGTCGACGATGACCGAATTGGCTGGTCGTTCCCGGCGGGACGCGCTGCGGCTGGGCGGCGCGTTGGGGATGGCGGCGGCGATGACGGGCCTGCGGCCGTTCGCGGCGCAGGCCGATCCGGCCCGGCCGGCCGACACGGCGGCGGTGGTGTCTGACGCGGCGGCGACGGCCCTGTGGTATCCGGCGCCGGCCGAGGAAGGTCGGATCATCGAGCAGGGCCTGCCAGTCGGCAACGGCCGCCTCGGCGGCCTGGTCGGCGGCGACCCGGGCAGCGACTTCGTCTACGTCAAC
The DNA here is from genome assembly GCF_044547355.1 of Kutzneria sp. NPDC052558. NCBI lineage: Bacteria > Bacillati > Actinomycetota > Actinomycetes > Pseudonocardiales > Pseudonocardiaceae > Kutzneria > Kutzneria sp. NPDC052558. Next base: position 23,368 of record NZ_JBIUAG010000053.1, read on the forward strand.
GACATCACGCTCTGGGCCGGCGACGTCAACGACGTGATCCAGGACGACGGCCAGCTCAACTACGACTCGGTGCACTTCGGCAGCTACAACCAGCTGGCCAGAGTCGGGGTCGACGTGCCGGCGCACGCCCTGGCCGGCGTGCGGGACTACCAGCGGCGCCTCGATCTCAGCAACGGCGTCGTGACCGCGAGCTACACGTACAAGGGCGTGCACTACCGGCGCGAGGTCTACACCAGCCATCCCGACGACGTGCTGGTGATCCGGCTGACCCAGTCCGGCGGCGGCAGCTACACCGGCTCGGTGTCGCTGGCCGGCACCCACGGCGAGACCATCGCCGGCGACTCGGGGGCCATCTCCTTCGCTGGCACGCTCGGCAACGGTCTCAAGTACGCCACCGCCGTCACCGCGAAGTCCAAGGGCGGCAACGTTTCCGTGCAGGGCGGCAAGGTCGTCTTCGCCGGCTGCGGCGAGGTGGTGATCGTCGTGTGCGGCGGCACCAACTACACCGCCGACCCGGCGGCCGCCTTCAAGGCCGCCTCGGTCGACCCGCTGGCCGTCGCCCGGCAGAAGGCCGTGAAGGCCGCCGGCGTGGCCGGTGACGTCCTGCTGGCCACGCATGTCGCCGACTACCAGAAGCTCTACAACCGGATGACTGTTGACTTAGGACGGTCGTCGGCCAGGCAGCGGTCCATGGACACCTGGGCGCGGCTGTGGGAACGGGCCGCCCCGCACGCCGATCCCGACCCGGAACTGGAGGCCTCGTACCTCCAGTTCGGACGGTACCTGGTGATCTGCGGCTCCCGTGACAGCCTGCCGCTGAACCTGCAGGGCCTGTGGGTGTCGAACAACAACCCGGACTGGTACGCCGACTACCACACCGACATCAACGTGCAGATGAACTACTGGCTGCCCGACCGGGCCGGGCTTTCCCAGTGCTTCAACGCCTTCGCCGACTACTGCGTGTCCCAGCTGTCCTCGTGGACCGCCACCACGCTGAAGGGCTTCAACGACCCCCGCAACCGTTTCCGCAACACCAGCGGCAAGATCGCCGGCTGGGCCGTGGCCTTCTCCACCAACCCCTACGGCGGCAGCGGCTGGTGGTGGCACCCGTCCGGCAACGCCTGGCTGTGCAACAACCTGTGGCAGCACTACGAGTTCACGCAGGACAAGGCGTACCTGAGCAAGATCTACCCGCTGCTCAAGGGGGCCGTGCAGTTCTGGGAGGCGCGGCTGGTCGAGCGGGACGGCAAGCTCTACGACGACCACGACTGGTCGCCCGAGCACGGGCCGCAGGACGGGATCGGCAACACCTACTCGCAGGAGCTGGCGTGGGACCTGTTCACCCACTACCGGTCCGCGTGTGATGTCCTTGGCCAGGACCAGGACTACGCCAAGACGATCACCGCCATGCGGGACAGGCTGTACCTGCCCGTGGTCAGCCCCAAGACCGGCTGGCTGGAGGAGTGGATGTCGCCCGACAACCTCGGCGAGACCACCCACCGCCACCTGTCGCCGCTGATCGGCTTCTTCCCCGGCGACCGCATCCGCGTCGACAGCAGTCCCCAGGAGCTCATAGACGGCGTGCGGAACCTGTTGACCGCACGGGGAACCCAGAGCTTCGGCTGGGCCTGCGCGTGGCGATCCGCCTGCTGGGCCCACCTTCGCGACGCCGACAAGGCCTACCGGATGCTGCTCACCGTCATGACGCCGTCGGTCAACTTCGGCAACGGCAGCGCCGCCAACCTGTTCGACATGTACAGCTTCGGCGAGCGCACCATCTTCCAGATCGACGCCAACTTCGGCGCCCCCACCGCCACGCTGGAGATGATCGTCCAGTCCCGCCCCGGCCAGGTCGACCTGCTGCCCGCCCTGCCCGCCGCGTGGTCCCGCTCCGGCCGCGTCACCGGCATCGGCGTCCGCGGCGGCTTCACCCTCGACCTGGAATGGCGTGACGGCAAGGTTTCCGCCCTCACCCTGCACAGCGTCGGCGGCGCCACCACCGTCCTGAAGTCCGCCACCTGGCAGAAGACCGTCACCATGGCCGCCAACACCACCCAGAAGATCATCTGATCCTCGGCGGCAGGTCGGAGCGAGTGGGCTCGGCTCCGACCTGCCCGCTCAGGCCAGCCGGCCGCCGCCGTCCACGTGCGGGGTGGCGCCGGTGACGAAGGGGTTGGCCAGGGCGGTGATGGCCGCCGCCGAGACGTCGGAGGGGTGGCCGATGCGGCGGGCGGGGTTCTTGGCGGCGGCCCTGAGCCGCGATGTCAGGGTACCTTGACAACGGTCGGTGTCAGGCTAGCCTGACAACCATGAGCGAGCCGAGCACGCCGGCCGAGCTGGCCGGCCAGATCACCGACAAGGACCCGGCCGTCGGGCTACGGGCGGTCGTGGCCCTGCGCCGGCTGCTGGAGGAACTGGAGCGGCTGCACGTGGACAGCGCCCGCGACCAGGGCTGGTCCTGGCAGGAGATCGCCGCGGCGCTGGCGGTCAGCCGGCAGTCCGTGCACGAGAAACACGCCAACCGCCGCAAAGCGGCCAACAAGGAGGCCTGAGATGTTCGAGAAGTTCACCGACCGGGCCAAGCGAGTGCTGGTGCTGGCCCAGGACGAGGCCATGGGGCAGGGGCACGACTACATCGGCACCGAGCACGTGCTCGTCGGCCTGGCCGGCGTTCGCGGCACTGTCGCCGGGGAAGTGTTGCACGACAAGGGAGTCACGCCACATTCCCTGCGAACCGAGGTCGCCCGTGTGCGGGAGGCCGAGGGGGTGCGGTCGCAAGGCCCGCAGGCGGCCGTCGACGCGCTGGCCGCCATCGGCATCGACGTCGAGGAGATCCGGCGCCGGGCCGACGAGACGTTCGGGCCGGGCAGGTTCCACTTCCCGCGGCCGCCGTTCTCACGCCGGGCCAAGCGGGTCCTCGAGCACACCCTGCGGTCCTCGGTCGAGCTGGGCAGCGCCACCATCGGCACCGAGCACATCCTGCTCGGCCTGCTGGCCGAGGGGGAGGGCCACGCCGTCACCGTGCTGCACAATCTCGACGTCGACGTCGACTCGATCAAGCCCGCCGTGCTGGAGCGCCTCGGCCGTTGAACCGAACCGGGCTCCCGGCCGTCGTGGTGGGCGGACAGGGAGGAGCTTTTCCGGTGGGCGCAACCAGGACCAGCAACGCTGTCGCGGCGGCTCGCGGCGCCGCCAACGGCCGGCGGAACCTGATTTTCATCGCCGCGGTGGCGGTCATCGCCGCCGCCGTGCTCGGGGGCGTCGTCTACAGCCACGCCCTGGCCGATCAACCCCAGGCCGGTGGCGCCTACACCGCCACCGTGCAGTCCGACGGCACGGTTGTCGCCGGCGGCGCGAGCGCCAAGGCCACGCTCGACGTGTACGAGGACTTCCTGTGCCCGTACTGCAAGCACAATCTGGAAGACCCCTACGGCAAGGACATCACCAAGGCCATCGCCGCCGGCTCACTGCGGGTCAACTACCACGTGCTCGACCTGCTGGACAACGAGACCACCCCGGCCGGCTACTCGCTGCGCGCCGGCAACGCCGCCCTCGCCGCGGCCAAGGCCGGCCGCTTCGCCGAGTTCCACGCCGCGCTCTACGACGCCCAGCCGACCGAGGGCCAGACCGGCTACACCAACGACCAGCTGATCGACATCGGCCGCAAGGCCGGCATCACCGGCCAGCAGTTCGCCGACCAGGTCCGCGACGGGACCTTCGACACCGAGATCCGGTCCCAGACCGACAAGGCCCGCGACTCGGTGAACTTCAAGGGCACGCCCACGGTGCTCAAGGGCGACACCCAGGTGGACATCGCCAAGACGGGCTGGCTCACCCAGCTCACCGGCGCCGCCTGAGCAAGATCAAGGGACCGATCCTCGCGTTGAACGTCAGTAAGGGGCCCTTCATGACGTTGGGGGGTGTCAGGGGGCGATGCGGGCTAGGTCTACGCGGGACTGGATGGCGAGTTTGCGGTAGATCTGGCGCAGGTGGAAGCCGACGGTGTGGGGGGAGACGAAGAGCTCGGCGGCGACCTGGCGGTTGGTCAGGCCGTGGGCGACGAGGCGGGCGACCTTCTCCTCGGTGCCGGTGAGGCTGGCCCAGCCGGTGGTGGGCCGAGGGGTGCAATGCCAGTGCCGGCGACGGATGCCGAGGCGGCGCAGCCGGCTGCGGACACGGGCGGAATCCCAGGCGGAGCCAAGGGAATCGTAGGACTCCATGGCCCGGTCGAAAGCGGTGACGGCGGCCTCGCGGTCCTGGGCGCACAGCAGGGTGCCGAGGTCCTCGGCGGCGGAGGCCTGGGCCCAACGGTCGCAGTAGCGGACGGCGGCGAGGGCGGCGGCGTCCCGGTGGTAGAGGGCCGAAGCGTGGGCCCCGAGGCCGAGATCGGCGGCTGTGGCGGCACAAAGCCGGGCGAAGACCTTGTCGCCGGCGGCCAGGCCGGTGCGAACGCACCACGCGGCGGCGGAAGGGTCCTCCAGGAGCAGTTCACGTCGCCGGGCGGCATCGGTGCGGACGTCGGTGAGCACGGCCAGGGCGGCCTCGGGCCCGCGGGAGGCGGCGGTGACCTGGGCGGTGACCCAGGTGCGCATGGCGGAAGACGGTAGGGAGTCGAAGAACTGGAGGCGTTCGACGGCGGTGGCGACATCCCCGCGCCGCAGCGAACACAGCACCAGCACGGCCCGTAGATGGGGCTCGTACAAGGGAATCTGGGTGGCGGCGACGAGCCCGACGCCGGCCAGGGCCTCGGCTTCGGCCTCGGCGATGGAGCCGCCGGCGAAGGCCAGCCACGAGCGCAGCGCGGCGGGAATGCTGGCCAGCACCTTGGTTCCGGTCAGACCGTCCTCAATGGACTGAATGGTCTTCGCCGCATCGGGCAGGCGGCGCAGGCGGATCTGCATCCACGCGAGCGTCCACTGTGGATCAAAGTGCCACGGGGACTCGTGGGTGGCGGCCTTGCGCACGGTGGCCAGGGCGTCCTCGACCCGGCCGGAACGCCACATCGAGTCGGCTCGCGTGGTCAGTGACACGCCGTCCCAGCCGACGAGCGAGGGACCCAACAGGGAGAGCATTGGCCGGGGCACGGTGTCCAGCACGGCCCGCCACAGCGGCTCGCGGCGGAACTCGAACGAATCGGCCAGCGGCTCCACGAAGCCGGCGTTCATGGCTTCCTGCAACGGCTTGAGCAGCGTCGCCGGCGGCACGGCGAGCATGGCGGCGAGGTCGGCGGGGGAGAACCGACGGCCCAGCACGGCGGCCACCTGCACCGCCTGGTGGGTCGTAGGGTCCAGCTGGCCCAGCCGCACCCGCATCGCGGCCAGAAACCGTTGCGGCAGGGACAAAAGGGGCAGCTGGGTGGCGCCGTCGTCGATCAGGCCGCGGACCAGGTCGACGATCGCGCGCGGGTTGCCGCCCATGCACTCGCACAGCGACAACAAGGCGTCCGGGGCGTCGTCGAGCAGATCGGCCACCAGCTCGGCGACGACGTCGTCGGGCAGCGGATCGAGCGGGGCGAGCCACTCCGTGCGGGCGTCGGCGGCCATCTCGCCGAGCAGCAAACCGTTGGGGGAGTCCAGGTGCTCGGCCCGCATGGCGAAGATCCACACCACCGGCCGGCCGTCCAGCCGCATCATCAGGTCACGCAGCACGGTGGCGGTCAGCGGATCGGTCCAGTGCAGATTGTCCACGGTGACCAGAACGGGCCCCAGTCGCAGCAACGCCGCCAGGCGCCGCTCCAGCCGCGCGGTGAGCCAGCTGGACGGATCGGCGTGCGGGGCCAGGGCCGGCGGCAGGCTCAGCGCCGTCACCTCGGGACCGTCCACAACGGTGAAACCGTGGGAAAAAGCCATGGTGGCGGCCTCGTGCAGCAGCCGCGTCTTGCCCGAGCCGACCGGCGCCGCCAGCAGCAGCGTCCGGCGGTCGCGGGCGGCCATGGCGGCGGAGCTCATGGCGGCGGCGATCTGGTCGAGCTGGCCGTTCCGGCCGCGCAGCGGCCGGTCGTTCAGTGGCGAACGTTCGAGAACCTGCGGCTGCATGGTCTCCCCCGGTCGGCTCGACGAAAGCGATTGAGCGGGGACGACTGCGGCGGACGGTGGTGGGATTGAGTCCCCCAGGAGGCCCAGTCAAACGACCTCCCGGGGACACTGTCAACTCACACTGGCAAATCACTAGAATCGCGGCGGGCCGCGTATCTCGCGACGGCCGGCCCCATCATCCGATCGCTGTGGCGTACAGGAACCACGTCGAGTGCGGCAGCCACTGCTCCAGCCACCGCCAGTCGGTGTTGGGGCCGGTGAACGCCGTGCCGGGATCCCAGGCGATGCCGCGGCCGTCGTCGGACTTGCCAGTGATGCCGTTGACGATGCCGCCGGCCGACCGCAGCCAGCGCCACGAGCCGACCGTCTGCCCGTCGGCGTACTCCAGGTAGAGCGGCTGGTCGCGGCCGGCGCCCTCCAGCATGCACACGTCGAACGGGTTCGCGCCGACGATCCAGTTCAGCTGGTCCTGGGCGTAGGCCCGCAGGTCCGAACTGAACTTGCCGGTATAGAAGCCGGCGGCCAGCCGGGCCGCCGAGGCCAGCGAGGCCAGGCGGGCGTTCTCGCCCTGCCACCAGGCGTCGTCGGTGCGCGGGGTGACGTTGTGCGGGAAGAAGTAGCCGCTGTACCGGGCGCCCTTGTTGTCCTGCACCAGCTGCCGCGCGTAGCCGAACGGGTTGGGCACCTCGCCGGTCACGTTCAGCTCGAACTGGAGCGAGCGCCGCACCACGTCGAGCACCGTGGCCCTGGTCGCGGCGGGCGCGATGTCCAGGTACGTCAACAGGCTGACGACCGGCAGGCCCGCGTCGGAGGGGTGGAAGAACGGGCGGTCGGCGTCGTCGGCACGCCAGTAGTCGCGATAGCCGTGCCAGGAGACCAGCCGTGCGCACAGATTCGCCGCCCGCGTGTCGGCGGCGGCACGATAGGCGTCCTTCTTGGTGGCCTTGAACAATTCGGTCGCGGCCAGCAGCGCGTTGAAGTCGTCGAGAATGTTCTCCTTGCCGTCATTGAGAAGTGAGATGTTGTTGGCGAGCAGATAAGCGAACGCGTCCTCGGCCGCGGCCAGGTATTCGGCCGACGAGTAGTCGCCGGACACCGGATACGTGCTGGCGCGGGCCAGCGCCGCGATGGCCAGGCCGCCGCCCTCGCGGAAGTCGACCTGCCGGGTGCTCAGGCTGCGCTGGGTCGGATCGGCGCCGAGGTCGTCGGCCTCGGGCTGGCCGACCGAGCTGTAGAAGGAGCGGCCCTTGACGTGCACGCGGGTCAGGTAGTCCGCGCCGAACAGGGCCTCGTCCAGCAGCCAGCCCTGGGCCGCGACCAGATCGGTGTTGCCGCGCTTGGCGATCTGGTCGTGGGCGGCGGCCAGGACCCAGGCGGTGAGCGGGATCGACAGCGTGTTGAAGTACGAGAGGTCGGACAGCTGGGTGAAGTGCTTGCCCCAGTCGGCCGCCGCGTCGTACCAGCCGCCGCTGGCGTCGAAGGCGCCGCCGGTCTTCAGCGGCAGCTTGCGGTCGGCCTTGTCGTACTGGCCCGAGCTGCGGGAATCCTTGAAGTAGTGCACCAGATGCGAGAGTGTGCGCCGCTCCAGCACGTTCGGCTCGATCCAGAACGGCTGCGAGCTGCCGCCGTCCACGGTGACCACGTACTGGCCGGTGCGGGTGAACGCGGTCAGGTCGGCGACCCAGTAGTAGCTGGGCACGGGCGGCACCTGGTCGGCCGCCCAGTCCTGGACCGGGCCCACGTATTTGGCCAGGCCCCGGGACACGGTCTGCCCGGTGGCGTTGTCGATCAGCTGGTACGCCTTGGGCCCGGCGCCCGGCTTGGCCGCGGCGATCACCACGCGCTTGGCCGCGCCCGGCTCGAAGCCGACGTTGTTGGTGAGCACCAAGGGTTTCGTGCGCACCGGGCTCGCTGTGTCGGCCGCCGCGACCGGGGCCGGCAGCGCGGCCGCGCCGGCGACGGCGGCGGTGCCGAGGAGGAAGCGGCGGCGGGTGGGTGACTGCTCCGAAGACATTATTTGTAAACCTCCTTAACTATTGGTCACCCTAGGTGGCGGCCTGGTGACGGTCAAGGCGACGGCGGGGGTGGCCCAGGGAAAGGCCACAGGCGGGGCTCAGCTGGGTCACAGGTCCGCGGCGCACGCTGGACCGTATGAACGCCCGGGAGCAGGGGATTCGGAGCGCGGCGGTGATCACGGCGGCGCTGGCGCTGGTGAGTGTGGGCGGCGCGGTGGCGGTGGCGGCGGTGGTGAGCCAGTCGGACACCGCCACCACGAGCACCAGCCCGTCGACCGAGTTGTCGACGGGGACGGAGCCGATGGCGCGGACGGGGGGATCATGATCGCGGAGGAATGGTCGGTCTGGAGCACCACGGCCAGGGTCGTGGTCACGGACGCCAAGCGGATGCCGGCGGCCAGGGCGCTGGTGGAGATGATGTTGGGGGAGATCGACCAGGCCGCCAGCCGGTTCAGGCCGGACTCGGAGCTGATGGCGGCCGGCCGGAGCAGCGGACCGGTGCAGGTCAGCCCGTTGCTGGCGACGCTGGTGGAGGTGGCGCTGCGCGCGGCGCAGGAGAGCGACGGGGCGGTGGATCCCACGGTCGGGGGTGCGCTGTGCACGCTCGGCTACGACCGCGATATCTCCATTGTGGACGTTGACGGTCTTGAGATCGCGTTGGCGGTGAAGGAAGCGCCGGGGTGGCGGAGTGTGAAGCTGACCGGGACCACACTGACCATCCCCGACGGCGTCGTGCTGGACTTGGGGGCGACGGCCAAGGCGTTCGCGGCGGACTGCAGTGCGAGGCTGGTGGCCGACGCCCTGGACACGGGCGTGCTGGTGAGCCTCGGCGGCGACATCGCGACGGCGGGCCCGGCGCCGGCCCAGGGCTGGCAGGTTCTGGTGCAGGACAAGGAAGACGACCCGTCCTGCGTGGTGAGGATGCCGGCGGGCAAGGCGATCGCCACCTCCAGCACCCGAAGCCGCCAATGGCTGCGGGGCGGCCTGATGCTGCACCACATCCTCGACCCCCGGACCAGCCTGCCGGCCCCGCGAACCTGGCGCAGCGCAACGGTTGTGGCCGATCACTGCACGGACGCCAACACGCTGACCACCGCCGCCCTCGTGTTGGGCGGCGACGCGCTGGACATGCTGCGGGAACACGACGTGCCGGCCCGGCTGGTGGCAGCCGACGGCACCGTGAGAACGCTGGGCGGCTGGCCGTGATCTGGTACATCGCCCGCGGCGCGGGGGTGATGGCCCTACTCATGCTCACGGTCACGGTGGTGCTCGGAATCGCCACGAGGCAAGGAAAACCGCTGGCCGGCCTACCCCGGTTCGCGATCGCCACGGTGCACCGCAACGCTTCTCTGCTCGGACTGGGCCTGGTCGTCGCGCACGTCTTGACCCTGCTGTTCGACTCCTACGCCAAGCTTACCCCGATTGACGTGCTCATCCCGTTCGTCGGCGCCTACCGGCCGCTCTGGCTCGGCTTCGGCACGCTCGCGTTCGACCTGCTCCTGCTGGTGTTGATCACCAGCCTGAACCGCGCCCGGCTCGGGCTGCGCGCCTGGCGGGCCATCCACTGGATCTCCTACGCCATCTGGCCGATCGCCCTCGCGCACGCCCTGGGCACCGGCACCGACGCTTCGCAGGTGTGGATGGGCGTCATCGCCGTCGGCTGCGCCACGGCCGTGGCCACCACCGCGACCTGGAGGTTCGTGACATGAGGCCGCTGCTGGACGCCGCCGCGCGATCCGAGGACGAGCACATCGACCGCAACGGCCCGCTGCCCTGGCCGAGTGCCCCCGGCGTGCTGATCGGGGCCGTGCAGGAGGCGGGGCTGACCGGCCGTGGCGGGGCCAACTTCCCGACCTGGCGCAAGCTGGCCCGCGCGGCGGTCACCGACCGGCCGGTGGTGATCGCCAACGCCGCCGAGGGGGAACCGGCCAGCAGCAAGGACAAAGTGCTGCTGAGCCACTGCCCGCACCTCGTGCTCGACGGCCTGCAACTGGCCGCCGAGGCGGTCGGCGCGAGCAGGGTCTACCTGTACGGGCCGAAGGGAACCGTTGTCCCGAAACGGAAATCCGACCGGTACCCGATCGTCCACGTGCAAGCCCCCGACACGTTCACCGCGGGGGAGTCCTCGGCGGTGATGGCGGCGGTCGCCGGCCGCCCGGCGCGGCCCACCGACCGCAGCCGCGAGGACATGCTGGTGCAGAACGTCGAAACGCTGGCCCGGATCGCCCAGATCGCCCGCTACGGCCCGAGATGGTTCCGCCAGCACGACAGCTTCCTGGCCACGGTTTCCGGTGCGGTCAAACGGCCCGGCGTCTACGAGGTGCCGAAAAACCCGGAGGTGCGGCAACTTCTGGACCTGGCCGACGCCATCGAGCCGACGAAGGCGGTGCTGGTCGGCGGCTACCACGGCACCTGGCTGCGGCCGCACGACATCGTCGACGACCCCGGCGCGGGCGTGGCGATCGCCTTGCACACCAACGAAAGCGGCCTCACGAAGACGACGGAGATCGTCCGCTACCTGGCGTCGCAGAGCACAAGACAGTGCGGGCCCTGCCGGTTCGGGCTGCCGGCGCTGGCCGAGGCCATGACCAGACGCCAATGGCCCCAGGTGCGCCGCCTGGTCGAGTTGGTCGACGGACGCGGCGCCTGCCACCACCCGGACGGCACGGCCCGGCTGGTCCGCAGCGCGCTGGCGGCATTCGGGGAGGAGCGGAGATGACCGAGCTGCACATCGACTGGACGGCCTGCGACGCGCGCGGACTGTGCGCGGAGTTGTTGCCGGAACTGGTTTCCACCGATCCCTGGGGCTATCCGCTCATCGCCGACGAGACCGTGCCGGCCCGGCTGGAAGAACACGCGAGGCGGGCGGCACGCCTGTGCCCCCGCCTCGCGATCAGCCTGCGTGACAGGGAAATCAGTCCACCAGCACCGGAAGCTCGTCCACACCGTACACAATGGACACCTGCCGGTAGGCCAGCTCCTCGGGGCTGACCGCCAGCCGCAGCTTCGGGAACCGGCGCACCAGCGCCGGATAGGCGATGCGCAGCTCCATCTTGGCCAGCTCGGCCCCGATGCAGCGGTGGATGCCGTGCCCGAAGGCCAGGTGCGAGGACGAGGTCGGCCGGTCCGGGTCGAAGCCCTCCATGTCCGGCCCCAGCGCCGCGTCCCGGTTGGCCCCGGACAGCGACACGATCACCACGTCGCCGGCCTTGATCTCCTGCCCGCCCAGGACCATGTCCTTCTTGGCGAAGCGCGGGAACGCCACCTGCACCACGGTCAGCAGCCGCAGCAGCTCCTCGACGAAGGCGTTGATCGCCTCGTCGTCGGTGCGCAGCCGCTCGAACGCCTCCGGGTCCTGCAACAGCACGATCGCGCCCAGCGCCAGCATCGAGGTGGTGGTCTCGAAGCCGCCGGTGAGCAGGCCGTCGGCGATGCTGGCCAGCTCCTCGTCGTCGATGGTGTCGCCGTGCTCCTTGATGATCTGCCCGAGCAGGTCGTCGCCCGGGTTCTTGCGCTGCTTGGCCACCACGCCCCGCAGGTACACCAGCGACTCGGAGATCGCGCCCAGCGACGCGCTGGCCCCGCCGAACAGGTCGAACCGGGCCGCGCCCAGGCGCTGGAAGTCGTCGCGGTCCTCGTAGTCCACGCCCAGCAGCTCGCAGATCGTCAGGCACGGGATCGGCAGCGCGAACGCCTGCATCAGGTCGACCGGGCCGTGCACGGCCGCGGCCTCGATGGTGTCCAGCGTGTCGGCCACGATGCGCTCGATGCGCGGCGTCAGCCGGCTCAGCCGGCGCACCGTGAATTCCGGCGTGAGCACCTTACGGAGCTTCGTGTGCAGCGGCGGGTCGGAGAAACCGAGGCCGCCCGGATTCTGCTCGGCGGTGATGCCGAAATTGCCGGCGAGATTGCTGAAGTCGTTGCTGAAGTCGGTCGCCGAGCCGAGCACGGCCCGGGCGTCGTCGTAGCCGGTGACCAGCCAGGCCCGGAAGCCCAGTGGCAGCTTCAGCCTGGTGACCGGCTCGGACTCGCGCAGCTGTCGCATGTCCGCCACCGGGTGCACGCCCTCGCGCGCCAGCGGCATGAGCGCGGAATCGGGAATGAAGGGGATACGTGACAGATTGAATCCGTCCTGCCCCGTCTTCGCGATCTGCCTGCGCACGAACCACGAAGTAATGCGCGAAGCGAGCTTCATCATGAATTCAAGATACCTCATGCCGGTGACCGGCCGTGCCGGCATTCGACCAACCGACACACACCGGTCACCAGGTCGTCACGGGGTCGGCCGGGGCAGCGGCCGGCAGGTCAGGTCGGGCCCGTCGCCCGGCCGCCGGGGCGGCAGCGCGCCGGTGGCCAGGTAGGACGAGATCTTGTTGTCGACGCAAGCATTGCCGCGCGGGGTGACGGCATGCGAGGTGCCGCCGGGCTCGGCGATCAGTGACGCCCCGGGATAGCGCCGCCGCACCTCAAGGCTGCCGCTGAACGGGGTGGCCCCGTCCAGGGTCTCGTCGATCATCAGCACGCCGCCGACGCCCCGCCCGTCCACCGGCACCGGCGTGCCCGCCCTGGCCGGCCAGAACAGGCACGGGGCGTTGAACCACGCGTTGCCCCAGGCGAAGTACGGCGCCCGGGCGAACGTGCGCCAGGCGTCGGACTGCCACCGCTGCCAGCTCGTCGGCCACTGCACGTCGGTGCACTGCACGGCCAGGTAGGCGGCGTAGCCGTTGTCGTCGCCGACGCCGTCGATCCGCGTGAACAGCGACTTCATCGTCGCGGTGTCGCCCTGGTTGACGAACTTGGCCAGCGCGTTGCCCAGTGTCAGCCAGCTGAGCTGGTAGTACGCCGCCTGCTGCACCACGTCCATCAGCTCGTCCGGCCCGATCACCCCGCCGGCCGGCGCCTGGGCCACGGTCAGCAGCTGCCGGTTGAAAACCTTCTCCACGGCCGATTCCGTGCGTCCGAGGTGATAAACGTCATCGTGCTCGGCCAGCCAGCCGAACCAGAGCCGCAGGTTGCGGTCCAGGGCCACGTCCTGGTCGAGATTGTCGCGGTAGAAGACGCCGCTGGGGTCGACCGTGCTGTCCAACACCATGCGCCGCACCCGTTGCGGGAACAGCGAGCTGTAGACCTGCGCCAGGTAGGTGCCGTAGGAGAAGCCGTACAGGCTCGTCTGCGGCGCGTTCAGGGCCGCGCGGATGCTGTCCATGTCCCGTGCGGTGTCGGCAGTTCTCATGTGCGGCAGCAACGCCGGATTGGCCACCGCGCACGCGGCAGCGTAGTTGCTGGCCCGGTTGAGCCAGGTCTGGGTCTGCACGTCGTTGAGCGGCAGGTAGCCGGGCCGGTTGAAATCCATGTAGTCGGCCTGACACGTGAGTTTCGGCACGCTGGAGCCGACTCCGCGCGGATCGAAACCGATCCAGTCGTAGGCGTCGCCGGCGTGGTCGGGCAGCTGTGTCCCGGTCGCGGCCAGATCCAGCCCGGAGCCGCCCGGCCCGCCGGGCTCGGTGATGAGCACGCCTTGGTACTGCGCGTCGGGCACCTTGTGCGGCACCCGGGACAGCGCGAGCTGGATGGTCGGGCCGCCGGGATCGTCGTGGTCCAGCGGCACGGACAGCAGGCCGCACTGGGCGCCCGCGACGACGAGGATGAAGCTGTGGCACGGTCCCCAGGCGATCTCGGCGGCCGGCGCGGCCTCGGCCGCCGGGGTGACGGAGATCGCGGCCAGCAGCGCGGCCGCGGCGACGGCGAAGCGGGATGTTGCCTGCACTCTCGAACCGTAGGGGCGCTGTGACGGTTGTCGCGTCCGCTGAACGTCGTGAGCACGTTGCCCGGTTCGGCGTCACGTGGTGTTATCTGATCGCGTCCGTTTCCGGCCCCATCGGGCAGTTCCGAGCATCGCTCACTTCCACTGTGGATCTGCCAATCGGGTCAAGGGGGTTGAGCCGATCAAGGTTCCGAATTAGCCTCTGCGCACTCGATCGGTCAAGGGGGTTCGGATGAGTGGCGACGGCCGAACGGCGGGACCCGGAAGTCGGCCGCCCTGGTACGTGTTCGTGCTCGCGGCGCTGGGAGTGCTGCTGGTGCTGACCGCGATCATCGGCATCGGTCCGCGCGCCTCGACGCTGTTCCCCTTCACGGAACCGGTCCCGCAGCCCTATCGCACCGACGGTCCCGTGCCCACCTCCGCGATCGGCGACCCGACTTCGGTGACCACCACCACGTCCTCGGACCGCCAGGCGGTCGCCGCGCCGCCGGCCGCCGGCGCCCCGACCGCCAGCAGTCCCACCGCCGGCAGTTCGACCCCTGGTAGCACCGGGACGGCCTCCACCACGGCCCCCACCACGACCGCGTCGCCGCCGACCAGCACGACCGCACGCTCCACCGTCACCATCGTCCTGCCGGAGCCCGGCGGAAGCGGTGGCGGCGGTTACTGCTGCCAGTCCGGCGGCGGCTCGGGCGGTGGCGGGTACGACGGTGGCGGCGGTGGGGGTGGCGGTGGCCATCACCATTGACGCATGCTTTGGTACTCTCGGTGACCGATGGTCGCCGAGGAGGCCGCCGATGCGAGTGCTCCGCCCGGCGTCCGCCGCCGGGCCCGGGTTCGGACCGGCGACGCCGGTCGCGGGCCGGGTGGCGGCGCCGAGTCGTGCCGTCCGACCGGCCATTGTGGACGGTGAGGCGAAAACCGTTGCCGGGTCGGCGAAACGGACAGCGCTGTCCATTGTGGACACCAGGGCGGTGACCATTGCCGGCAACGGTCGCCGGCCGTTGTCGCTTTTGTGTGGTCGAGGCGGATAGCTCACGCTCCGTCGCGAATCGACTTCATAACGTCTGTCGTCGGAGGTCCGCTGTGGACCGAACGGAAGTACGCTGCGCACGTGTCTTCGGTGGAGGGGCAGCCGGTTCCGGCTGACGAACAGGTGGTCGGCTCCGTGCTGCCCAGGGACCGAGACCTCGTCCGCTGGCTGGCCTGGGTCAGCGGCTGCTACGTCGTCGCCGGGCTGGCGCTGGTGCTGGTCGCGGGCGAGGACGCCTTGCGGGTGCTGGGATATGTCGTGGACGTCCCGATGGCGGTGCTGGCCGCCGCGGTGCTGGTCCGCGTCGGCCGGTTACGTCAGATGCAGCGCCGGACCCGGTTGCGGCCGGCCCTGCTGGCCCCGCAGCTGGCCGCCGGGATAGCGCTTGCCGGGGTGCCGGACGTCCGGGTCCGGGTCGGCTCGCGATCGGTCGGCCGTTCCTACCGGGCCGGCCGGCACGGGGTCGTGCTGCTGAACGACACGCTGCTGGACCGGGTCCCCATCGCCACCACCTTCGTCGTCGCCCACGAGCTCGCGCACCTGGCCCGGCACGAGACCCTGCGCAAGACCGTGGTCGCCGTGTACCTGCTCACCCTGTGCGCGCTCTCGCTGTGGGTGCTGCCGTGGCAGATGGCCGCCGTGGTGCTCGTGGGCGCGGTCGTGCTGGCCGTGACGTACACCTGGACGCGTGAGCTGGACTGCGATCGGATCGCCGCCCGTTGCGCCGGACAGCGCTCGGGAGTCGCCGCGATGGACGCGTTCGCCAAATGGCGCAGCCGAAACCCGCTGGTACGCCTGTGGGGCGTGTTCGGCCAGCCGCCGTTGTCCTTGCGCCGCAACGCGGTGCTCGACCCGGAGCGGATGACCGGCTGGTTCGGCCCCAAGGATTGACCTATCTCCTGGACGGCGTGCCCCGTCGATCCTGGTGACCGCGTTGCCACGCTGCCACTGTTGAACCGCGGGCCGCCGTTGTTGTGGTGGGAGCAGCAACGGCGGCGCCGGCTCGTCATACTCGAACGCATGTGGATGGTCTACGGCGCCAACGGCTACACCGGTCGGCTCATCGCACAGGCGGCGGGGCGGCGCGGCGAGCGCCCCGTGCTCGCCGGGCGGTCGGCCGAAAAACTCGAGTCGCTCGCCCGGGAACTCGGGCTGGAACACCGGGTGGTGGACCTGGACGACCAGGACCGCCTGTGCGAGGCCCTGGCCGATGTGGACGCCGTCGTGCACTGCGCCGGGCCGTTCTCGGTCACCTCCGAGCCGATGGTCGACGCCTGCCTGGCCACCGGCAGCCACTACGTCGACATCACCGGCGAGATCGACGTGTTCGAGCGGATCTTCGCCCGCGACGGCGAGGCTCGTCGTGCCGGCGTCACCCTGCTGCCCGGGGCCGGCTTCGACGTCGTGCCCACCGACGGCATCGCCGCCCGGCTGGCCCGGGAACTGCCCGACGCCGTCGAACTGGAGCTGGCCTTCGTGGTCGGCGGCGGCATGAGCCCCGGCACCATGAAGACCACCGTCGAGGGCATGACCACCGGCGGCCGGGCCCGGGTCGACGGCGAGCTGGTCACCGTGCCGGTCGGGCACCGCAGCCGGGTCGTCGAGTTCCCCTCACGTCCCCGCCGCGTCGGCTCCGTGCCGTGGGGCGATCTCAGCACCGCCTTCCGCACCACCGGCATCCCCACCATCACCACCTACACCGTGGTGCCCGAGTTCGCCGGCACCGCGCAGAGCCTGCTGGCCCCGGTGTTCCGGTCCGCCGTCGCCCAGGACATCGCCAAGCGCCTCATCGGCCTGCTGCCCGGCCCCAGCGAGCGGACCCGGGACGGCAGCCGCTGCGAGGTGTGGGGCCAGGTCCGCAACGCCGCCGGCCGCCAGCTGTCCATGACCCTGACCGGCCCCAACGCCTACCGGCTCACCGCCGACGCCGCACTGCGGGCAGTGCTGAAGCTCATCGCCGGCAAGGCCACTCCCGGCTCCCACACCCCGGCCACCGCCTTCGGCCCCGACTTCGTCGCCGAACTCGACGACGTCACCCTCTCCCCCATCGCCTAAACGCCAGGAAGGGGACCTTCCTCCACTCCGAGTGGAGGAAGGCCCCCTTCCGAGCACCGCGGGGTGGGCGGGGGACTAGCGCGGGGCGAGGAGGCTGCTGGCCTCCTGGGCGGCGGTGCCGGCCTGGAGCAGGTGCTCCAGGTTGGCCGGCAGCTGCTCGCCACGCTTGTGCACGGCCTGGGCGTACAGGCGGCCGGCACGGTAGGAGGAGCGCACCAGGGGACCGGCCATGACGCCGGAGAAGCCCATCTTCTCGGCGTCGGCGGAGTGGGCGACGAACTCCTCCGGCTTGACCCAGCGCTCGATCGGGTGGTGCCGCACGCTGGGGCGCAGGTACTGGGTGATGGTCACGATCTCGCAGCCGGCCTCGTGCAGGTCGTGCAGCGCCTCGGTGACCTCCTCGGGGGTCTCGCCCATGCCGAGGATGAGGTTGGACTTGGTGACCAGCCCGGCCGCCCGGGCCTCGGTGATCACCTGCAGCGAGCGCTCGTACCGGAACGCCGGCCGGATCCGCTTGAAGATGCGGGGCACGGTCTCCAGGTTGTGGGCCAGCACCTCGGGCCGCGAGCCGAACACCTCGGCCAGCTGGTCGGGCTCGGCGTTGAAGTCGGGGATCAGCAGCTCGACGCCGGTGCCCGGGTTGAGGGCGTGGATCTGGCGCACGGTCTCGGCGTACAGCCAAGCCCCGCCGTCGGGCAGGTCGTCGCGGGCGACACCGGTGACGGTGGAGTAGCGCAGGCCCATGGCCTGCACCGACTCGGCGACCTTGCGCGGCTCCTCACGGTCGAACTCGGCGGGCTTGCCGGTGTCGATCTGGCAGAAGTCGCAGCGGCGGGTGCACTGGTCACCGCCGATGAGGAAGGTCGCCTCGCGGTCCTCCCAGCACTCGTAGATGTTGGGACAGCCGGCTTCCTCGCACACCGTGTGCAGGCCCTCGCGGCGGACCAGCCCCTTGAGCTCCTGGTACTCGGGGCCCATGCGAGCCTTCGTCTTGATCCAGGACGGCTTCTTCTCGATGGGGGTCTGGCTGTTGCGCACCTCGAGGCGCAGCAACTTCCGACCCTCGGGAACCACGTCTGTCACACGCCTACCTTACGCTTCGACCCCACGTGGCCGGGGTCACGCGGCGGCCGGCACCCGGCCCCTGAGCAGCGCGGCGAACGCGCCGCCGACCCGCTCCAGCACGTCGTTGGGCTCGGTGAACTCGGCCAGGCCGGCGGCCAGGGCCAGCATGCGGTGCTCACGGGCGGTGGCGTCGGCCAGCACACCGGTCGCGTTCTCGTCCAGCAGTCGGCGCAGCGCGGGGTTCTCGGCCACGGCCCGGCGCCACGCGGCCGACACGGCGTCGACCCGGTCGCCCTCGGTGTCCGACAGCGCGAGCCCGATGCGGGCGGTCAGCGCGCGGGTCCACTTGTGGTCCAGGGCCAGCAGCAGCTCGTCGGTGTCGGCGAACACGGCGGCCGCGTCGGGGACCTGGGTGAAGGCCTCCTCGATCGGGCCGGCGGTGGCCAGTACGGCGTCGATGACGTCCCGGCGACGGTAGTAGTCGTTCCAGCTCATCGTCGTACCTCCGGTCTTCGGCATACTCGCGGTATGTCCGACACGGCGACCATACCATGGGTACGTACCGACGGTATGGCGATAGGGTTGTGAGCGTGGCGACAGTGCGGTCGAGACGGCTCGAATACTCGGAATCCACCAGGGACGCCCTGGTGGACAGCGCTGTGGAGCTGTTCACCAAGCGCGGCTACGCGGGCACCTCGCTGGACGAGGTGGCCAAGCGGGCGCGCGTCACCAAGGGCGCGCTCTACCACCACTTCAGCGGCAAGCAGGCCCTGTTCGAGGCGGCCTTCGACACCGTGGAGACCAAGGCGATGCGCCGGCTCGGCGAGATCGTCAGCAGCCCCGGCCACCCCTGGGAGACGGCCATGGCCGGCCTGCGGGCCTACGTGCGGGTCTGCCTCGACCCGGCGTTCCAGCGCATCGTGGTGCACGAGGGCCCGGTGGTGATGGGCTGGGCCCGCTGGCGCGAGGCCGAGGAGCACTTCAGCTTCGGCATCATCCGCTCCTCGGTGGCCGCCCTGGTCGAGTCGGGCGAGATCGAGGAGATGCCGGTCGAGGTGATGTCCCGTCTGCTCTACGGGGCGCTGTCGGCCGGCGCCAGCATGATCGCCGGCGCCGCCGACCCGCGCAAGGCCAGCGAGGAGGTGGCCTGGTCGATCACCCGAGTGGTCAGCGGCCTGCGCCGACCGGCAGCAGCAGGTGCGGACGGGCCACCGGAGCCGGCCGATCCGTCGTCCCGGCGTCGTCGCCGCTAGCCAGCAGCGCGGCCAGCAGGGCCCCGGCGGCGGCGTTGGACCGCTCCGGGTGCGCCAGCATCAGCTCCCACTGCGGCGGTTCGCCCTGCAACTCGACGAACCGCACTCCCGCACGACCTCGGGCGGTGCTGCGCGGCAGCACCGCGACGGCCAGGCCGGCCGCCACCACGTCCAGCATCGTGTGCACGTCGTCGGCGTGGAACGCGACCTTGCCGCCGAACTCGTTGCCGCCGCCGGGAAAGTCGACGAGCGTCTCGGCCCGCAGCTCACCCAGGCCCACGGCGTTGCGCTGGGCGAACCGGTGCTCGGGCCCGCAGGCCACCACCGCCCGCTCCGGCCGCAACGGCGTGACCGTCACCCCTTCGCCGCCGGTGGCGGTCCCGGCCAGGCGCGAGGCCGGCATCAGCAGCAGGGCCAGGTCCAGCCGCCCGTCCCGGACCTGGTCGAGCAGCCGGGACGAGCCGTCATGGCCCAACACCACCTCCACGTCCGGGTGCGCCCGGTGGAACCGGCCGAGCGCGGACATCAGGGCACCATGGTCGACAGCCCGGGCCAGACCGACGCTGACCCGGCCGCGTAGGCCGCCCTGCACCGCCGCGACCGCCTCCCGGGCGGCCGTCACCGTGCTCAGGGCCCGGCGGGCCTCCACCAGCAGCGCCCGGCCGGCGTCGGTCAGCCGGACCTGGCGCTTGTCCCGGACGAACAGCTGGGCCCCCAACTCCCGTTCGAGCGTCTGGATCGAGGCGGACAGGCTGGACTGGGCGATGTGCAGCCTCCGGGCCGCCCTGGTGAAGTGGCATTCCTCCGCTACGGCGACAAAATGCGACAACTGGCGCAACTCCATGCTGATCACCTGTGTTCTTGGCGGTATTTGGCTGGCAACAGCACGCGGCGTCACCACTGACCTTAGGTCTGTGACCGGTCGGCGGGCAGTAGCTGATCGATTCATTTAGTGCCGAACGGACGGCCCGGCGCGAAGTGGCTAGGTTGGTGCCCGTGGACTTCCGGATCTTCACCGAGCCCCAGCAGGGGGCCACCTACGACGACCTGCTCCGAGTGGCCCGCGCCGCCGAGGACGCCGGGTACGACGCCTTCTTCCGTTCCGACCACTACCTGAAGATGGGGTCCTCGGACGGGCTGCCCGGATCCACCGACGCCTGGATCACCCTCGCGGGCCTGGCTCGGGAGACCTCCCGGCTGCGGCTGGGCACCCTGGTGAGCCCGATCACCTTCCGCCACCCCGGCCCGCTGGCGATCTCCGTCGCCCAGGTCGACCAGATGTCCGGCGGCCGGGTCGAACTGGGCATCGGCAGCGGCTGGTACGAGGCCGAGCACACCGCCTACGGCATCCCGTTCCCGGCGCTGGGCGAGCGCTTCGACCAGTACGAGGAGCAGGTCGAGATCATCGCCGGCCTGTGGGGCACGCCGGTCGGCCAGACGTACTCGTTCGCCGGCAAGCACTACCAGCTCACCGACTCGCCGGCGCTGCCCAAGCCGGCGCAGAGCCCGCGCCCGCCGATCCTCATCGGCGGCGGCGGGGCCAAGCGCACGCCGCGGCTGGCCGCCCGCTTCGCCGACGAGTTCAACATCGGCTTCACCTCGATCGAGAACGCCGCGGCCCAGTTCGCCCGGGTCAAGGCGGCGTGCGAGGCGATCGGCCGCGAGCCGTCGTCGATCATCCTGTCGGTCGCCCACCCGGTGGTCGTCGGCCGCGACGACGCCGAGGTGGCCCGCCGGGCCGCCGCCATCGGCCGCGACCTCGACGAGCTCAAGCAGCACAGCTTCGCCGGCACCGCCGCCGAGGTCCTGGACCGGATCGGGGCCTGGCACGAGGGCACCGGCGCCAACCGGATCTACCTCCAGCTGCTGGACCTGACCGACCTGGACCACGTGGACTTCTTCGCGGCCGAGGTCGCCGCCAAGTGGGCCAAGTGACCGTCCTGCTGCTGCACGGGCTCGGCGGCGACCACCGTGGTCTGCGGGAACTGGCCGACGCGCTCGACGGGGTCGACGTCGTCGTGCCGGACCTGCCCGGCTACGGCGAGTCCCCGCCGCTGACCGTGCCGCACACCCTGGAGAACTACGCCGCCGAGATCGAGCGGCTGCGGCTGTCCCTGGGGCTGGACCGGTTCGTGCTGGCCGGCCACTCGCTGGGGGCGTCCATCTCGCTGGTCTACGCCGCCCGGTACGGGGCCGCGCTGGACGGGCTGTGCCTGTTCAACCCGGTGTCCGAGGCGACCGGGGCGACCGCGTGGCTGGGCAAGCTCTACTACCGGATCGGCTCCTGGCTGCCGGCCCGGGCGGGCCGCATCTGGCTGTGCAGCAAGCCGGCGGTGTACCTGGCCGACGCGTTTGTCATCGTCACCAAGGACAAGGCGCGGCGGCGGTGGATCCTCGACATGGACTACGAGAACTACCGCAACGCCAGCGTGCGGGCGATGACCGAGGCGTTCCTCAGCTACTTCGACACCAGCTTCGCCGGGCTGGCGGCCTCGGTCGACGTGCCGACCCTGGTCGTCACCGGCACCCGTGACGGCATCGCCCCCGTCGACGCCGTGACGGCGTTGCAGCGGCGGATCTCCGACTCGGAGCTGGTCGTGGAACCGGGTGCCGGACACCTCTTCCCCGCCGAGGACCCGGCACGGGCGGCCGAGCTGCTCACTGACTTCCTTCGGCGAGTCCCGCTGTCCGGCACACCGAATGTCGATTTCGGGTAGCTCACCGCAGCTGGCCCGCCACGTCCGCGGCGGCCGTGAGGATCACCAGCAGTGGGATGACGGCCGTCGGCGGCACCCGGTAGCTGCCGCGGCTGTCCTGCTCCACCGCCTTGGCCGTGACCAGGGCCTTCAGGTGGTGGTAGAGCTGGCCGGTGGAGCGCAGCCCGGCCGCCTCCGACAAGGCGGGGGCGGGCTGCGCACCGTGGGCGATCAGGTGCCGGACGATCGCCGCCCGCACCGGGTGGCCCAGCGCGGCCAGCAGGTCCACCCGCGGGCCGTCCGGCAGCGTGAGCGTCGCGTCCACGCCGAACCGGATCTGCCACGACAGGTCGCCGTTGAGCCGGACATCGCCCTGGTAGCCGACGATGCCCGCCTCCAACCCCTCGGGCGCGGCGGCGACTCCCTCCAGCGCCGCCACGCGTCGTTCGAGGTCAGCCAGCCGTTCGTCGTAGTCAGACACGGTCGTCAAGCATGCACGAGCTCCCGGGAGACCCGCTGCCAGGTCGCCGGGTCGCGCAGGAGGCCCAGCCCGATCTGCACCGAGTAGTCGCCGACGCCCGCGTTCATGGCCAGCCAGTCGGACCACGACAGCTCGGACACCATGATGGTGGCCGTGACCACGGTGCCGTCGGCGCGGCGCAGGTAGAGGGCCATGTCGATCACCCCGGGGTGCGACCCGCCCTTGTAGCCGATGCCCAGTTCGCCCGGCAGCGTGCCGCCCTGCGTGGGCAGTTCCAGGTAGTGCTGCCCAGGGACGCGGCCGGTGGCGATGGACCGGAACAGCGAGGCCAGATCCCTCGGCGTGGCGCGGTTGGTGGTCTTCGTCCAGGCCAGCATCGCGTCCGTGGTCGGCACGTCGCTGAGCTCGGCCAACGCCCGCGTGCGGAACGTGGCGTCGGCCAGGAACCGGGCTGCCAGCTCGTCGTTGGCGCCTGGCCACCACAACCGCAGCATCTGACCGAGCTCCGGGGCCACCTCGGCGTTCGGCCAGCCGCCACACGCGGCCGTCCGGCGCAGCGCCGGCACGCCGAGCCGGTCGCGCAGGTAGTCGGCGGCCGCGTTGTCGCTCTGGACGATCATCGCCTGCACCACCCAGTCCAGCGGGATCAGCTGGTCCGGGTCGGCGGCGTACTTGCCGTTGGCCGGGATGCCGAGCATGGCCAGCGAGTTCGGGTGCGCGTCGCCGTCCATGCCGGGCAGGAAGTACGCCTCCCAGTCCCGGATCCTGATCCGCCGCTGCGGGTTGATGCCGCTGCCGGCGAACGTCGCCGCGTGGATGGACTTGTAGGTGGACGCCGTCGGCACCCGGCGATCGGCCTGCCACGCCAGCCGATGGCCGCGGTCGTCGTCGGCGTACAGGCTGACGTGCTCGCGGCGCTGCGCCAGCCACTGGATCCAGTCGGTGGCCGGCGGCGTGGGCGTGTCAGCCACCGCGTGACCGGCCAGCAGCGGGACCGCCGCGACCGCCGCCGCACCGGCCAACAGGTGTCGTCGAGACAGCATGGAACCCCCTCTTCCGTTTTTCCGTAGTTACGGAATATCAGAGAAGGGGGGGTGGGTGTCAGGAGGACAGCGAGAAGGTCACCCCGGCGGCGGTCGGCTGGTCACGCTCGATGTCGCGGACGGTGACCGGCAGCGTGCCCTCGATCGCGGCCAGCACGGCCGCCTGGACCAGCGGCTGGACCTCGGCCACGGTGACGTCCCGGCCGAGCTCGGCGCTCAGCGAGGTGACGCCGGCGTCGCGGATGCCGCACGGGATGATCTTGCCGAAGGCGTCCAGGTCGGCATTGCAGTTGATCTCCAGGCCGTGCATGGTGACGCCGCGCTGGACCCGGATGCCGATGGCGGCGATCTTGCGCTCCGGACGGTCGCCGTCGGCGGCCAGCCACACCCCGCTGCGGCCCTCGACCCGGCCGGTGGCCAGGCCGAACGAGTCGCACACGTGGATCAGGGCCTGCTCGATGCGCCGCACGTAGTCGACCACGTCCACCGGGTCGGACAGCTTGACGATCGGGTAGCCGACCAACTGCCCGGGACCGTGCCAGGTGATCTTGCCGCCGCGGTCCACGTCGATCACCGGCGTGCCGTCCTGCGGCCGGTCCTCGGGCTCGGTGCGCTTGCCGGCGGTGTAGACCGACGGGTGCTCCAGCAGCAGCAGGGTGTCCGGACCCGCGCCGTCGGCCCGGGCGTTGAGCAGCTCCCGCTGCAACTCCCAGGCCTGCGCGTAGTCGATGGTGCCCAGCGGCCGCACCTGCACGGGATCGGCCGTGGCACGGCAGGAAGAGGTCGTCACATACCGACTTTACGCCCGCGCCCCGAGCACGTCCCCGAGCGCGGTGGCCAGCGTCTCGTGCTGGAACTGGAAGCCGTGGGCCAGCAGCGCCGCCGGGGTCGCCCGCTGGCCGATCAGGATGCCCTCGTCGGCGAACTCGCCCAGCACGGCCCGGATCGCGAAGCCCGGCACGGTCCACGGGGTCGGTCGGCCCAGCGCCTCGCCCAGCTCCCGGGTCAGCTGGGCGTTGGTCAGCTGCTCCGGCGCGCACAGGTTCACCGGGCCGGCGATGTCGTCGTGCTCCAGCACGAAGCGGATCGCCGCCAGCTCGTCGTCCAGGGAGATCCACGGCCAGAACTGCCGGCCGTCGCCCAGCTTGCCGCCCAGCATCAGCGACACCAGCGGCCGCAGCTTGCCCAGCAGGCCGCCGGACTCGGCCAGCACCAGGCCGGTGCGCAGCAGCACCACCCGGGCCCCGGCGTCCTTGGCCGGCCGGGTCGCCGACTCCCATTCGTGCACCAGGTCGGCCAGGAAGCCCCGGCCCTTCGCCCCGGACTCGTCGACCTCACGATCGCCGGTGTCGCCGTAGAAGCCGACCGCCGAGGCGTTCACCAGCACCGGCACCTTGTGCTCGGCGACCGCCGCCGCCAGCACCTCCGTCGGCTCCACCCGGGAGTCCAGCAGCGTCTGCTTGCGGGCCTGGCTCCACCGCTTGTCGCCGATGCCCGCCCCGCACAGGTTGAGCACCGCGTCCACGCCGTCCAGCGTGCCGTCCTGGATCCGGCCCGCCGGCGGGTCCCACGTCCGCTCGTCCCGGGCCGCCGCCGGCCGGCGCACCAGGCGCAGCACCTCGTGACCGCCGTGCCGCAACACCGGCAGCAGGGCGGAACCGATCAAGCCGGACGAGCCGGCCACCACCACGCGCATACCCAGATCGTCCCTCGCGAACCTGTGCGCCGCAGCACCGGGGTCCCCGGCGAGTCGCGCTCCGGAACACACCGAAACACGGATTCGGGCAGATCCTGGACTGGGTCCACGATCTGCCCGAAACCTCCATTCGCCAGGGACTCGCGGGAGTCAGAGGCCGAGGTCGGCCTCGAAGGCGCCTTCCTCCAGGCGGTGCTTGATCGTGGTGAGGAAGCGGGCCGCGTCCGCGCCGTCCACCAGACGGTGGTCGTAGGACAGGGCCAGGTACACCATGGACCGGATGGCGATGGTGTCGCCGCCGGCCTCGTCGGCCACCACGACCGGGCGCTTCACCACGGCGCCGGTGCCGAGCATGCCGACCTGGGGCTGGTTCAGGATCGGCGTGTCGAACAGGGCGCCCCGGCTGCCGGTGTTGGTCAGCGTGAAGGTGCCGCCGGCCAGCTCGTCCGGCTTGATCTTGTTGTTGCGGGTCCGCTCGGCCAGGTCGGCGATCTTGCGGGCCAGGCCGGCGATGTTGAGGTCGCCGGCGTTGTGGATCACCGGCACCATCAGGCCCTTGGGCGAGTCCACCGCGATGCTCAGGTGCTCGGCCCCGTGGTAGGTCACCTCCATCGTCTGGTCGTTGATGGAGGCGTTGACCTGCGGGTGCTGCTTGAGCGCCTCGACCGCGGCCTTGGCGAAGAAGGGCAGGAAGGACAGCTTCACGCCCTCGCGAGCCTCGAAGCCGCGCTTGGCGCGGTCCCGCAGCCGGGCGATCCGGGTGATGTCCACCTCGATCACGGTGGTGAGCTGCGCGGAGACCTGAAGCGACTCGACCATGCGCTTGGCGATGGTCTGCCGGATCCGGGTCATCTTCTGCGTGGTGCCCCGCAGCGCCGCCGCCTCGGGCGACGGAGCGGCGGACGCGGCGGCCGGAGCCGACGCGGCGGGGGCGGCGGCAGCGGGGGCGGCCGGAGCCGGGGCGGGGGCCTTCTTGGCCTCCACGGCGGCCAGCACGTCCTGCTTGCGGATCCGACCGCCGACACCGGTGCCCTGAAGCGAGTTCAGGTCGATGCCGTTCTCCGACGCCAGCTTGCGGACCAGCGGCGTCACGTACGGAGCGCCGTTGGCGTCGTCCGAAGCAGCCGGGGCCGAAGCGGGCGCGGCGGCGGCCGGCGCGGGGGCCGGGGCGGCCGGAGCCGGGGCAGCGGCCACGGGGGCCGGGGCCGGAGCGGCCGGAGCCGGGGCGGGAGCAGGCGCGGGGGCCGGTGCCGGAGCCGGGGCGGGGGCCGGGGAGCCGGAGCCGATGACGGCCAGCTTGCCGCCGACCTCGACGGTGGCGTCCTCGCCGGCCGAGATCTCCAGCAGCGTGCCGGCGACCGGCGACGGGATCTCGGTGTCGACCTTGTCGGTGGACACCTCCAGCAGCGGCTCGTCCACGTCGACGTGGTCGCCGACCTGCTTGAGCCAGCGGGTGACCGTGCCCTCGGTGACGCTCTCGCCCAGCGCCGGCATGGTGATCTCGGTGCCCTCGGCGGGACCGGCCGACGGGGCCGGGGCCGACGGGGCCGCCGCCGGAGCCGGAGCGGCCGGGGCCTCGGCGGCCGGAGCGGGGGCCGGGGCCGGCGCGGCGGCGGGCTCGGGGGCCGGCGCCGGGGCGGGGGCCGACGCGCCGTCGCCGATCACGGCGAGCTCGGCGCCGACCTCGACGGTCTCGTCCTCCTTGACGAGGATGCTCTGCAGCACCCCGGCGGCCGGCGACGGGATCTCCGTGTCGACCTTGTCGGTGGAGACCTCCAGCAAGGGCTCGTCGACCTCGACGCGCTCACCTTCCTGCTTGAGCCAGCGGGTGACGGTGCCCTCCGTGACACTCTCGCCGAGTGCCGGCATCTGGACGGAGAAGGCCATGGGTTAGTGACTCCTCGTGCTCGTTGCTCGCGTGGCTGACTGTGTGCCGACGGGTCAGCCGTGCACGTGCAGCGGCTTGCCGGCCAGGGCGAGGAACGCCTCGCCGAGGGCTTCTGTCTGGGTGGGGTGGGCGTGGATCAGCGGGGCGACGTCCTCGGGGAACGCCTCCCAGTTGTAGATCAGCTGGGCCTCGCCGATGAGCTCGCCGACGCGCTCGCCGACGAGGGTGACGCCGACGACCGGGCCGTCAGGCGCCTTGACCAGCTTCACGCCGCCGCTGGTCTTGAGGATCTGGCTCTTGCCGTTGCCGGCCAGGCTGTAGAGGTAGGTCGTGGCCGAGCCGTACTTCTCCTTGGCCGCGGCCTCGGTCAGGCCGACCGAGGCGACCTCCGGGTTGCAGTAGGTCACGCGCGGGATGCCGGCCTCGTCGATGACCCGCGGGTTCTGCCCGGCGATGTCCTCGGCCACGAAGATGCCCTGCTGGAAGCCGCGGTGGGCCAGCTGGAGGCCGGGCACGATGTCGCCGACGGCGTACACGCCGGGCAGGTTGGTGCGCAGCCGCTCGTCGGTGATGACGAAGCCGCGCTCCATCCGGACGCCGGCCTCCTCGTAGCCGTGGCCGGCGGTGTTCGGGCCACGGCCGACGGCCACCAGGAGCAGGTCGGCGTCGAGCACGTCGCCGTTCTCCAGGCTCACCGACACGCCGGTGTCGCTCTGGGTGGCGCCGGTGAACTTCACGCCGGTCTTGAACTTGATGCCGCGCTTGCGGAAGGCGCGTTCCAGCTGCTTGGAGGCCCACTCGTCCTCGGCCGGGACCAGTCGGGGCAGCGCCTCGACGATGGTCACGTCGGCGCCGAAGGAGCTCCACACGCTGGCGAACTCGACGCCGATGACGCCGCCGCCGAGCACGACGACCTTCTCCGGGACCCAGTCCAGGTTCAGGGCCTGGTCGCTGGTGATGACCCGGCCGGTGATCTCCAGGCCGGGCAGGCTGCGGGCGTAGGAGCCGGTGGCCAGCACGACGTTCCTGCCGGTGTAGCGGTTGCCGTCGACGACGACCGTGTTGGGGCCCTGGAAGGTGCCGGCGCCCTCGACGAGCGTGACCTTGTTGGCCTTCACCAGGCCCTGCAGGCCCTTGTAGAGGCCGGAGATCACGCCGTCCTTGTACGAGTTCACGCCCGGCATGTCGATGCCCTCGAGCGAGCTCTTGACGCCGAACTTGTCACCCTCGCGGGCCGCGTCGGCGACCTCCGCCGCGTGCAGCAGGGCCTTGGTCGGGATGCAGCCGCGGTGCAGGCAGGTGCCCCCCAGCTTGTCCTTCTCGACCAGGATGACGGACAGGCCGAGCTCGGCCGCGCGGAAGGCGCAGGCGTAGCCGCCCGAGCCGCCGCCCAGGATCACAAGGTCGGCGGAGGTGTCGGTCACGGGATCTCCTCGACTGGCAACAGTGGCAATTCGTGGTCTGCGGGTCGCTCGCGCGTGTACGCGCGCGTCAACTGTGGCCATCTTGTCACTTCGCCGTCGCGGCTGCCCTGACCGGGGGAGGGATCGAGTGCGTTTCACACTCTTCGAGCCCCGCTGCTGGCACGATTGACTTGAGACGTCCGATATGGGAGGAGGCGCCGGTGGGCCTGTTCGATCGTTTTCGCAGGACGGGGCGTCCAGGCGTGACCCGGGGCGCGACCTCGCACGACACCTCTCACCTGGAGGCATGGGCGGGATCGCACCGCGGGGTGGAGGCCTTCGTCGAGCCGCGGACCACGGTGACGGAGACCACTGTGGTGTTGGTCGCTCATGACGGCGAGTGGACCCGCCGCCGCATCGGCGACGAGCAGGCGGCGTTCCGGCTCGGCCGCAAACTGGGGATCCCGGTCTACGAGGTGAGCAAGGTCGGCTACCCCCGGCGCATGCGCGAGTACACCGCCCGGCTGCGCACCCAGACCCGCCGTCAGGCCGCCGACTGAGCGGTCTCGACGGTCACGGGGAAGTTCACCGAGTTGGCGATGAAGCACAGGTGATGGGCCTTCTCGTGCAGCTCGGGCAGCCGCTCGTGACCACTGTGGACGGTCACTTCCGGCCGTAGCGTCACGCTGGTGAACCGGCCGCCGCCGTTCGCCTGCTCGACCATCGTGCCGGTCGCGCGGTCCCGGTAGGCCGTGACCACGATGCCCGCCTCGGCGGCCAGGCCCAGGAACCACAGCATGTGGCACTGGGCCAGCGAAGCCACCAGCAGCTCCTCGGGGTTGTAGCGATCCCGGTCGCCCCGGAAGGCCGGGTCGGAGGAGCCGGGCAGCGCCGGCTTGCCCTCGACGCTCACCTCGTGGGCCCGCGAGTAGTCCCGGATCCCGGTCGTCTCACCCGTCCAGGTGACGTTCACCTCATACCCGTGTTCACGCATACATTTTGTATACACGCAACCGGCGCGGGGTGGAGGCGTCTTTCGGACACGAAGATCGGGGGACCCATGGCGCTTTCCGCCGTCCGCATCGAGTCCGACCGCCTCGTGCTGCGCAAGTCGCGCGAGTCCGACCGGGAGCGGCTCATCGAGCTGCGGACCGATCCCGAGGTGGGCGCTCACATCGGCGGGCACAGCACCCGGGAGGCCGTCGAGCGGCGCATCGCCGAGATCGGCATGGCCAACCTGACCGCGGCCGCCGGCCTCTACGTCATCGCCGACAAGGAGTCGGACGTCTTTCTCGGCACCGTGCAGCTCATGCGGCCGCCCGCCGACCAGCCCGGCCATCTCACCGAGGGCGCCGAGGAAATCGAGCCCGGCTATCTGCTGCACCGCTCGGCCTGGGGCCGTGGCTACGCCTTCGAGGCCACCACGGCGGTGCTTCGCGCCGGCGCCGCCGAGCTCCCCGAGCAGCCTGTCATCCTGCGCACCCAGGCCGCCAACACCCGGTCCCGCCGCCTCGCCGAACGCCTCGGCTTCCGCCTGGTCCGGACCTTCGTGGCCTGGGACGCCGAGCAGCTCCTGTACGCGGCCGACCTGCACTCCTTCAAGGCCTGACGGCCCCGCCCGACCGGCCGGGCGGGGCCGCATGGGCGCTTGGAAGGGGGCTTTCCTCCACTCCGAGTGGAGGAAAGCCCCCTTCCAAGCTCAGGAGTGGGTGCGGAGGGTGATGGTGAAGGAGTGGGCG
>NZ_JBIUAG010000054.1:0-52097 GCF_044547355.1 Kutzneria sp. NPDC052558
GCCGTGGTTGCCTCGTTGCTTGGTGAAGCGGGTGAGCATGCGCGGGGTGTCGGGCACGGTCAGGGTGGTGCCGTCGATCGCGCAGACCAGCAGGCTCGCCATCGGGTCCCGCGTTGTCCGGGGGTGGCCGCTGGGCCGCGCAGCAGGTCGAACAGCCATCGCAGGGGCGCTGTCCCGACTCGTTGGCGGGCCTGGGACAGGCCGCTGGGGGTGGGTGTGGCGGTGGGCAGGCCGTCCAGTGCGGCAGTCAGCTTGCGCCACACACCCGCATACCCGGTCTCGGGGAACAGGCAGGCGGCCAGCAGCAGGTAGACCACTACCCGGGAGGGCAGGTCCCGTAGCCGGGACTGGGTCGTCCTGGTCGCGGCCAGCGCTTGGTCGACCATGTCGAAGGGGAGGTGTTGGGTGAGTTCACCGAGGTGGCCGGGCGCGTATCGGCCCCCGGCCACGGTGATCGTGCGGGTGATGACAGACTGTGTGTCCAACGGAGTTTTTGCTAGCTGGTGATCTTGGTCGACACCGTTCTAGCAGGGACTCCGTTGCTTGTTTCAGGGGGTTGACACACCGCCTCACGCGCTAACTAAACGGCCTTGGGGCTAGCGCAGGGTGGCCCGCAACATCGTGAGGTGTGGGTTCGCCAGGTAGCCGTCATAGTAGCCGTCGCCGCAGCGGGCGGCTGAATCCGGGGAGGCCGTCAAGGGCGTCCACTCGATATGGGCGAAGCCGGCCTTCTGCAACAGATTCTCGTGGGTTTCCCGGAGCCAGTGGTAGTTCCGCACTTCGACGACGACGCGGTCGCCGTCGACGAACTGCTGGTGCAGCTCGGATCCGTTGTGCCGCGGCCCACCGAGCTGGTGGATCACGAAACCGTAGCGGGCGATGCTCGGGCCGTCGGGGTCGTAGTGGGCATCGTTGAGAACGGCGATGAAACGGCCACCCGGCGGGAGGTGCGCGGCGGCCCGCTGATAGATCCGCGCCAACTCGTCCTCGGTGCGGGCGTAATGCAGCATGTTCACCGCGACGACCAGGTCGAAACCGCCGAGATCGGGCAGCTCGTGGGCATGGTGCCGCAAATAGGTCAGCCGATCCCGGTCACCCGCGTGCGTTTCGGCCAGGAGCAGCATCTCCTCGGACTGGTCGACGCCGACGACCCGGCCGGCCCCCCGGTCGACCAGGAGCCGACCGACCCGGCCGTCGCCGCAGCCGAGGTCGAGCACCGCGAGGCCGCGCACGTCACCGACGGCCTCGTGCACCGAATAGTCGATGACGTCCCGCCGAAAATCGCTGTCCGTCGCCTGAAGATACTCGTTCGCGTAGTCGTCGTATGGAGCCTTCATCGGTTTCCTTTCCTGACTTCAACCACTAAGAAATGGACACGGAAAGCAGCGCGTTGCGAAAGGGGCGGATCATGCTCGAAATCGCGGACGAACTACTCGGGTGGAGCCGGGCCGGACGGCCGTTCGCGGTCGCGACCGTGGTGGCGGTGAGCGGCAGCGCGCCACGACAGCCGGGAGCGACGATGGCCGTCGACTCGGACGGAAACGCGGTCGGCAGCATCTCCGGCGGCTGCGTCGAGGCCGCGGTGTACGAACTCGGCCTACAGCTGCTGGCCGACGGCGAGGACGCGGTCTCCCGCCTCGAACGTTTCGGGTATTCCGACACCGACGCCTTCGCGGTCGGCCTGACCTGTGGCGGCGTGCTCGATGTCTTCGTCCAGCGTGTCGATCCACGGCGCCGGCCGGAGCTGCTCGCCGCGCTGGGGGCCGGCGCGAGCGGGCGGGCCGCGGCGCTCGTCCGGATCGTCGACGGCCCGGAACACCTGCTCGGCCGGGCGGTGCACGTCCACGCGGACGGCGAGTGCGAAGGCGGTCTCGGCGACCGCGAACGCGATCGGACCGCGATGGCCCTGGCCACCTCCGCACTCGCCACCGGCGGCGTCACGACCATCGAGAGCGGCTGTGACGAGCACCGGGTCGGACTCCTCGTCGAGACCCGCACCCCGCCGCCGCGGATGCTGGTGTTCGGCGCGATCGACTTCGCCGCCGCGCTGGTGCGCGTCGGCAAACTGCTCGGCCATCACGTCACCGTCTGCGACGCCCGAGCCGTTTTCGCCACCAGGCGACGGTTTCCCGACGCGGACGAGGTCGTCGTCGACTGGCCCCATCGCTACCTCGACTCGCAGTCGGTGGACTCGAGGACGGTCATCTGCGTGCTCACCCACGATCTGAAGTTCGACATTCCCCTACTGGCGCGGGCATTGCGGCTGCCGGTCGGCTACGTCGGGGCGATGGCCTCCCGGCGCACCCACCTGCGGCGCGTGGCCGCGCTGCGGGAAGTGGGTATCACCGAGGCCGAACTGGCCCGGCTGCGCTCCCCCATCGGCCTGGATCTGGGCGGGTCCACGCCGCTGGAGACCGCGCTGTCCATCGCCGCGGAGATCGTCGCGTGCCGTCACGGCGGCACGGGGCAGCCGCTGAGCAGTCTGAGCACTCCGGTCCATCATGGACGGACGTTGCCGGACGGCTCGGGTGCAACTGTGGGAAGTCCACGGTTGAACGCCCTCATGCACCGAACTCGTGCATGACGTGCTTGATCCGGGTGTAAGCGTCGAATCCGTACACCGACAGGTCCTTGCCGTAGCCCGAGTGCTTGAAGCCGCCCAGCGGCATCTCGGTCGGGAAGCCGAGCACCGTGTTCACCCACACCGTGCCGAACTCGAGCTGTCCGCTCAGGCGCATCGCCCTCGCGTGGTCGGTGGTCCAGACCGACGAGGCCAGTCCCTGCCGGACACCGTTGGCCAGCTCGACCGCCTCGCGCTCGTCGCGGAACGGCTGCACGGTGACGACCGGGCCGAAGATCTCGTTCTGGGTGATCTCGTCGTCCTGGCGGACATCGGCGATGACCGTGGGCGCGTAGAAGTACCCGACGTCGCCGTGCCGGTGTCCGCCGGTGACCACCCGCGCGTGCGCGGGAAGCCGGTCGACCAGTCCGTCCACCCGGGCCAGCTGGGCAGCGTTGTTGAGCGGGCCGTAGTGGGCGTCCGGGTCGGACGGCGGCCCCGGGCGGACCTTGGCCGCCGCGGCGGCCAGGCCGTCGACCACCTCCCGGTAGACCTCCTCGGCGGCCAGCACCCGGGCGGTGGCCGTGCAGTCCTGGCCGGCGTTGCCGACCGCGCCCTCGATGATCTTCTCGACGGCCGTCGGCACGTCGGCGTCGGCACAGACCACGACGGGTGTGTTGCCGCCCAGCTCCAGGTGCACGCGCTTGAGCCCGGCAGCGGCCGCGGCCGCCACGTTCATCCCGGCCTCGACCGAGCCGGTCAGCGACACCATCGCCGGCTCGCGGTGCTCCACCATCAGCCGGCCGGTGTCAGGTCCCCCGCAGACGACGTTGAGCACACCGGCCGGCACGAACTCGGCAACCAGTTCCGCGTACATCAACGCGGACAGCGGTGTGGACTCGGCCGGCTTGAGCACCACCGTGTTGCCGGCCGCGATGGCCGGCGCGCTCTTGAGAACCGCCATCAGCAGCGGGAAATTCCACGGTGCCAGCTGGGCGCACACCCCGACCGGTTCCCGGCGGACGTACGAGGTCCGGCCGGGGACGTACTCGCCGGCCGACCGTCCCTCCAGCAGCCGGGCCGCGCCGGCGAAGAACCGCAGCTGGTCGACCATCAGCGGAACCTCGCCCGCGGCGGCGGCGCTGCCGGTGCAGCGGGCCTCCGCGGCGGCGAACTCGTCGGCGCGGGACTCGAGCGCGTCGGCGATGCGCAGCAGCACCTGCTGACGGTGGTTCGGGGTGGTCGACCGCCAGTCACGGAAGGCTGCCGCCGCCGCGGTCATGACCGCGTCGACGTCCTTCGGCCCGCTGCTGGGCACGCTGAGGTAGGCGGCTCCCGTGCACGGGTCGAGCAGATCAACGTGATCGCCGTCCACGGGCTCGGTCCACTTGCCGTCGACGAAGTTGCGCAACCTCTCGTGCGCCATGGCTTTCTCCTTGGTGCGTCGGGGATGTGCGGAAACCGGGGCCGTGCTCACACGACGGCCCGGCCGGTGCCGACCCGGCTCTCAGCGGCCACCTCGAGCGCGGTGAACCCGTGGAAGCCGAGGTTGTTGTTCCAGTTCAGGCTCTGCGGGTTGGACTGGAGGTCGGGCATCCGCCGGTACAGCGTGGCCAGCGCGATGCGCGTGGTCTGGCGGACCAGCGGGTCGCCGAAGCACAGGTGCCGGCCGGCGCCGAAGGTCAGGTGCCGGTTGGGGGCCGGCCGGGTCAGCACCAGCTCGTCGGGCCGGTCGAACTGCTCGCCGTCGCGGTTGGCCGAACCCACGTAGAGGATCATCGGCCGGCCGGCGCCGATCCGGACCTGCTCGCCGCAGGCCGTGGTGTAGCTGAAGTCCTCCCGGGCGACCCGTCCGACGAACTGAACCGGCGTGCAGTAGCGCAGCAGTTCCTCCACAGCGTCCCCGACGGTGGCCGGGTTCAGCAGCAGCTGCCGCTCCTGCTTCGGCCGCTGCTCCAGCGCGTGCACGCTGTTGCCGATCAGGTAGCGGATCGACGCCACGCCGGCGAACAGCAGCAGCGCGGCCTGGGCCACCACGTCCTCGTCGCTGAAGCGATAGCCGTACACCTCGGCCTTGCGCAGGTGGTATAGCAACCCCTGGTCCCGTTCCGACTGCGCGAGGCACTGCGGCGACATCAGGAACTCGGTGAGCTCGCGGGTGCTGACCTGGGTGCGCTTGAGGTGTTCGACGGTCACGTGCGTCGAGCCGAACAGGTGCGCGATGTCGTCGGTCCACCGGGTCAGCTCGGCGTGGGCCTCGGTCGGCACGCCCAGCACGTCGGCGATGACCATGGCCGGCAGTGGGAAGGCGAACTCCGCCATCAGGTCGAAGCCGCGCGGGTCGACCTTGTCCAGCAACCCGTCCACGATCCGCTGGATCCTCGGCTCCAGCAGCTCGTCGCTGAACGGCATGTAGCTGCGGTTGGCCTGGCGGCGAGACCGGGTGTGCTGCTTGCCGTCGTGGAAGGCCAGCCAGCGCTCGTACACGCTGATCATGTCGGCGAACTCGTGGCGGTGGGCCTGCGGCAGGAACCACAGCGGCACCGCGGCCCGGGCGTTGGACAGCCGTTCGTCCTTCATCAACGCCAGACAGTCGGCATAGGAGAAGAACAGCCAGGCACCGCCAAAAATTCGCTCGGACTGATACGCAGGCTTCTCGGCGCGCATCTTCTCGAAGAACGGGAACGGGTCGGGAATGTACTCGAAATCGTTGTGCGAAAAGTCGGCAGCCGACAGATCCTGCGTCATCGAGGAACACCCTTCGTGCACAGTTTCATGAGCAACAGATACGCATCGACGGATACGCCTCCGCCACTAGAGCAAATTTCCGGACGATGAACAAGCCGTCGCCCGCGACGCCACGATCCTTGACAACACCCCGATCGACGGCCCGGGGTGCGGGGCAACCCGGCGACATTGACAGAACCGACGGCCGGCCCGGAGTATGCAGACCACGCCCTGTCCAGTCACGAATAGGACCCAGTCGGAGCGTGAGATGACGCAGGATCTCCCATGGCAGGACAACCTGCCCACATATCGGCTCGACCGGCCGGCGTTCACGGACGAGGCCGTCCTGAACCGGGAATACGAACATGTTTTCCGCACGTCCTGGCAGCTAATCGGCTTCGAGAGCGAGCTGACCGATCCCGGTGATTACCTGGTCCGACGACTGGGCAACGACAGCGTCATCGTGGCGCGCGACGAACTGGGCGAGATCACGGTGCTGCTGAACTCGTGCAGCCATCGCGGCACGCAGCTGTGCCGGGCCAGTTTCGGCAATGCCGCCCACTTCCGGTGCAGCTACCACGGGTGGACGTTCGCCAACGACGGCCGGCTGGTCGGCGTGCCCGGCCTGCGGACGCACTACCCGTCCGACTTCCGCAAACAGCGCTACGACCTGCCCCGCGCGCGGGCCCACAGCTATCGGGGTTTCGTGTTCGCCACCTGGGACGAGCAGGCCCCGCCGCTGGTCGACTACCTCGGCGACCTGCGCTGGTACCTGGACGCGATGCTGGACCTGACCGGCGGCGAGTGGGAGGTGTACGGGCCGCCGCAGCGGTCGGTGATGAAGGGCAACTGGAAGCTGGTCACCGACAATTTCGCCGGCGACGGCTATCACATGCAGACCACCCACAAGTCGGCGTTCGAGTTGGGCATCTACGGGGACTCGCTGGCCAGCGGCACGCTCGGCGCCCGGGAAATGGACCTGATCGCGATCAACGTCGCCACCCCCGGTGGTCACGCGCTCCGCGCGGGCTATGTGGTCGAGAAGGGGCAGCACCTGCTGACCCACGGCACCACGGATCCGATGTATCTGGGCTATCCGCAACAGCTGTGGCCGGAGTTCACCGCGGCCCAGACCGACGAGCAGGTGCGTTTCAATTCACACTGCGAGGTGGCCCATGGCATAGTGTTCCCGAACGCCGCGTTCCTGAGCGTCTCGCACGACCGGGCCATCGGGCGGGAGTCCGATCCACTCACCAAGTACTTCGTCTGGCGCACGCATCTCCCGATCAGCGCCCGCCGCACCGAATGCCTGTACTGGACGCTGGTGCCCAAGGGCATGAGCGAGGAGTGGAAACGCCGCTCGTACGGTTTCCAGGCGCGGTCGCAGTCCGCCGGCGGGATGTTGTTCGAGATGGACGACTTCGAGAACTTCGCGCGCATCGACAGGGCGATCAGCGGCTGCGTCGCCGACTCGGCGCCCACCGATCTCAGCCTGGGGCTGGGCCTCGGCGAACCCGTGCCGGATTTCCCGGGTCCCGGGCGGGCCGAATACAGCACGTTGTCCGAGCACAACCAGCGCGGATTCTACCGGCGCTGGGCCGAGTTGATGGGGGAACCACGGTGACCGACACGGTCGACGCCGACGCCAGGCCGGTCGAGCTGCGGCCCTTCCCGGCCCGCGGGGCCCGCCGGCCGGACCTCGACGCGGTGGCCGTCGCGCTGCTCGTCGAGGAGGGCGCCGCACTGGACGAATGCCGGTACGGGCAATGGCTGGACCTGATCGACGAGGACTTCCTGTACCAGGTGCCGGTGCCGCTGCTGCGCGAGGATCCCAGCCTGCCCCGGCACAGCGAGCGGGCGCTGCTGTTCGAGGCGACCAAGGGCGTGCTGGCGATGAAGCTGGGCCGGGCCGGCAAGCAGCACGCCTGGTCCGACCGGCCGAGCGCGGTCGTCCGGCATTTCCTCAGCGGCGTGCGGGTGTTCGAGACCGACGAGCCGCAGACCTGGCGGGTGGACTGCAACGTGCTCGCGGCCTGGCATCGGGGCCAGGACGAGTCCGCGTCCGCTACCGCCGCCCGCCAGGACGTCATCGCCCACCTCGGGACGCCCCAGGCTCGCCTGCTGCGCCGCCGGGTGCTGCTGGACACCGAGGTCGCCACGCACGAACAACTTTCCATCATCTTCTGACTCGGGGACTGTGTCATGAGCGGACTGGCCTGGGATGCCCCCCAACAACAAGAAGTCGAGC
Organism: Kutzneria sp. NPDC052558; assembly: GCF_044547355.1. Taxonomy (NCBI): domain Bacteria; kingdom Bacillati; phylum Actinomycetota; class Actinomycetes; order Pseudonocardiales; family Pseudonocardiaceae; genus Kutzneria; species Kutzneria sp. NPDC052558. Next base: position 7,536 of record NZ_JBIUAG010000054.1, read on the forward strand.
TGTGCCGGATCTTCTGCGAGTCGGCGGCCGTCACGGTGCTGGCCTTCCCGACCGGCAACGGCCAGCGGCTGAAGCTGGTCTCCGAGCGCTCCGGAGCGACGGTGCTGCTGGACGCGACCGTGCTGGACGCGCTGTGCCACCTGACCCCTCCGGCCGCAGCCGAGCTCGTCCGGCTGAGCACGGAGCAGGGCCGATGAAGCCCGTCGCCTTCGACTACCTGACGCCGAGCTCCGTCGCCGAGGCGGTCGGCGCACTGGCCAGGGCCGGCGGGTCGGCGGTCGCGCTGGCCGGCGGGCAGAGCCTGGTGCCGCTGCTGAACGCGCGCCGGGTCCGGCCGGCCACCGTGGTGGACCTCAACCGGCTGCCGGAGCTGGCCGAATGCCGAATCGGCGACGAGGTCGTGCGGATAGGCGCGATGGCCCGGCTGCACTCCCTGGCCGGGAACCCGGAGCTGGGCCGCGCGCTGCCGGTGCTGTCCGAGGCCGTCGCGACCGTGGCCCACCGGCAGATCCGCCACCGGGCGACCCTCGGCGGCTCGATGTGCCATGCCGATCCGGCGGCTCAGCTGCCCGCGGTGGCGGTCGCGCTGGGAGCGCGGCTGCGGCTGCGCTCGGCGACCGGCGCCCGGGTCGAGGAGGCGCAGTCCTTCTTCGGCGGGGCCTTCCACACGTCACGGCGACCGGACGAACTGCTGGTCGCGGTGGATTTCCCGGTGCACAAGGGTTTCCGGTTTCGATTCGAGTCGGTGACCCGGCGGGGTGCCCGTGGTTTCCCTTTCGTGGCAGCGTGTTTCGGCGTGCGGCTGACCGGCTCGGTGATCTCGTCGGCCCGGCTGGCCGCGTCCGGGGTCGCGGACCGCCCGGTGCGGCTGGCGGCCGCCGAACGGGCGCTGGCCGGCCGCGCCCTGTCCGACGATCTCGGCGACGTGCTCGACACCGCCGCGGCGGAGGTCGATCCGCCCGATGACATCCATGGCAGCGCGGCGTTCCGCGCCGATCTGCTGCGGACCGTGCTACGCCGTGCCGCCGCGCGGCTGACGACCCTGAGGGGCAGCCGATGAGAGACATGACCGTCACCCTGACCGTGAACGGCGAGCAGCGGTCGGCGCGGGCCGAGGCGCGCGCGCTGCTCAGCGACTTCCTGCGTCATGAGCTCGGGCTGACCGGCACGCACGTCTCGTGCGAGCAGGGCGTCTGCGGATCCTGCACGGTGCTGGTGGACGGCGAGCCGGTGCGGTCCTGCCTGATGCTCGCGGTGCAGGCGGACCGCTGCCGGCTGGAGACCGTCGAGGGCCTCGCCGACGGCGGCGAGCTGGGTCCCCTGCAAGAGGCGATGTTGGCCGAGGGCGGTCTCCAGTGCGGATTCTGCACGCCGGGCGTGCTGATGAGCCTCACGTACGCCGACCGGGCGGGGTTGTCCGGGACCGAGGCGGTCGACGAGGTGCTGACCGGTCACCTGTGCCGCTGCACCGGATACCAGGGCATCCGGGCGGCGATCGAACGGCACTGGCAGGGAAAGGACACCCCGAGGTGAGCGGCGCGATCGGCCGGCGGCTGCCGAAGCGGAACGATCCGCGGCTGCTGCGCGGCAACGGCCACTACGTGGACGACATCGACGACAGCGGCGCGCTGCACGCCGTCGTGCTCCGCAGCACGGTGCCGCACGGCCGGATCACCCGGTTCGACGCCGGCCCCGCGCTGGCCGCCGGCCGGGCCCGGCTGGTGCTCGGTCCGGACGAGATCGAGCGGGCGACCGACGCGATTCCCCTGGCCTGGCGGCTGCCCGGCCAGACGACGCAGCGGATCGACCTGGCCACGCGCACCGCCCGGTACGTCGGCCAGCCGATCGGGGTGGTGGTGGCGGCCAGCCGGCAGGAGGCCGAGGACGCCGCCGAACTCGTCGAGATCGAGTACGAGCGGCTGCCGGCGGTCGTCGGCATCGACGCGGCCCTGGCTGACGGCGCGCCGGTGCTGTATCCCGAGGCCGGCAGCAACCTCGCGGGTGGGATCCACTTCGGCGATCCGGCCGACGAGCTGGCGCGGATCATCGAGGGGGCGCCGCACGTCGTCGAGCGCCGGCTGGCCGTGCAGCGGATCTGTCACAGCCCGATGGAGCCGCGCGGCCTGCTGGCCGAATGGGTTGCCGCCACGGCGAAACTGACCGTCTGGAGCAGCACGCAGTCGCCGCACGTGGTGCGCCAGGAACTGGCCGCCGCGCTGCGGCTGCGGGTGGACCAGATCCGGGTGGTGGCGCCGGACGTCGGCGGCTCCTTCGGCGGCAAGGTGACGCTCTACGTGGACGACGCCCTGGTCTGCCTGGCGGCCATGACGCTCGGCCGCCGGGTCAAGTGGATCGAGGACCGCACGGAGAACCTCACGTCCAGCTACCACGGGCGCGGCCAGCAAGCGACGGCCCGGCTCGCGCTGGACGCCGACGGGCGGTTCCTCGCGCTGCACGCGCACATCCACGGCGATGTCGGCGCCTTCACCATCCAGGCCGGCAGCGGGCCGTTCCAGGTGGCGGCGCTGGCCATCGAGGGTCTCTACCGGTTCCCCGCGGCCGGCGCGACCGTGACCGCGGTGCACACCAACTCGGTGCCCACCGGCGCTTATCGCGGCTACGGGATGCAGGAGGCGGCCTGGATCCGGGAGCGGCTGGTCGAGGAGGCCGCCCGCGAGCTCGGCATGGACGCCACGCAACTGCGGCTGCTCAACATGATCCGGCCCGACGAGATGCCCTATACAACCCGAACGATGCTCACCTACGACTCGGGCGACTACCCGGCGGCGCTGCGCCGAGCCGCCGAACTGGCCGCCGAGCGGACGCGAGCGTCCTCGAACACGGTGCGACGCGGTACCGCTGTGACGGCCAACGTGGAGATCAGCGGTTTCGCGCCGAGCGCGCTGCTGGAGATGTTCCAGATCGACTGGGCTGGGTGGGAGGGCGCGCGACTGCGGGTCAACCAGGACGGGACCGTCACCGTGTTCTCCGGCGTGATCTCGTTGGGCCAGGGCATCGAGACGGCGCTCGCGCAGATCGCCGCCGACCGGCTCGGCGTGCCGATGGACCTGGTCGCGGTCGAGTTGGGCGACACCGCCACCGCCACCTACTCGGATCTGTCCTCGCAGGCCAGCCGTTCACTTGCGCTCGCGGGCGGGGCCGTGTCCCGGGCCGCCGACCGGATGCGGGCGCGCATGCACGGCCTGGCCGCCAGTTACCTCGGCGGCGACGTGACTTTCGACGGCACCGCGTTCCACGGCGACGGGAAGTCGATCAGCTGGCGGGACGTCGCCTTCCGAGGCTGGAAGGGCTGGGGCCGCGCCGAGCCGGACCGCGTCCAGCTGGAGGAGACGGTGGACTTCGATCCCCCGGCGATCACCTACTCCTACTCCGCGCACGGCGCCGCGGTCGCGGTCGACCTGGAGACGGCCAAGGTCACCGTCGAGGACTACTGGACGATCAGCGACAGCGGCGTGCTGGTCAACCCGCTGGTCGCCGACGGCCAGATCGTCGGCGGCATCGCGCAGGGCCTGGGCATCGCGCTGCTGGAGGAAGTGGTGTACGACCCGGCGACCTGCCGGCCGCTGACCGCCAGCTACCAGGACTACGTGCTGCCCACGGCGGCGGACGTGCCCAGGGTGGCGCTCGAGCACCGCTGCACGCCGAGCGAGGTGATTCCCGGCGGCTTCAAGGGATTGGGCGAGGGCGGCACGATCCCGACGCCGGTGACCATCGCCAACGCCGTCGCCGCGGCGGTGCCGGCCATCGCCGAGCAGCTCGTCACGTCACCGCTCTCGCCGCACCGGATCTGGTCGGCGCTGGGCAACGCCAAGGGAGAGGAGCGGACATGGCCACCGTGCGGGACGCCGTGATCGACCTGCTGCGGTCGTTCGGCCTGACCTCGGTGTTCGGCAACCCGGGCTCGACCGAGCTGCCGATGCTGTGCGACTTCCCGGCCGACTTCCGTTACGTGCTGGGACTTCAGGAGTCGGTGGTGCTGGCCATGGCCGACGGGTACGCCCAGGCGACCCGCAACGCCGCGCTGGTCAACCTGCACTCCGCGGCCGGGGTCGGGCACGCGATGGGCAGCCTGTTCACCGCCTACCGCAACCGGACCCCGCTGGTGGTGATCGCGGGCCAGCAGGCCCGGTCCATGCTGGCCGGCGAGCCGTACCTGTTCTCCGACCAGGCGGCCGAACTGCCCAAGCCGTACGTGAAGTGGAGCCGCGAGCCGGGCCGCGCGCAGGACGTCCCGGCGGCCGTCGCGCGCGCCTACCACCTGGCCATGGCGCCGCCGAAGGGGCCGGTGCTGGTGTCGGTGCCGGCGGACGACTGGGACCAGCCGGCCGAACCGCTTGCCCCGCACCGGATGAGCACCGCGCTGCGCGCCGATCCCGAACTCATCGGCGTGGTCGGCAAGGCCCTGGCGGCGGCGAGGAACCCGGCGTTGGTCGTCGGCGCCGCGGTCGATCAGGAACAGGCGTTCGACGAGGTGGTGGCGCTCGCCGAGGCCCATCAGGCCCGGGTGTGGGCGCAGCCGATGTCCTCGCGATGCGCCTTCCCGGAGTCGCACCCGCTGTTCGCCGGTTTCCTGCCGCCGTGGCGTGAGGGCGTCGTCGCCGAGCTCACCGGTCACGACGTGGTGTTGTCGTTGGGCGCCCCGGTCTTCACCTATCACGTCGCGGGCGCCGGTCCGTTCGTGCCGCCCGGCTGCGAGCTGTTCCAGCTCACCGACGATCCGCAGACCGCAGCCTGGACCCCGGTCGGCACCTCGGTGGTCACCAGCATCCGGCCCGGCGTGCGAGACCTGCTCGACTTCCCGCCGCCGGCGCCGCGCGCAGCGCCGCGCCGACGGGAGGCCCCGGCCCGGGTCGTCGCCTCACAGGTGATCACGGAGCCGTTTCTCATGCAGACCCTGGCCGACGTGCGCCCGGTCGACAGCGTGATCGTCGAGGAGGCGCCGAGCAGCCGGCCGGTGATGTGCGAGCACCTGCCCAACACGCGGCCCGACAGCTTCCACACCTGTGCCAGCGGCGCGCTCGGCCATTCGCTGCCGGCCGCCGTCGGCATCGCGCTCGGCCGGTCGGAACGGCGGGTCGTCGCGGTGATGGGCGACGGGTCGAGCATGTACTCGATCCAGGCCCTGTGGTCGGCGGTCAAGCTCGGCGTGCCGCTCACCGTCGTGGTGGTGAACAACCGCGGTTACGCCACGGTGGACCGCTTCGCGCAGCGCTTCGGCATCGGCAAGACGGTCGGCACCACGATCGGCGGCATCGACTTCGCCGGCATCGCCCGGGCCCAGGGCTGCGCCGCCGACCAGGTGCGCGCGCCGGAGCGGCTGGCCGACGCGCTGCGGACCGCATTGACCGCACCCCATCCCTATCTGCTCGACGTCATCGTCGAGCCGTGACGGAAAGGCAGACATGACCCAGCGCACGCAGGACCAGGTCCGGCGGCAGATCGCCGAGCTGGCACTGGCCATGGCCCCGGCGCCCGGCGGTGCGACCGGCATCGACGACCCCGACCTGGTGGACGACCTCGGCTACCACTCGCTCGCCCTGCTGGAGTTGGCGTTCGCGCTCGAGGACGAGTTCGAGCTGCCACCCATCGACCAGGAGCGGGCGCAGCGCATCCGCCGGGTCGGCGACGTGGCCGACTACGTCGTCGAGCAGCTGCGCATCGGCACCGCGGCGGGAGGGGTCCAGTGATCGACGGGGTGCTCGCCGACGTCGTCGCCGCCGGCCCCGAACGCGTCGCGATCGCGTTCGGGGACCGCCGGATCAGCTATGCCGAACTCGCCGCGGACATCGCCGGCCTGCGGGCCGGGCTGCGTGGCCTCGGCATCGGCCTCGGCGACTGCGTGCTGCTCGTGCTGCCCAACTGCCCGCAGTTCGTGGTCGGGTACTTCGCCACCGCCGGCTTGGGGGCCACGGTGCAGGCGTTGGACCCGCGACTGGCCGAGGCCGAGCTCGTCGCGCACATCGCCGAGTGCAAGCCGGCGGTGGTGCTCACCACCCAGGGGTCGGTCGAGCGGCTGCGGCGGCTCGCGGCCTCGCTCGAACTGACGCCCGAGGTGGTCGCGGTGGACGGGCCCGAGTTCGCCCGGCTCATCCGCGGCGACGACGACGGGCCGGAGCAGCACGACGGCCCGTGGGTCTACACCTACACGTCCGGGTCGAGCGGCGAGCCGAAGCGCATCTGTCGCAGCAAGGCCAACCAGCTGGCCGAGGCCCGCAACATCATCACCAGCGCGGGCATCACCCCGTCCGACGCGATCCTGTGCGCGGTGCCGCTGTTCCACGCGCTCGGCCAGCTGTGCTGCATGATCGTGTCGATGTGCGCGGGCGCGACCCTGGTGCTGGCCGAATCGGACCGGGTCGACGTCGGCGACATCCTCGGCCTGGCCCGGGCGCACCGGGTCACCGTCTTCCCCGCCGTGCCCTACCTGCTCGGCGCGCTCGCCGACTGGCCGACCGACCGGGACGCCGACCTGTCCTCGATCCGGTTGTGCCTGTCCGGCAGCAACTTCCTGTCGGCCGACATCCGCCAGCGGTTCCTGGCCCGGTTCGGGGTGCCGGTCCGCCAGACGTACGGCAGCTCGGAGGCCGGCAGCGTGTCCTGGGACTGCGATCCCGAGACCTTCGTCGAAGAGTCCGTCGGGCGGCCGCTGTCCGGTGTCCGGGTCGACATCCTCGACGACCACGGGAATCCGGCGCCGGCCGGCGCCGTGGGCGAGATCGCGGTCGGCGGCGACTCGGTGATGGTCGGCTACGCCGAACGCGGCGGTCTGCGCGGCTCGGGCGGCCGGCACCTGACCGGCGACCTCGGCCGACTGGGGCCGGATGGTCGGCTGTACCTGTTGGGCCGCAAGCGTTTCCTGATCGACAGCGGCGGCCACAAGGTCAATCCGGTCGAGGTGGAGGAGGTGCTGGCCGGCCACCCGGACCTGGTCGACGCCGCCGTTGTCGGCCTCCCCCTGAGCGAGGGCGGCGAGCTGGTGGTGGCGGCGGTGGTGTCCCCGAGCGCCGTCAACGTGGACCTGCTGCGCGCCTACTGCCGTGAACGGCTCGCGGACTACAAGGTCCCGGCCCGGTTCACGGTGGTCGACGCCGTGCCGCGCACCGCCCTGGGCAAGGTGCGGCGGGCCGAGCTCACCGCGCTGGTGGCCGCCGAGCAGACCGACTCGCCCGCCGACCGGACCGTCGCCGAGCAGCTGGCCCGGATGGCGGCCGTCATCCTCGGCGTGGCACCGGAAGCGGTCGCCCCCACGACGCCACTGCGCGAGCTCGGCCTCGACTCGTTGGGCGCGCTGCGGCTGAAGATGGCCGTCCAGGACGGATTGCGGCGGACCGTCGGCCTGTCCGACCTGCTCGGGCGGGCCACGGTGGAGTCCCTGGCCCAAGAGCTCGCCGGGCAGGAGGAGACCTCGCCGGTAGCGCACAGCCGGCAGGTCGGCGAATTCCCGCTGTCGCACAACCAGCTGTCCATCTGGCACGCGGACCAGGTGGCGCCGGACAGCGCCACCTACAACGAGAACTTCGCGGCGCGGCTGATCTCGGACTTCGACGTGGACGCGCTGCGGCGGACCTTCCAGGCCCTGGTCGACCGGCATCCCGTGCTGCGCACCACTTTCGGCGTGCGCGACGGCGTGCCCTTCCAGCGGGTGGCCGCATGGTCCACTGTGGACTTCCAGGTGGCGGCGGGGGACCCGAACGAGGAGGCGTACCGCCCGTTCGACCTGTGCGCCGCGCCGCCGCTGCGGGTCCGCCTGTACCCGGACACCGACGGCGGGCCGGTGCTCCTGGTCAGCGTCCACCACATCATCACCGACTTCTGGTCGCTGGTGACGATGCTGCGCGAGATCGGCGTGACCTACGCGATGGAGCACGCCGGCGGGGACGTCTACCGGCCCGCGCCGCCGTACTCCTACACCGACTACGCCCGCTGGCTCGACGACATGGTCGCCGGTCCCGAGGGCGAGCGGGACTGGAACTACTGGCGGGATCTGCTCGGCTCCCCACCGCCGGCGTTGGAACTGCCGACCGACAAGCCACGTCCGGTCGTGCCGGCCCGACGGGGCGCCACCTACTTCCACGACTTCGGCCGGGACTGTGTGGACGCGGTGCGCGCGTTCGCCCGGGACAACGGCACCACCGTCTACTCGGTGCTGCTGGCGGCGTTCACCGCTTTCCTTCACGGCTACACCGGTGAGCGGGACGTCGCGTTGGCGACGATCACGACCAGCCGCCAGCGTGCCGAATTCCGTGACGTGCTGGGCTACTTCGTGAATCCCGTCGTGTCCCGGACGCGAGTCGAGCCGGCGACGTCGTTCGAGGCGCTGCTGGACTCGGTGCAGCGGGGACTGCTGGCCGGGCTGGAGCACCAACTGCTGCCGTTCGAGCTGATCGTGGACCGGCTCGGGATCAAGCGGCACCGCAGCCGCGCCCCGCTGGTGGAGTACGCGTTCGGCCAGAGCAAGTCCCACGAGGCCGATCTGCTCGTCCTGACCCGGTTCCTGTCCGGCCGCCCGGGCGAGCCGCTCCAACTCGGCCTGCTGGCGCTGGAGCCGGTCGCGCTGCGGCAGCGAGGTGTGGTCTACGACCTGTCCGGCGCGGTCTACGAGTCGGGCGACGAGATCTCGGTGGCCTGGGAGTACAGCACGGAGCTGTTCGAGGACGGGACCGTGCGGCGGATGGCGGCCGGGTACGAGCGCCTGCTGATGGCGCTGCTCGACCGTCCACAATGTCCGGTCGGGCAGATCGAGCTGGTCGGCGGTGACGAGCGCGCGTGGTTGCTCGACGCCTCCCGCGGCGCCGACCGCGGTCCCCGACCGGAGACCGTGCCGGCGATGATCGCCGAGCTGGCCGGGCAACGGCCCGACGCGGCGGCGGTGCGCAGCGGGGCCGCCGGCCTGAGCCGCGCCGAACTGGTCGAGCGGGCCGCCCGGCTGGCCGGCGCGATCAGGAGTTCCGGTGCGGAGCCGGGGTCGACCGCCGTGCTGTGGCTGGCGGACCCGATCGACCTCGCGGTGGCCGGGCTGGGCGTGCTCACCGCCGGCCTCGTCGGCGACGCCGTCGACGACCTCGACGGCGAGCCGGCCGGCGCGCTGCTGATCACCACGGCGGATCGGCTCGGCCGGAGCACCTCCGTGCCGACCATCTGCGTCGACCGCGCCACCGCGGCTCCGGCGTTTTCGCCCGAGCCCGACCCGGACGGGCCGGCGCTGGTGCTGCGCAGTTCGGGCGTCACGGGTCCGCCGCGGGCGGCCCGGCTCGCCCACACGGCGCTGGCTGACTGGGCGGAGTGGCAACGCGATCACTACGGCCCGCTCGGGGATGTGCTGGTGCAGAACGGGTTGCGCGCGGATCGCGTCCTCGCCCGGCTGCTCACCGCGGTGGCCGCGGGCGGGACCGCCGTCTGCGGACCGTTGACCGCAGGCCGGTCCTACGACCTCGTCACCGTGACCGCGACCGAGCTCGCCGACCTGCTTCGGACACCGACCGGCGTTCGCGCGTCGACGTTGGTCGTCGCCGGCGAGACGGTGCCCGGCCGGCTGGTGGCCGACTGGCGCGCGCTGACCGGGAACGGCCGGGTCGTCCACGAGTACGGCGGGGTCGACACGGCGCCGGTGGTGTCCGCCTACGAGGTGCCCGAGCACCTCGACGGACCGATCCCGGTCGGCAAACCGTTGCCGGGCATGCAATGCCGTGTGCTGGACGACTCGGGACGGCTGTGCCCCGTGGGGGTCGTGGGCGAGCTGCACGTCGGCGCGACCCCGACCGGCGACCTCGGCCGCTACCTGCCCAGCGGCGACCTGGTGGTGCTCGGCCGGGCCGAGCACGTGACCACGGTGCGCGGGTACCGGGTCCTGTTCGGGCAGCTGGAGCAGGCCCTGCTGGGCAGGCCGGGCGTCACGGGCGCGGTGGTGTCGGCCGACGACGGCCGTGGGCTGGTCGCCCACGTCGCGACCGAGGATCCCGCCGGCCTGCGCGAGTGGCTACGCGAGCGCCTGCCGGAACACCTGGTGCCGACGGAGATCGTCGTCCTCGACCGGCTGCCCCGAGCCGGCAACGGCAAGACCGCGCGGACCGGGCTGGCCGGGCCGGCCGTGGGCGAGGCGGCCGACGCCGACGCCGAACCGCTCACGCCGACGGAGGCCGCGCTCGCCGCCATCTGGGCCAAGGTGCTCGGGCTGGACGTGGTGCGGCCGACCGACGACTACTTCGACCTCGACGGCGACTCGATCACCACCATGCGGATCGTCGCCAAGGCCGCGGAGCTCGGCATCCGGATCGTTCCCCGCCAGCTGTTCACCGCGCCGACGGTCCGGGAACTGGCGGCCGTGGCGGAGCTGGTCGACGCCGAGCCGGTGGTCAACCCGGTCGCCGAGCCGGACCGGGGCGGGCCGGTGGCGCTGTCGCCGATACAGGGCTGGTTCTTCGAACACGACTTCGCCGAACCGTCCCACTGGAACCAGGCGATCCTGTTGCGGGCGCGGCAGCCGCTGGACAGTGGGCACCTGCGGGCGGCGCTGCACGCCGTCGCCGACCACCATGCGGCGTTCCGGCTCAGGTACTCGCGGACCTCGGACGGATGGTCGCAGCACGCCGACCCGGCGGCCCAGGCCGTCCTCGTCACCGAACACGACGGTCCGGTGTCCGATGTCGCCGCCGCCACCCAGGCGTCCCTGGACATCGAGCGCGGTCCGGTGTTCGCCGCCGTGATCGTCCGTGACGGCGCCGAGTTGTCCGTGTTGCTGGTGGCGCACCATCTGGTGGTCGACTTCGTGTCCTGGCAGATCGTCATCGACGACCTGGCGCTGGCCTGCGACCAGCTCCGGTCGGGTGACCAGGTGCGGCTGCCCGCCACGACCACGTCCTTCGCCCGGTGGACCGAGCTCACCACCGAGCTGGCCGATTCCCCGGGCCTGGCGGCCGAACTGGACCACTGGGCCAGCCTGGCCGGCGACGAGCCACGGCCGGTGGCCGACACGCCGCACCGGCAGTCCACGGTGGTGACCACGACCCTGTGCGCGGCCGACACCGAGCAGGTGCTGAGCAGCGGTGGGGAGGAAACGGTCCTCGCCGCGGTGGCGCACGCGGTGGCCGGCTGGACCGGCGAACGCCGGGTGCGCGTCGATGTCGAGGGTCACGGTCGCGAAGACCTCTTCGACGGCGTCGATCTCAGTCGGACGGTCGGCTGGTTCACCGCCGCACACCCGGTCCTGTTCGAGTTTCCCCCGCAGGCGTCGCCGGCCCAGGCCCGGCAGGTGGCGCGCGAGGCGCTGCGGCGGGTGCCCGGCAAGGGCATCGGGTACGGCCTGCTGCGGCACAGCTGCGGCGATCCGGCCGTCCACCGACGGCTGGCCGAGGTCCCCCGCGCCACGGTCAACTTCACCTATCTGGGCCGGATGGGCCGGCTGCTCGACGGGGCCGACAGCGCCGCCGACGGGCGCGGCCTGTTCGAGGCACTGCCCCTGCCCGACCACCTCGACCGAGCGCCGGACGGCGCACGCCCGTACCCGCTGGAGATCAGCGCGATGGTCACCGGCGATCGGCTGTCGGTCCGGGTGGTGCACGGCGAACCGGAACGCACCGATGTCGGCGACCTGCTCGCGCGCGTCGTCCACGAACTCACGAACGGGAGGCAACCCATGCCACCGACCCAGACCGCCGACGTGGCGACGCTGGTCCGCACCGCGTGGTCGGGAGCCCTGCGGCACCGGTCGTTCGGCGACGACGACGACTTCTTCGCCATCGGCGGCCATTCCCTGATGGTCGCGCGGATCATGGCGGAGCTGGGGCGCGCGGTCGGCCGGCGGCTGCCGCTGCGGATGTTCTTCGATCACCCCACCGTGTCCAGGCTGTCCGACGCGATCGCCGACGGAAGGTGAGTGCCGTGACCCAGCCACCCCCCGAGTGGAACGACACGGCCCGCCCGTTCCGGCGCGACGCCACGATCCCGCAGCTGGTGCGGGAGGCGGCCGAGCGGCACCCGGACCGCCCGGCGCTCGTGTCCGCGCAGGAGATCCTCACCCACGCCGAACTCGACGCGTGGACCGACCGGTTCGCCCAGCTGCTGCACGAGCTCGGCATCGGGCCCGGCAGGTTCGTGGCGCTGCACAGCGACCGGACCCCGCACGCGGTCGCCGCCCTGGTCGCGGTGCTCAAGGCCGGCGCGAGCTACGTGCCCCTCGACCCGGCGTGGCCGCGCGCCCGAGTGGTGTCCCTGCTGGCCGAACTAGACGTGCGCTGCGTGATCGCCGGCCGTGCGCAGCTGCGCGCGGTGCAGGAGCTGCGCTGGGCGACACCGTCCGTCCGGGACGTCGTCTGCCCGGAGATCGCCCCGCCGAACACCTGGGACGAGGTGCTGGACCGGGAGATGGTCGAGGAGTTCTTCGACTTCCTGTCCGGGGAGCCGGACCCGTTGGAGGCGGCCGGGTTCAACCTGCGCCGCTCGCACCGGCCCTACCGGCCGCAGGACGTGACCGACTACCGCGACCACGTGGCCCGGCTGGCGCTGGACGCGGTCGGGGAACAGGGGGCCATCCTGGAGGTAGGCTGCGGCTCCGGGCTGATCACCGAGGCGCTGGCGCCGACCGCGCGCCGCTACGTCGCGACCGACCCGTCCGGCGTCGCGGTCGAGCGGAACATCGCCACGGCGGCCGAGCTGGGCCGGGCCATCGAGGGCACGGCGTGCTACGCGCACGAGGTCGCCGACAAGGTGAGCGGCCCGTTCGACCTGATCATCATGGCCAGCACCGTGCAGTTCCTGCCGGACATGGACTACTTGCTGGCCACCCTGGCGTCCTACCGTCGGCTGCTCCGGCCGGGCGGCCGGATCCTGCTGGCCGACCTGATCGACCCGGAGATCGAGTCGCATGCCGGGCTGCGCGTGCCGCCCGCCCTGCTGCGGCGGCTGCCGGAGCTGGTCGACGGCATCGTCGACGCGCGGGTGCTGCGGCGGCGTCCGGAGGCGTTCGCCGGCGAGCTGTCCACCCGCTACGACGCCGTGTTGGAGGTGGGCGCGGGCGACGGTCGGACCCGTCGGGCCGGCCGGGTGTGGACCGGGGCCGACATCACGGCTCGGCCCGCGGCGCCGCTGCCCGACGCGGCCACCGCCGACGACATCGCGTACGCGATCTTCACCTCCGGCTCCACCGGCAAGCCGAAGGGCGTCGTGGTCGACCACCGCTCGGTGGTCAACCTGGTGGACTGGCTGAACCGGACCTATCAGGTCGGCCCGGACGACCGGCTGCTGTTCATCGCCTCGTTCTGCTTCGACCTGTCCGTGTACGACATGTTCGGCGTGCTCGCCGCGGGCGGCTCGGTGCGGGTGTGCGACCAGGCCGAGCTGAGCGAGCCGGAGACCCTGATCGACATCATCGGGCAGGAGCCGATCACCATCTGGGACTCGGCGCCGGCCGCGCTGTGCATGCTCACCCCGTACCTGCTGCCCGACACCGGCGATCGGCTGCGGCTGGTGCTGCTCAGCGGGGACTGGGTGCCGCTGACGCTGCCCGACGAGATCTGGGCCGGGTATCCGAACGCGTCGGTGGTGGCACTCGGCGGCGCCACCGAGTGCACGGTGTGGTCGAACCACTTCCCGGTCGGCGAGGTCGACCCGGCGTGGCCGAGCATCCCGTACGGGCGGCCGATGGACAACGCCCGCTACTACGTGCTGGACGCGGACCTGCGCCAGTGCCCGGTCGGCGTGGCCGGGGACCTGCACATCGGCGGGGACTGCGTGGCGCTGGGCTACATCGGGGCCCCCGGGCTGACCGCGTCGAAGTTCCTGCCCGACCCGTGGGCTCCCGGCCCCGGCGAGCGGATGTACCGCACCGGCGACCGGGCCCGGTGGCTGCCCGACGGGAACGTGGAGTTCCTGGGCCGCACCGACGACCAGGTCAAGGTCCGCGGCTACCGGATCGAACTCGGCGAGGTGCGCGGCGCGCTGGCCCAGTGCCCGGGGGTCCGGGCGGCCACCGTGGTCCCGGTGGAGACGCCGGGCGGCAAGGATCTCGCCGCGTTCTACGTGCCGGCCGGTGATCCGCTGTCCCCCGAGGAGGTTCGCGGCTTCCTGGCCACGGTGCTGCCGACGTACATGATCCCGGCGCGCATCCTGCCGGTGGAGTCGTTCCCGCTGCGGGACACCGGCAAGGTCGACCGGGCCGCGCTGATCAGCCGGCTGTGAGCGGAGGGGGCCTTCCCCGCGGCGACGCGGGAAAGGCCCCGTCGGCCGTCAGACCTTCAGTTCCCCCATGAAGTGCACGATCTCCTCGTGGTTGGTGGACATCACCGCGTTGAGAGCGCCGGTGCGGTAGTAGATGTCCAGGCTGGTCGGGTCCGGGCTGGTGTCCACCGTCTCGCCGGCCCGCAGCAGGGCCAGCGCGGCCGGCACGTTGTGGCTCAACGACACGCCCGCTCGCAGGTAGTGCCCCACGCCGTCCACGTCGATCTCCGGCAGCGGGCCGGGCTCGCAGACCGGTTGGGTGAGCAGGTCGTACCGGAAGACCTCGTCGAGGAAGGCCCGGTGTTCGGCCGGCAGCCGCGGGCTGACCTCGTCCCGCCACCAGCTCTCCAGCACCCGCCGGCCTTCCGGCGAGGTGAACAGGTAGCCGATCGCCTTGGCGTAGGCCGGCGCGCCACCACCGTGGCCGCGGATCGCGGCCTCCCGCAGCGGGACCGCCTCCGGGGTGGTGGTCGTCTCGGTCCAGTCGGCCAGGCTGTTGAGCACCTCGGACTGCTTCCACCCGGCCAGCGTCCGCAGCGGCAGCCAGCAGTGCCGCAGCACGGCGTTCTCGGCGATCACCCGCGCCCAGAACAGGAACCGCTGCATCCGCGCGTTGTCGGCGAAGCTCATGGTCCGGTGGGCCAGCACGTACTCGAAGTCGTCGTGGTCGCCGCGCAGGGCGACGATCCCATGCACGTCCTTGTTCGACGAATACTCGGTGTTGGGCAGCAGCATGATCGGGTAGACCGCGATCCGGGACACGTGCTCGGCCAGTTCGTCGTAGCCGCGCAGGAAGGACTCCACGGTCTCGCCGGGCGCGCCCCAGATCAGCTCGGCGTAGCAGTCCAGCCCCTCCTGGTTGAGCCACTCGACCAGGTCGCGCCAGTCGTTGACCTTCATGTTGCGCCGCCGCATGGACTCCAGCGCGTCCGGGCTCAGCGATTGCAGGGCGAGGGTGAACGAGCTGCGCATGCCGGCCTGCTTCATCCGCCGGACGATCTCGTAGAACACCTTCGACTTGTTCTTCGCCCACGAGGTCTCGAACGCCCGGGGAAATCCGTGCCGCTGCTTGATCTCGATGAGGTCGTCGACCAGCTCCAGGTCGATCGGCAGCATGCCGAAATTCGCGTCGCAGGCGACGACCGTGTGCACGCCGAGCTTGGCGAACAGTTCCATTTCGGCCCGCAGCCGCTCCCGAGAGAACGCCCGCACCCGCTGCCCGACGGCGCCGCCCCAGTAACAGAAGGAGCACTTGTACGGGCAGCCCCTGTTCGTCTCGATGAGCGCGACATCGTAACGAAACTCCCCATTGTCGTCAAGGAGTTCGATCGCGCCGGACAGAAAGGGGGACGGAATGATGTCGAGGTTCTCGATCCTCGGCCGCTCCTCATTCGTGACCGGCATTCCGGCCGGGTCCCGGAACGAGATCCCCAGCAGGCCGCCCAGGTCGGTCGGCGCCCGGCCGGCCAGCTTGGCCGCGACCACCTCGGGGAAGGTCAGCTCGCCCTCGCCGTTGACGATCACGTCCACGCCGGGGCAGATCCGGAACACCCGGTCGGCCTGCCCGCTCACGTGGGTGCCGCCGAACACCACCCAGCCGTCCGGGTTGAGCTGCTTGAACGTGGCCGCCAGGGCGCCGAAGGCGCGCTGGTTCCAGCCGAGCACGGAGAAGGCCAGCACGTCGGGCACGCCGCCGCCGAACAGCCGGTCGGCCATCTCCCCGTGCGTGACCCCGCCCCGGAAATTGCATATCTCGACGGACACCCTGTCCCGCAGCCCCGGGTCCTCGTCGATCATGGCCTTGAGATATCCGGAAGCCAGCGGCATGGATTCGAGCGGCATATCCCAGACACCCTGTTGAACCAATACAACCGTCAGTCGTGACACCGACATCCCCACCTTCACAGTATCGGAAAGAATGCGCGTTCAACTGGCGATCCACCACAGTTGAACGGACGCCGACCGCCGTCCCCATTCTCACCTAGAATCGAACTCATGACGAATTACCGATGGCTGGTCCGCATTTCCGGCGACGAGACGTATCGGCACGTCCTGTACGCGATTCCGCACGCCGGGGCCGGCGCGGCCGCGGTGAAGAAGACCTGTCACGCGCTGGCCGAGCGCTGCGCGACGGTCGCGGTCCGGCTGCCCGGCCGGGAGTCCCGGATGGACGAGGAGCCGATCACCGATCTCGACGTGCTCGCCGACGAGCTGGCCGAGCAGATCGCGGGGCACGCCGGCGGCCGCCGGATTTTCCTCTACGGGCACTGCTCGGGCGCGGTCGTCGCCTACGAGGTCGCGCGCCGGCTGCCCGCGGAGCGGCTCGGCCACCTCGTCGTCTCCGCGCACCAGGCGCCCGACCGCATCCCCGCGATCGGCGCCTGGCGACTGCCGCGCGACCCGTTCCTGGCCCGGGTCGCGGCCGACGGCTACCTGCCGGCCGAGATCCTGGACGAGCCGCAGCTCGTCGAGCTGGTGGAGCCGGCGCTGCGCGCGGACTACCAGGCGGTGGAATGCCACCGCAGCTCGATGGAGGTGCTCGGCACGCCCATCCTGGCGCTGCTGGGAACCGAGGAGCACTCGGTCGACGTGGCCGACGTGCGGGCGTGGTCCGCGCTCACGTCGGTCGGCTTCCGCCTGCGTTTCCTGCCGGGCGGGCACAACCTGTTGCTGGAGGGGCACACGGAGGTGGCCGACGCGCTCGCGGCCGTGATCGGCTGAGTCAGCTGCCGGCCCGCACCCGCTCGACCGTGCGCAGCGCCACCTTGTCCAGCAGGTTCAACCGGTCCAGGCCGGCGACCATCCTGGGCGTGAGCAGGCCGATGTGCGCGAGCATCGCGATCACGCGGGAGAACAGCGCCTGCCGGTAGCCGACCAGCCCGGGGTCGACGACCGCGAAGGCCGCGCCCCGGGCGCGATCGACGCCGAAACGCTCCCACACGTCGCCGAGCAAGAACCGGCGGTGCATCGCGGCCACCGACTCCAGCACGAACTCCTCGCGCGCGGCGAACTCCGCGCTGGACATCTGCGGCAGCACATCCTTGAGCAGCAGCACACCGAACGACACGTGGCGGGCCTCGTCGCGCGCGATCATGGCCACCACCTGCTTGATGAGATCGTCGTGGAACGTCGCCCCGGCCAGCCGGAACCCGGCCAGCGCGATCGGCTCGACCAGGCACTGGATGGCCAGCGCGGTGAGGTCCCACTCGCGGGCGCCGAGCGCGTCCCGAAACAGCGACCGCAGCGCCTGTGACACCGGGTACGGCTCGGGCAGGTGCTCCCGCACGTACCGGGAGAACGCCTCCGCGTGCCGGGCCTCGTCGCCGGCCTGGCTGATCGCGTACAGCTTGGCCTGCACGTCCGGCAGCACCTCGGCCAGCCTGGCGCTGGCCACCAGCGCGGCCTGCTCGCCGTGCAGGAACTGGCACACCATCCAGGACTGGACCTCCCAGCGGAACGCGTCCCAGGTCCGCCGGCCCCGGTCGGCCAGCGGCGACGCCCGGAAGGTGCCCACCGCGTGCGCGGCTCCCTCGGGCAGGGGCGCCCCGAACGGCACCGGGACGGACCAGTCGATGTCGGTGGACGCGTTCCACTGGGCCTGCTTGGCCGCCTCGTACAGGGCCGCGATCCGGGACGTCGGCGCGTCGTAGGACCAGCTCAGGACGGCGGCCACCTCGGCGTCGACGACCATGTCGCGGCCGGCCATCACACGCTCGCCCGCTCGGACACCACGTGGGTCGGATCGGCCGCCGCCCGCACCAGCACGGCCTCGAACTCGGCGGCCAGCTCGCGGACCCGGTCCGTGTCGAACCGCCGCCGGTCGTGCCAGACGATGCCCTGCACCGCGTCCGGGCCGGGGATCAGGGCGAACTCCAGGTCGAAGCGGCTGCCGGCGCCGCTGGGCGGCCCGATCTGGGCGACGTCGAGGCCGTCCAGCCGCAGCCGGTACTCCGGCCCGGCCATCACCTGGAACAGGATGTTCTCCAGGCCGGGGCCGCGCTCCCCCGGCTTCTTGGGGACCACGTGGTAGGGCACCTCCTGGTTGTCCAGCGCGTCGAACACCACGTCGCGGGCGGCCGCCAGAACGTCCAAAAAGGACGGTCGCGTCGGCAGGGTGAGCCGCAGCACGAGCAGGGTGGTGAGGAAGCCGACCGTCTCGGCGAGCTCGGGCCTCGACCGGTTGGCGAACATCGACGAGACCGCGAAGTCCGTGTCCCCGGTGCGCGCGCACAGCACGGCGGCGAAGGCGGCCAGGCCGACCACGAACGTCGACGCCCGCTGGCTGCGACACAGCTGGTGCAGCGCGGCGGTGGCCTGCTGTCCGAGGTCGAACAGGTGGGTGGCCGGCTGCTGCGGCTCGTCGTCGCGCCCCGGCGGCAGGCCGGGCGGCTGCGCCCCGGCCAGCCGCGAGCGCCAGAAGTCCTGCTGGCCGGCCAGCTTGCCCGACTCCGAGCGGGTTCGCTGCCATTCGCAGAAGTCGAGATACTGCCAGGCCGGCGCCGGCAGCGACGGGGCCCGGCCGCCCGGGCGGTAGAGCCGGCCGAGGTCGCCCGTCAGCACGCCGCCGGACCAGCCGTCCGTGGACAGATGGTGGATGTTGACCATCAGGACGGCGTCGTCCGGCGCGATGTCGAACAGCGCCACCCGTACCGGCGACACGGTGAGGTCGAACGGGGCGCGCGCCCGCGCGCGCATGGCCTCCGACAATGCCTCCGGGTCATCGCCGACCGCGTGCCGCTCCAGTTCGACCGGTTCGGGGGCGTGCACGGTCTGGGTCAGGCCGCGGCGTTCGAGCTGATACGTCGTGCGCAGCGCCTCGTGCCGGGCGACCAGGCCGTTGACCGCGCTCTCCAGCGCGGCGCGGTCCAATTCCCCGCGCAGCCGGTAGAACACCGGCACCGCCAGCGGAGACTCAGCTCCGCGGTAGTGCTCCATGAACCCGAGCAGCCGCTGACCGAGCGATCCCGGCGCGGTGCGGATTGCCTTCATGGCGCCACCTCCGTGCGCAGCCGCAGGCTCAGGGGCCGGATGTCGGTCCACACTTGTTCGATGTGGGCCAGACATTCCTGTTCCGTGCCAACGGTTCCCTCCGCCGTCCAGCCGGCCGGCAGCTCCCGCTCGACCGGCCAGACCGAGTACTGCCGCTGCGCGTTGACCACCACGCGACACCGCTCGGACATGTCACCACCCTTCCTCGTGGAACACAGGATTTCCGCCGGCTCGGGTCGGGCCGGCGCCGGCCGCACGTCCAGCGGCCGCCCGAGCTCGCCGGCCACGAACGCGTCCCACATGGCCCGGCGACACGGTTTTCCGCTGGAGGTCCGGCGGACGATCCCCCGGTGACCGGCGACGACCAGCACGTCGATGCCCTCGACATGGCCGCGCACCACTCGCGCGGCCTCGTCCGCCCAAGGCCCCGGCCGGGTCTCGGCCACCACCACCGCGGTGTCCACGCCGCCGAGCGCGCCGAGCAGCACGACCGGCCGCACCGGAAGCAGACCATCCACTGCGGACAGTCCGAGCTCCACGTCTTCGGCGAACACCGTCCTGGCTCGGCGTTTGAGGCTGTCCCCCATCCGACCGAGCACATACAGCTGACCCTCGCGCAGGAACCCGGAATCGCCGGTGCGCAGCTGCCCGACGACGATCTCGCCGACGACTCCGTCCGGGACGGGATCGCCGAGCTGGTCGGCGACCCACACGGATCCGGCCGCCGCCAAGGGCGCGCCGCAGCCGACGACCGGCACGGTGTCACCGCGATCGACGACGACCCGGCCACCGGGAGTGAGCGTCCGGCGGTCGGCCCACACGACGCGGGGCTCCTCGTCGACCGCCGTTCCGGTGACCGCCAGCGTCGCCTCGGCCAGGCCATAGGCCGGCGTCAGGGTCCGCGCCGAGAAACCGTGCGGCTCCAGCAACTCGGTGAACGCGTCCAGGACGCGGGGATCGATCCGCTCCGCGCCCGTGATGAGCGACCGCCAACCACCGAAGTCCATCCCGTCAAGGTCCTCAGCGGACACACGCCGCGCGACATGGCCAAGTCCGAACGTGGGCGCCGCGGACAGGCCGGCGCCGTGCACACCGAAACAGCGCAGCCACTCGACCGGCGAGCGGACGAAGTCCTCGGGCCTGATCACCCACAGGTCGGTGCGGCTGACCACCGGCGTCAGGAGCGTGCCGACCAGTCCCATGTCGTGGTGGAACGGCAGCCAGGTGGCCGTGACGTCCGCGGGTCCCATGCCCAGCCAGCGACGGATCGCCTCGATGTTCGCCCGCAACGCCGACGCGGTGATGGCCACCGGCTTGGGCTCGCCGCTCGAACCGGAGGTGAACTGCACCAACGCATGCTCGGCCGGATCGCCGGCCCGCCCGGCGCAGGCGGTGGGGGCGTCAGTGATCAGCGACGGGCCGACCCCGGCGAGCACGGCCCGCCACTCCGGTCGGGTCACGACCCGCTTCGTCGGCACCGAACGGAAAACCCGACCGAGTCGACGGCGATACGCGGCACCGTCCTGCAACGGCATCGGCCTCGCGACCGGCATGGGCACCGCGCCCGCGGCGAGCGCGCCGAAGTACCCGCCGACGAACTCCGGCCCGGACCCGAGCGCGATGGCGACGACGTCTCCCCGCCCCACTCCGTCCTCCCGCAGCCGGCCCGCCATCCCGAGGGCCTGCCCGGCCAGTTCCGAGTACGGATGGAACGTCCAACCACCGTCGCGGTCGTACCGCCGCAGCCCGCGGTCGGCGGGCGGATCGGCCAGCCAGTCGAGCAGGCCGGTCGTCATGCGCTCGCCGCCATCAGGCCGGCGATGTTGGCCGGGGCGAAGAACTCCTCCAGCCGCCTTGCCCCGGCGAACACACCGAGCATGTCCCGGGCCGCGCGCTCGTTCGAGCCCAAGACGGTCAACAACCGCGCCAGTTCCCCGTCGACCGGTTCGAGCATCGCCTGCCGGCAGGTGAAATCGAACATCGCCGACCGACCGGCGTTGCGGCGCGCCTGATAGCGGGCCAGTGCGCGGTCCATGTCCATCGCGCCGGTCAGGCCGTCGTGGACCGCCGCCGCGAGCGTGTGCGCGTCGGTGAAGGCGTCCGAGATGCCCCGGGCCGCGATCGGATCCTTGTGGTGTCCGGCGTCTCCGGCCAGCGCCCAGCCGGGTCCGTGGGACTGCCGGTGGAAGTTGCGCAGGTTCGTCGCCGACAGCACCCGGCCCGCCAACCGCCCCGTGCCGACCAGATCGGCGACACCGGATCGCGCCAGCGCGTCCAGGTAGGTCCGCCGCGCGCCGTCCCGGCCGCGCGCGAGGAAGTGCGCCCGCCGCATCGTCGTCGACACGACGGTCAGCCCGTCGTGCGTCGGCCACAGCGAGACGCCCAGGCCGGGCTGGAAACCGGTGCGCACCTCGGACACCGGCAACCCCGACCAGTACCCGTACGCCGTCGCGGCCAGCACACCGCAGTCCTCGGTGATCCGCGCCCCCACCGCCCGGGCGATCGTCGAGTTGCGGCCGTCGGCCCCGATGACCAGGCGGGCCCGCGCCGTTTCGCCGTCCGGGCCGACGACGCCGCAGACCCGACCGTCCTCGCGGATGACGTCCCGAACGGCGAACCCCTCCCGGAGTCGAGCGCCCGCGTCGCGGGCCGCGTCGACCAGCAGCTGGTCGAGCACCACTCGGCGCGGCGCGTAGGTGACCGCGACGCCGTGCGGACCGGTCGGGGCGCCGGACAGCTCGCAGCCGCCGAAGTCCATCGACATCCGTTCGATCGGCGGGCAGCCCGTGCGCACCAGCGCCGGCAGCAAACCCCACTGCGCCAACAGCTCCACCCCGGGCCGCAGCACCCAGTGCGTGGACATGGTGTCGCTCGGGAACCGGCCGCGATCCAGCAGCAGCACGGAATGTCCCGCCCGGGACAGCACCATCGCCAGCGGCGCGCCGGTGCAGCGGGCGCCGACCACGATCACGTCGTAGGTCATGGCAATGGACGGTAGAGCGCCCGGCCGGAAAGCAAAACTGTCCAGTGCCAAGGGTTCGCCCTAGAGTCGGGGCCTGGAAGAGTCGTCACATCCGTGGTCTGGGGTGGAGCACATGAGCGAACTCGATCGCGCGGCGGCCGTCCTGCGCGCACTTCCGTGGATCCGCGACACCGCGGTGCGCGACACCGGCACCGGGCCGGCGATCTCCGTGCTGCCGCGCGCGGACGACGGGGTGGTGGAGTCCTGGCAGGCGATATTCGAGGACTGCTACGAACTCGCCGCGGCCGACGAGTGCCCGGAGACCGCGGCGACGACCGGCTGGACGAACAGCTTCACCGGTGAGCCGATCCCGGCCGACCAGATGGCCGAGTGGGTGGACACGACGGTGTCCCGCATCGCCGGCCTGCGGCCGCGACGGATCCTCGAAATCGGGGTCGGCACCGGAATGCTGTTGCGGGAGCTGGTGAACCGCCTGGAACCGACCGAGTACACGGCCACCGACCTGTCGAGCCAGGCGGTCGATTTCCTGCGTCCGGTGGTCGACGAGCTCGCCGCGGCCCACCCCGGGGTCGCGCTGTCGGTCACCCAAGCGCCGGCCGACGCGCCGCCGCCGTCCCGACACCCCGGATACGACCTGGTGCTGGTCAATTCCGTCGTGCAGTACTTCCCGTCGACCGTCTACCTGGAGTCCGTCCTCGCCGGCGCGCTGGCCGAGCTGGCCCCCGGCGGCCACGTCTTCCTCGGAGACCTGCGGAACTCGCTGCTGCTCAAGGAGTTCGCCTGCCTCAAGCACGAGCACCGGGGCGCCGACCTCGTCGCCGAGGAGCTGGACGGCGACGGCGAGCTGAGCCTGTCACCGGCCTATGTGGACGGTCTGGCCGGCCGACTGGCCGGTGTCACGGCGGTGGAGGTCGCACCGCGGCGTGGTCACGCGGACAACGAGATGACCATCTTCCGCTACGACGCCGTGCTGCACACGGGATGCGCGGTCCCGACCACGAGGCGCGGCTGGATGGATGGCGGGAACATGACGATCGATCAGGTGGACGGCCTGCTCGCGCACAGCGGCGAAGCCTTCGGCCTTGCCGGAGTCCGCAATGCGCGTCTGGCGCGGGCCCGGCAGTTGACCGGCGACGCGGATGCCGCGGACCGTCCCGGCATCGATCCGGAGGCGCTGTGTCGCCTCGGCGAACGGCACGGCCGGCGCGTGCTGCTGCGATGGAGCCGGGCGGCCGCCGCCGGGGACCTGGACGTGTGGTTCCCGGTTCCCGGCGAGGACACGCACTTCCGGGTCTCCGTGCCCGACGCCGCCCGGCCTACGGGCGAGCCGGACCAGCCGGTGTTCCCGCCCGGCTCGGCACGGCAACGCCGCGACGAACTGGTGTCCCTGCTGGCCCGGGAACTGCCCGGCCTGCCGACGCCCGAGCTGGTCTTCGTGGCTTCGCTGCCGTAGCGGCTGGGGCTTTCCCGTGCGGTGCACGGGAAAGCCCCAGCCGCTATCCCTCGACGACGACCGACTCGCCCACCTGCCCGGCGATCGGCGCCCGGCGGACGGTGCGGTTGACCGTGGTCAGCACCGCGAGGCAGACCATCCAGCCGCCCAACACCAGCACGAGCACGTGCGCGCCGAGCGCGGTGAGCAGGAAGCCGCCGAGAATCGTGCCGATGGACAGCGCGCCGGTGGTCACGGTCGACACCGCGCTGGTGGCCCGGCCACGCAGCTCGTCGGGCGTGATGGCCAGCCGATAGGTCGACATCGCGACCGAGTAGACCGGTGCCACCAGCGACTCGACCGCCGCGATCACGGCCAGCACCAGCGGGTTGGGCGCGACGGCGTACAGCGGGAAGCCGAGCGCCTCCACCCAGAGCATCACCACGGCGATCCGGCCGAGCGGGAAACGCTTGGTGACGCGGTCGGACACCAGCGCCCCGAGCAGCGCGCCCACGGCCGCCGCGCTGAAGATGACGCCGATCTCCAGCGC
The DNA here is from genome assembly GCF_044547355.1 of Kutzneria sp. NPDC052558. NCBI lineage: Bacteria > Bacillati > Actinomycetota > Actinomycetes > Pseudonocardiales > Pseudonocardiaceae > Kutzneria > Kutzneria sp. NPDC052558. The sequence goes on from NZ_JBIUAG010000054.1 coordinate 31,722, forward strand.
GGAGGCGCCCAGTCCCTGCGCCAGCACCACGATGACGAGATAGCCCGCCCCGTAACGGATGTTGTCGGCCGCGCTGATCAGCGTGAGGAAACGGATCACCGGACGGCGCCACACCCAGTCCAGGCCGGCGCCGATCTCCTTGATCAGTTTCGACGGCCGCTCGTCGGTGCGCTTGTCCTGGAACTCGACCCGCATGAACCGCAGCGTCACCGCGGACACCGCGAACGAGACCGCGTTGACCGCGAACGGCACCACCCGCCCCAGCGCGTACATCGCGCCGGCCGCCGTGGCGCCGAAGACGCGGACGGTGTTGTTGACCGTTTCCGTGTAGCCCAAGGCGGTCGACAGTTGGTCGGCGCCGACGACGTTAGGCAGCGCGGCGCTGTTGGCCGACTGGAAGAGCGTCGTGAGCGCACCGGACACGATCGAGACCAGGTACAGGTGCGGCAGGCCCAGGGCGCCGACCGCCATCGCCGCGACGACGGAGCCGACCAGCACCGCCCGGCCGGCCTCGCACCAGATCATCGTGGTCTTGCGGTCCCACCGGTCGACCAGCGCGCCGGCCACCACCCCGAACGCCAGGAAAGACACGGTGCTCAGCCCCATGACGACACCGGCCTGGGTCGGCGAGCCGGAGATCGCCAGCACCACCAACGGCAGGGCGAAGAACTGGGCCTGGTCACCGACGAAGGAGACGGCCTGCCCGCTGAGCAGGAGCCAGAAGTCCCGATTGCGTGTGACGCTTGCCCGACGCTGATCCATGCCACCCTCTCTCCCTAGAGCGAATCGTGGTGCCACGGTACCGCCATGATCACCGTCGCAAGCGCTTCCCGTGCAAGTGAAACCGGCTCACAGTTGAACGCGCTGTCGGCCGCGGCGCACGCCGTTGTACGGTCCGATTCGGCGCGGCGATCGCCCGCGCTCTGCGGTTCGACCGAGACTTGCCCGGCGGCGGGAAGGGTGAACTGTGAGTCAATCGGCACGACCGGTGGACGGCCGGCTGCGCGTGATGTTCGACGAACCGTTGGCGGCGCGGCACTGCGAGGATCTCGCCAGATTCGTCTACTTCATCGACGAGGAGATCGAGGACTTCGAATTCATTCCGGAACCGGGCGGCGCCATCGCCGGCATCAGCCTCGGCCTCGCCCTGCCGGACGACGACCGCATCCCCGCCCCGCGCGAAGAGCTGCTGCGCGACAAGCTGCTGCGCGTCGTGTCCGACGACATCAGCAAGCGGATCGTGGTGCCGTCCAAGGAACTGTGGCGGCTGCCGGGAGCTGGGCCGGCGCGGGACGTGTTCGCTGAGCTCGTCGACACCGGCGCGGCGTTCCGCCCGGGGCCGGGCCAGGTGGCCGTCGGCGGCCCCCTGTTGAAAGTGATGAGGTATTTCGACAACGAGCTGCGGAATATCGTGCTGGAGCGGCACGACGCGGTCGAGTACGAGTATCCCACCCTGTTGCCAACCGAGGTCATCGACCGGTGCGGCTATCCGGAGTCGTTCCCGCAATTCCTCATGTACGTCACCTCGTTGCACCGGGACGTCGACTCCTATCAGCAGTTCGCCGAGCTGCGGCGACGGGGCGACGCCATACCGCCGGGCATTCTCACGAACGTGAGCCACTGTCTCCCGCCGACCATGTGCTTCCACACCTATCACCACTACGCCGGCCGGCGGTTCGACCACGCGCAGACTGCGGTGGTTACCAGCGTCGGCAAATCGTTCCGGCACGAGTCGAAGTACGAGCACGGTCTCGAACGGCTCTGGGACTTCACGATCCGCGAAATCGTCTTCTTGGGGGACAAGGACTTCGTCCAGGAGACCAGGCGCCTGCTGATGGACCAGGTGCGGGACCTGCTCTGCGGGCTCGGGCTCGCCGCGTCCTGCGAGGTGGCCAACGACCCCTTCTTCCTCGGCGCCGACCGGAGCCGCCGGATGGCGTTGCAGGCGCTGGCCGAGTCCAAGTACGAGCTGCGGATGCCCGTGGGCGACGGCCGCACCCTGGCCGCCGGCTCGTTCAACTACGCCGACGACTTCTTCACCGGCCGCTTCGACATCGGCTATGCCGACGGCGCCCCGCTGCGGTCCGGCTGCGCGGGTTTCGGCCTGGAGCGGCTGGCCTACGCGTTCCTGTGCCAGTACGGCCCGTGCGAGCGGGACTGGCCGCCCGCGGTGGCCGCCCCGACCCGGCCCGACCCGACTCCGTGAGGTGGTTGCCCGTATGCGGTCCGAACCAGAGGCCGGCCAGCTGACGGCCCTGCGGCTGACGCTGGCGCGAATCTTCAGCCGGGCGCTCGGCGACCGGCCGGTCGATCCGGACAGCCACTTCTTCGACCTGGGCGGCAACTCGATCGCCAGCATGGTGATCAGCGCGCAGGCCCGGGACCTGGGCCTGCCCGTCACCGCCCGAATGATCTTCGACCATCCGACCGTCCGCGAGCTGTCGGCCGCGCTGATGGCGGCCAGCCCCGACGACGGCGCCCGCGCCACGACCGCCGTCGTGCGGTTGGCCCCGGACCAGATGGCCTTCCTGACCGACCGGGACGGCGCCGTCGACGGCCGGCTGGTGCGGCTGGCCGACTGGGTGCGGCCCGAGTCGCTGCCGGCCGCGCTGAGCGCCGTCATCGGCCGACATGACGCGCTGCGCCCACGGGTCGGCCCCGATCGGGTGGCCGTCGCCAGCGACCGCACCGCGGCCGTCGCCCACTACGACGGCGTCCGCACGGAGGAGGTCGTGGCCACCACCGCGGGCGTGCTCGATCCCGAAAACGGCCCGCTGCTGGCCGCCGCCGTGCTCGCCGACGGCGACGGTCCGCCGCTGCTGATGCTGCTCGCGCACCGGCTGGCGGTCGACGCCACTTCGTGGTCACTGCTGCTGGACGATCTCGCGCTCGCCTGTGAGCAGTCGGCCCACGGCGAACCGATCGCCCTGCCGGCGCCCCCGACGTCCTTCAGCAGTTGGGCCGGGATGCTCACGGAATGGGCCGCCGGGCCGGAGGCCGCGGCCGAACGTCCGCACTGGTCCGCCCCGGTGGCCGAGGCCGCCGGAGAAGCGAACTCCGTGCGCACCGTCGCGATCGAGGTCGCCGCGATGCCCGCGGAAGCGGTGTGCGACGCGCTGGTCGCCGGTCTGCTGGAGCAGTCCGAAACGGTCGACCTGCGGTGTGACGGCCGACGGGGACTGTTCGCCGACCGCGACTTCTCCCGCACGGTCGGGCCGTTCACATCCTGGTTCCCGGTCACCGTCGACCTGGACCCGGCCGACACCGCGGCCGAGCGGATGCGGGCCGTCACGAAGGCGCGGGCCGGCGCACCCCACGGCGGTGTGGGCTACGGCGCCCTGCGGTGGCTCGTTCCCGGGCTCGACCGGCCGCCGGCCCGGCTGGGGGTGGAATGCCTGGACCTGACCGGCCGAACCTCGGCGTTCACCGTGGTCGGCCGGCCCGACGGGCTGCCGCGGCGGGCCCGGATCGGTCGCGCGGACGCGGTCGATGTGCTCGCGCTGGCTTATCCCGACCGCCTGGTCGTCGAGGCGAGCTTCGATCCCTCGCAGCACGACGAGCAGGCGATCACGCGGCTGCTCCGGCACGCCGTCGCCGCGGCCCCGACGACCACCACGACGACGGAGTTCCCGTTGTCCGGGCTGGATCAGGCCCAGCTCGACCAGCTGCTGGCACGACTGGACACGGCCGGGAAGGGCGGCGACCAATGACCGCGAGCATCGACGACGTCTACACGCTGGCGCCGCTGCAACAGGGACTGCTGCTGCACGCGCTCCGGGACGGCGATCCGGGACTGTTCGTCAACCAGCTGGTGTGTCGGCTGGCCGGGCCGGTCCGCGACGACACGCTGGAGCGGGCGTTCGCGGCAGTGGTGGCGCACCATCCGGTCCTGCGGACCTCCTTTCACTCCGGTTCGTCCGAGCAGCCTGTGCAGGTGGTGCATCGCGCCCCGGCCGTCACCGTGGAACACCGTGAAGTCGATTCCGAGGCGGAGCTGGCGCGGCTGCTGGTCGAGGATCGTCGCCGGGGGTTCCGGCTCGAACACGCGCCACTCACCCGGCTGACCCGGATCTCGTTGCCGGACAAGCAGGACGTGCTCCTGTGGACCTACCACCACCTGGTGCTGGACGGGTGGAGCGGCCACGTCGTGCTGAACGAGCTGCTCACCGCCTACGACGTGGTGAGCCGCGGTCGCGAGGTGCGACTGCCGTTCCACCGGCCCTTCCGCGACTACATCGCGTGGCTGGGTCGTCAGGACATCACCGCCGCGATGGACTGCATGCGCCGGCGGCTGAAGGATCTCCCCGGGCCGACGGTGCTGCCGGCCAGCGGGGACGGCGGCGATCATCCCCGCGGCGAGCAGACGGTCGTCCTCAGCCGGGAACGGACCCGGTTGCTGCACTCCCGCGCGCGGCAGGCCGGCATCACCGTCAACAGCTTGATCCACGCCGGGTGGGGTCTGGTCGTGAGCCGGTACAGCGGCTCGCCGGACGTGGTCTTCGGCACCACGATGACGGTCCGGCCGCCGGAGTTGTCCGGCGCGGACGGCATGGTCGGCGTTCTGCTCACCACGCTGCCCACCCGGGTCCGGGTCGACCCGGACCGGTCGCTGTCCGACTGGCTCGCCGACATCCACACCGCGCAGCTGGAACTCCAGCAGCACAGCCATCTGCCGCTGTCGCAGGCGCTCACCGGCAGCGGGCTGCCCGCCGGCACGGCGCTGTTCGACACCGCCGTCGTCGTGGAGAACTACCCCATCGACCGCTCCGGCTGGGAGCACGACTCGATCACCTTGCGCCACATCGACTACGTGGAGCAGAGCAACTTCTCCGCCGTGCTGGTCGTGGTCGACGAGGCCGAGATGCGGCTCGGGCTGGCCCACGACCGCGGGGTGTTCTCCGACGACCACGCGGGGCTCTTGCTCCAACACCTCGTGTTCGCGCTCGAATCCCTTTGTCGGACAACGGACTGCCGGCTGGCCGACCTGCCGACGGCGCCGGCCGGGTCGCGAGAGCCGGACCTCGCGCGGCCGACGCATATCCCGCCCGACCCCGACCAGCTCGCAGTGGTCGACGGCGAAAGGGAACTGACCTATCGGGAACTCGAGCGACGGTCCGACCACATCCGGCGGTGGCTCGTCGACCAGGGCGCACGGCCGGGTGACCGGGTCGAGGTGCGGCTCCCCCGCGGGGTCGACCAGGTCATCGCCGTTCTCGGGGTGGTGAAGGCGGACTGCGTGCCGGTCGAGACGGACCCGGCGGTGGTGATCACCACGATCGACATCCCGGCGGTGGACCTCGCCGCTGAGCCGCCCGGCGAGACCGTCGCGCGCCTGCGTGATCTCGCCGACCGGCACGGTCTGACCGGCGCTGACACGGTGCTGGCCATGTCGACCGCCTCCGTCGAAGACGTGGTCATGCCGCTGACCGTCGGGGCGACCGTCGTGTTGGACGCCCCGGCGCGGTCCCGGCCGATCACCGCGCTGCTCGGTGTGGCGCCGCACGTGTGGCGCACCTGGGATGCGCCGCCCGGCCACCCGATCCGGCTCGTGGCTTTCCGCGGCGGCCGTCCCGACGACCTGGACGCCGCCCGGGTGTCGTCCCTGTTCGGGCCGGACACGGTGCTGGCCAACCAGTACCGGCCGGCGGGATGCCGGTGGGCGGTCGCCGTCCACGTGACCACGGCGGGACAGGCGCGCGCCGGTGTGCTCCCGGCCGGTCGGCCGGTGCCGGACGCCGAGATCGAGATCCTCGACCGGACCGGGAATCCAGTCCCGCCGGGCGCGCCCGGCGAGCTGTGGGTCGGCCGGGAACGGTGCGCCACTGGTCGCCGCTGGGGCGACGGAACCCTGGAACTGCTGGACGATCCCGAGGATGTCGCGGGTCGGACGGCCCGGCAGCTGCGGGGGCACCCGGCCGTCGCCGACGCCGTGGCCGTGGGTGATGCGGACGTGATCCACGCCTACGTGGTCCCGCGCGGCACGCCCCTGCCGGCACCGGAGCTCGTCCGGTGGTCCACGTCCGCCGCCGGCCGATCCGTCACGTGCACCGTCGTGGACGCGCTGCCGCTGACCGCGACCGGAGACCTCGATCCGGCCCGGCTGCCGCGGACCACCGGGCCGTCCCCGACCGTGAGCAGTGCGGCGGAACGGATCCTCACCGAGATCTTCGCGGCCGTGCTCGACCGGCCGGACGTCGGCCCGCACGACTCGTTCTTCGAGCTAGGCGGCAGCTCGCTGGCGGCACTGCGGATGATGAACCAGGCCAGCGAGGCGCTCGGCGTGGAACTGCCGCTGGAGACGCTGTTCGTGACTCCCACCGTCGCCGGCCTGCTCGCCGCGGTCCCCCCGGCGTAGATCACCGCACCGCGAGGCCGCCGTCGGGCCGGAGCACCTCTCCGGTCATGCCGGCGGCCTCAGGCGAGGCCAGGAACCGGTACAGCGGGGCGAGCTGGCGGGCGGTCAGCACCACGCCCAGCGGGTTGAACTCCTGGATGACCCGGCTGATCTCGTCGGGCTGGTCGAAGACCTCGGCGGTGTCCTCCCCGCCGACCGCCGCCCGCAGCCCGGTCACCACGCCTCCCGGCGCCACCGCGTTGACCCGCACCCGTGGCGCCAGGTCGGCGGCCAGGTGCCGGACGACACCGAGCGCGGCGTGCTTGGCCGCCGCGTAGACCACGCCGGAACCGTTGCCGCGCACCACGAAGGAGGCATCGGACAGCGTGAAGATCATCGTGCCGCCGGCGCGGATGAGTGGTTCGGCGGCCGCCCGGGCGGCCAGCAGGTAGCCGACCACGTCCACGTCCAGCACCCGCCGGGCCAGCTCGGCCAACTCGTCGCCGTCCCGGTCGCACAGGCGCACCCCGCCGTCGTGCAGGCCGGCGTTGGCCACCAACACGTCCAGCCCGCCCAGGCGCAGCGCCGCCTCGACTGCGCGCTCGTTGTCCCGCGGACTGCGGACGTCGCCGCGCACCAGCACCACGTCCGGCGGGAACGGCTCACGTGGTTCCTCGCGGTCCAACACGACGACGCGGTATCCGTGCTCGGTGAACTCGTCGGTGACGGCACGGCCGATCCCCGACGAACCACCCGTCACCAGCGCGACCGGCATCACGACTCCTTCCAGGCGATGATCTCCCGCAGCGGCTGGGCCAGGCCGGGAGCCGTGACGCACACGGCGAACGTCTCGTCCACCCGGTCGACGGGGCAGGTCCAGTCCAGCAGCCGGCCGGCGAGGTCGGTGCACGCGCCGCCGGCGGCCGTGACCAACGCGTCGATCGGGGCCACGTCCCAGATCCGCATCCGCCGGTGCACGAAGGCGCCGTACACCCCGGTCGCCACCATCACGGCGTCGAAGACGCTGTTGCTCATCCGGACACCCCGCACGCAGCGGGTCAGCGACTCCAGCAGCCGCCAGTCGGCCCGCGTCTGCGCGGGCGATCCGACGTCGAGACCGTAGGCGACTAGACTGTCCGCCAGTCGGCCGGGCGCCGCCGGCTCGACGGGCTGCCCGCAGCTGCGCAGGCCGTGGCCGGCCTCGGCGCTGTACCAGTGGCCGAACGCGGGCAGCGCGACGCCGGCGGCCACCGGCCGGCCGTGCTCGACCAGGGCCAGCATGGTCCCGTACAGCGGACTGCCCGCGACGTAGTTGCTGGTCCCGTCGACGGGATCGACGATCCACACCTGGTCGCCGGTCCCGGTGACCACGCCGGATTCCTCCTCGATGACGGTCGCGTCCGGGAACTCGTCCCGGATGCGGCCGACCAGCAGGGCCCCGATGCGGCGATCGGCGTCGGTCACCACCTGATTCCGGTCGCCGGCCTTGGTTTCCGCGCTCCGGCCCCGGATGGCGAGGGCGAGCGCGCTCGCCTCGTGCAGGCAGTCGTCGAGGAAACCGCTCAGTCGCGGCTCAGCCACGGCCATCGGGCCCGAACCGCGCCAGGTAGCAGGCGATGATCGGCCGCTCCGGGGGCAACAGCTCGCGCGGCAGGTCGGTCGGCTCGAAGAAGGCCGCACCGCGCAGCTCTCCCGGATCGGCCGTCGGCACGGCGTCGCCCAGACACGACGCGACATAGGCCGCGGTCACGTTGAACACCTCGTCCCCGTGCGGATAGCGGTAGTAGTACTCGGGGCCGGAGAACACGTCGAGCAGGCGCATCGGCCCGATCTCCAACCCGGTCTCCTCCATGACCTCGCGCCGCCCCGCCTGCTCGAACGACTCGCCCGGCTCCATGAAGCCTCCCGGCAGTCCCCAGTCGCCGGTGTCGGCCCGCTTCACCAACAGCAGCCGCCCCCGCGCGTCGGTGACCACGACCGACGTGCCCGGCAGGATCAGCGGCCTGGTCCCGACCAGTCCGCGCAGTTCCTTGATGTAGTCGCTCATCGTCGCCCTCACGCCGCCAGCCGGTCGCGAACGGTCGTCGCGTGCTCGGCGATCGAACGGATCGCGCCGCACACCCGATCGACCACGTCGACCTCCATCTGCGAGTGCAGCGGCAGGGTCAGCAGGCCGGCCGAAAGGCGTTCGGTGACCGGAAGCGGCACGGCGCCGGGCACGTCGCGGTAGACGGTCTGTCGGTGCAGCGGCGGGTCGAAGTAGCCGCGCGTGTCCACGTTGTCCCGGTGCAGGCACTCGGCCAACTGGGTCCTGGTCAACCCGAACTCCTCGGTGACGTGAATGGTGAAGTCCTTGTAGGAGCTGACGGCCCCGTCCGGGATCTGCTGGAACGACAGGCCCGGCACCTCCCGCAACGCGGCCAGGTAGCGCCGGGCGAGCCGGCCGCGACGCTCGATCCAGTGCGGGAACCCGGCCAGCCCGGCGCGGCCGAGGATGGCCGCGGTCTCGGTCATCCGGCCGTTCAGGCCGACCAGCACACTGTTGTAGCTGCCCGGATTGCCGTACTCCCTGGCGATCCTGAGCTCGGCGGCCAGCGCCTCGTCGTTGGTGGTGACCAGGCCGCCCTCGCCGGTGGACAGCGGCTTGGTGGGGCTGAGGCTGAACGCCTCGGCGATCCCCTTCGTGCCGATCATCGACCCGTCCGGGTAGCGACCGCCGAAGCCGTGCGCGGCGTCCAGCACGACCGGGACGCCGAGATCCTCCAACCGCCGCACGTCACAGGGCGAGCCGAAGGTGTGGGTCGCCAGCACCGCGCCGCCGCCCGCGGCCGCCGCCGAGTCGGGGTCGATGGTCCACGTGCGGGGACCGCAGTCGGCGAAGGTCACCGAGGCACCGCTCCACAGCACCGCGTGACCGCTGGCCATGAACGTGAAGCTGGGCACCACCACCGGCCCGCTCAGGCCGAGGCAGCGCAGCAGCAGCATCAGCGCGCTGGTGCAGCTGTTCACCGCCACGACGTGCGCCACGCCGAGGTAGTCGGCGATCTCCGCTTCGAAGGCCCGGACCTGTCCGGCATTGGTGATCAGGCCCGAGCTCAGGGTCGCGTCCATGGCGTCCGACAGCTCGGCCACGGTGGGCAGAACTGGCCGGGCGACGGGCAACAGGGTGTCGAACGCGGGCTCGCCGCCGAGCACCGCCGGTCGGTCGGACATGATGATTCTCCCCCGTTCACTGCGCGGCGGCCGTGACCGCCGTCAGGTAGTTGCTGTACCTCGGCGCACGGTGGTCGGTGAACTCCCCGGCCGCCATCGCATCGCGAATCTCCCGCACGCTGTCGGCCACTGTTCGCTTGGGGCGGAAGGACAGTTCGGCGCCGATCCGGCCGAAGCTCACCCGGTAGCTACGCGGGTCCGTCTGCTGTGGATGGTGTTCGACCCTCGTTCCCGGCACCTGCTGGGCAATGACGCGGGCGACCTCCGACATCCGCAGGTTCTCGGCGTCGCTACCGCAGTTGTAGATGCCGGTCGCGAGGGTGGCCAGGGCGCGGGTGATCGCCGTGGCCGCGTCGCGCACGTGCAGGAACGGCCGCCACTGCGTCCCGCCGTGCACTGTGACCAGACCGTCGCGCACCGCGTCGGCGGTCATCACGTTCACCGCGAGGTCGAACCTCATGCGCGGGGAAAGCCCGTGCAGGGTGGCGAACCGCAGGATGCACGGCCGTGGCCCGTCCTGATGCGGAGAGAGCAGGTAGTGCTCGGCGAGCACCTTGCTGCGGGCATAAACCGACTGTGGGTTCAACGGCGACCAGATGTCCACCTCCTCCTCATCGGCCACCCCGTAGGTGCTGCACGTCGAGGCGAACACCAGCCGGCCCACGCCGGCCCGCCGGCACGCCTCGGCCACCCTGATCGTGCCGAGATAGTTGGTCTCCCAGGCCAGATTCTCGTCCACCGAGCAGGCCGGATCGCCGACCACCGCGGCCAGGTGCACCACCGCGTCCACACCGGACAGCACCCGCTGCCAGTCCGAGACGTCACGCACATCGGCCGACAGATAGTCCACACCGGACTGTTCGGTTCGGACATCGGAGAACCGGCCGTTGTCGACCACAGTCACCCTGCTGCCGCCGCCGGTTAACGCGGCGCCGACGACCGAGCCCAGATATCCCTGCCCACCGGTCACCAGCACACTGCGCTGTCGCATCGAGTCTCCCTTGCACACCGGAAAAGTTGACTGCTCAGCACGCCCGGTCCAGTCCGCAGACGGCGCCGAGGTCCGCGGTGCGGACCCCGCCCTCCGCCTCGGCCGCCAGCAGCCGCCGCAGCCCGTCGAGAAACGCGCGGAGATCCCGTCGCGGCAGGAACCTCGTGTCCGCCCAGAGGGAGATCTCGGCGATCTCGTCCAGCCGGTGCACGGAGAAGTAGGCCCGCACGGGAATGAACTCGTCCGCCACGATCCGCAGCCGGTTCACCGCGGACCCGACCGCGAGCCGGACTTCCGACCGCGACGTCGGGATGACCTGGTCGTTGTACACGCAGTCCCGGCTGAATCCGAAGCCGCGCTCGGCGGCGACCCGGGCCAGCACCGCGTCCTGGGCGTGCGGATCGACCGGGCTGTTCGCGTACGCCGTCAGCGACGCCGTCCATACCCGCCGAACCAGCTCGTCGAAGGTCTCGGTCGCCGTGTCCACCACGACGACGGCATCCTGGGCCATCTGCCCGACGTAGCGGTCGGTCTCCGCGCGCATGCGGTTGGCCGCGATGGAGCTGACGGCGCAGACCGGACCGCACGCGCGCAGGCCGAGCAGCGCCAGGTACGCGGCCAGCAGCACCGCCGAGCGGCTACGCCCGGTCCGCTCGCTGATCCACGCCAGCACCTGCGCGAGTTCGGTCGACCGCAACCAGCCCCGCAGGTACGGGACATCCTCGTGCGGACCGACCTCGGCGAGCGTCGCGAACGGCGCCCGCCGATAGGCATCGTCCAAATAGGACACCGCCTTGGCGCACTGCCGGACACCGGCCGGCGAGCGCTCGTGCTCGGCGAGGTCGAGCGGCTGCCACGTGGTCACCGCCGGCTTCGGCCGGGCCAGCATCAGGTCCGTCAGATCGTCTCCGAGCACCCCCACGGCGATGCCGTCCACGGCGACATGCGTGAACACACAAGCGATGCCGACCGGCCTGCCGCCGTTGAGGATCACCGCGCAGCGCAGCGGCGGGCCGGCCGCGAGGTCGAACGGCTCGCCGCTGAACTCGGCGACAATCCGCGCGCTCGCGGCCTCCGGGTCGGTCGAGTCGATGACCTCGACCACCAACTCGCCCGACCCGTCCACCACCTGCCGGCCGGCCTCCGGATAGCGGGTGCGCAGCGACTCGTGCGCGGACACCAGTCCCGCCAGCGCCGAAACCACTGCCGCCAAAGGGATCCCTTCCGGAACCGGCAACGTGAGCGGTAGACAGCTCAGCGCCCGCCCGCCGTAGAAGTCGTCGATGTCCCGGAACATCTTGGCCTGCCCCCAACTGAGCGGGCCGGTCCGCGCCGAGGCTCCCGAGAAGACGATCCGCCTGGAAGTGCGTGTGTCTGACATCGCCACCTGCCTCCGGAGGTCGTTGTCCTGCAACCTACCGCCAGCAAGGAAAAGCGACCAGCTTCGTCGGTCACGCCAGCCGGACGAGATCGGCGTAGTCCTCCTGCCACAGGTCCTCGACGCCGTCCGGCAGCACCAGCACCCGCTCCGGCGCCAGCGCGTCCACGGCGGCCTCGTCGTGGGTCACGAGCACGATCGCGCCCCGGTAGTCGCGAATCGCGCCGAGGATTTCCGCGCGGGAGGCCGGATCGAGGTTGTTGGTCGGCTCGTCGAGCAGCAACACGTTGGCGCTGGAGCAAACCAGGCAGGCAAGCGCGAGCCTGGTCTTCTCGCCACCGGACAGGACGGCGGCCGGCTTGTCGGCGTCGTCCGCGGAGAACAGGAACGAGCCCAGCACCGTCCGGCACTCGCCGTCGGACAGGTGCGGGGCCGCGGCGGCGATGTTGCGCCGAACGGTTCCCGCCATGTCCAACGTCTCGTGCTCCTGCGCGTAGTAGCCGAGGCGGAGCCCGTGCCCGGCCACCACCCGGCCGGCGTCCGGCCGCTCGCGTCCGGCCAGCACGCGCAGCAGCGTGGTCTTGCCCGCGCCGTTGAGGCCGAGCACGACGACCCGACTTCCCCGCTCCACGGCCAGATCCACCGCCGTGAAGACCTCGAGGGAGCCGTAGGACTTCGACAGGCCGACGGCCGCGAGCGGAATCCGGCCGCAGGCGGCCGGCTCGGGCAGGCGGATCCGGGCCACCCGGTCGGCCCGGCGCTGCGGCTCCAGGTCGGCGAGCATCCGGTTGGCCCGGCGGGCCATGTTCTTCGCCGCCACAGCCGTCTTCACGTTGGCCCGCATCTTGTCCGCCTGCGTCAGCAGCGAACTCGCCTTGCGTTCGGCGTTGGACCGCTCGCGCCGACGGCGGCGTTCGTCGGTGGCCCGCTGGGCGAGATAGGTGTCCCAGTCGACGTTGTGCACGTCGAGGCGCTGCCGGTTGGCGTCGAGGTGGAACACCCGGTTGACGGTCTTGGCGAGCAGGTCGACGTCGTGGCTGATCACGATGAGCCCGCCCTGATAGGAGGTGAGGAACTCTCGCAGCCAGCCGACGGAGTCGGCGTCGAGATGGTTGGTGGGCTCGTCGAGCAGCAGCGTGTCGTGCTCGGCGAACAGGATGCGGGCCAGCTCCACCCGTCGCCGCTGGCCGCCCGACAGCGTCCGCAACTGTTGCTCCAACACCCGCTCCGGCAGGCCGAGGCCGGCCGCCACGCGGCCCGCCTCGGCATCCGCCGCGTAACCGCCGCAGGCCAGGAAGTTCGCTTCCGCGCGGACATAGGCCCGCATGGCCCGATCGCGCGTCGGCCCGTCGGCCGAGGCCATGCCGACCTCGGCCGCACGCAGCGACCGCACGCACTCGTCGAGGCCGCGCGCGGACAGGATGCGGTCCCGGGCGGTCGAGTTCTCGTCGCCGGCCCGGGAATCCTGCGGCAGGTAGCCGACCGAGCCGGTCCTGGTCACCGTCCCGCCGGTGGGAACGCCTTGGCCGGCAAGGATTCCGCTCAACGTGGTCTTGCCGGCGCCGTTGCGGCCGACCAGGCCGATCTTGTCCCCGGCGGCCACCCGGAAGGACACGTCGTCGACCAGCTGACGCGCGCCGACCCACACACAGACATCGCTAACGGTAATCATATCGATACACTCCGTATTTACCAGCGGGCAGTGATCACCTGGGGATCTGTGCCGGCGCTAGGAAATCCGGGGGGTGGACATGCCGCCAGCGTAACCTAGGCCGTGTCGCAGCGGCGCAGATTTAGCTGCTCGGCGAACTCCTGCCAGACGGTCGCGCACTCGATGGCGACCTCGGCGATGACCCCGACACAATGCGGCGGCACGCTGTCGCTCAGGTGCAGCCACTTGTCGGCGTCGACCGAGTAGACGTCGAGCAGACGCAGCAAGGCCCGGCCGGCCTCGGTGAACCGGAGCGAGGGGTCGTTGCGCAGGCGGTGCAGGATCTCGCCGCGATTGCGCACGGCCTCCCGAACGGCCGGCCGCGGCTGGTCGCCGCCCTCGCTACCACCCCGCTGCCGTGGCGGCACCGGGTCCTCGCCGCGACGCATGCGCTGCCGGACGTCGCGCGCCGTGCCGATCGAGATGTTGGCGGCCTTGCCGATCTGGCGCAGGGAGGCGTTCGGGTTGCTGGCCATCAGTTCGCTGGCCAGCCGGCGCCCGTCGGAGCAGTCCAGCGGCCTGACCCGACCGTCCCGGCCGACCCGCACCCGCAACTGGGGAACGTCGACGGCCGCCCGCCGCCGGATGACGCCGACGGTCTTCGCCGACAGCCCGGTCACCGACGCGATGGCCCGGTCGGACCACTGCGGATGCGTCTGGAGAATGCGTTCGACCGCGGCGCCGCGGTCCGCCGCGGACAGCGGAAGGCCGTGCACGACATTGGTTTCGACGGCCAGGACGAACGCGTCCTCCGCGCAGCCGTTGAAGAACCGCACGTCGATCTGGTCCACGCCGCGCATCCTGGCCGCGCGCAGCCGGTGCATCCCGTCGATCACCCGCATGGTCGCCCGGTGGACGATGATCGGCGGCAGGGACTCCGCCGATTCGGCCAGCACCTTGACGTGCTCGACGTTCTCGCCGTCGAGTCGCGGCGAGTCCGATGGAAGCACCGAGTCGATCGCGATCTTCACGACAGGTTGGCTTTCGAGCCGGACCGCCTCAACCTCACTCTTCACTGAACCCCCATGATTGATCCCACCCGCCAGCGGATGTGCCTCGAAAAAAGTTTCGAAGTTCGCGCGGCTACGAGCGACATCCAACACCAATTCAGGTGTTCAATCGCAACCCTTTGTCAGTTGAACACGGGGCAGCACGACAACCCCGTCCTCGTCGGCGAAGACCGTGTCGCCCGGCGCGAAGACCGCGCTGCCGAAACTGACCGGGACATCGACCGCCCCGGCTCCCGTCCGACCGCTGCGCCGCGGATTGCTGCCGAGCGCCTTGATCCCGATCGGCAACAGACGCAATTGAGCGACGTCGCGAACCGCGCCGTTGACGACCAGTCCGCACCAGTCGTTGTCAACCGCTGATCCGGCCATCATGTCACCCAGCAGTGTCGAATGCAGCGATCCGCCGCCATCGACGACGAGCACGCTTCCCACACCCGATGTGCGCAGGACGTCCCACACGAGACCGACGTCCTCGAAACAGGAGACGGTGCGTACCCGACCCGAGAAGGCCGCACAACCGCCGAACTGATGAAACTGCGTGTCGCACACGGACAATATTTCACCGTTTTCATCGGCGACGTCCGCGGTGCGGAACGACATCCGAGAATCCATCCCCTGCACCGCGTCCTCTCGTCACCAGTGGTCCACGGGTTCACGACCCCGACCGAGGATCAGCCACGACAATCGCGCCCGGTCCGGTCACACCGGCGGCGGCGCCCACAGGCCGGGGTCGGGCCGGCCGCGCATCAGGCTGCGCACCGCGTCGTCGAGTTCGTTGGCCGTGCCCCAGCGGTCGATGTCATTGGCCGGATACACCTTCGGCACCCAGCCGTGCTCGTCGTCGATGAGCTGGAGCTCGGTCGTGTACTCCATGACGAACCCGCTCGACGGGTCCTGGAAATAGGAGAAGGTGTTGTTCCCGACCCCGTGCCGCCCCGGGCCCCACACCGGCTGGAAACCGCGGCGCATCATTCCGCCGGTGGCCCGCATGAACTCGTCGAGACCGTGCACCTCGAAGGCGACGTGGTTGAGCGAGGCGTGCGCGGACCGGGTGAAGGCCAGGATGTGGTGCGCCTTGCCGGTACGCATGAAACAGAAGAAGTCCTCCACCCAGTCCGACACCTTGAACCCCAGCACCGACTCGTAGAAGGTCCTGGTCGCCGTGAGGTCGGGCGTGTTGAACACGACGTGGCTGATCGTCTTCGGCCGGCTGTCGGCCGCGCGCACCGGTTCGAACGCCCGGCCGACCACCTCGGTGGCGACCTCGACCGTGCGTCCGTCGCAGTCGAGGAACCGTAGGCCGTAGCCGCCGCCGAGATCCTGCCGGGTCGCCGGTTGCGCGACCATGCGGGCCAGCGGATGCCGGGCGACCCGCTCGGCCACCCCGTCCACGTCGGCCTGGGTGTCCGCGGCCAGCGAGATCAGGTCGACCCGGGGCTGGTCGGTCGCCCGCAGCCGCAGCACGTGGCTCTCCGGGCAGGCCGCGCCCAGGTAGAGCCGGTCGTCATCGGCGTCGACCACCTCCAGCTGCCAGTGTTTCTCGTAGAATTCGCGGGCGTCGGCCAGATTCGCGACACCGAGACCCACACTCCGCACATGGGAGATCACTCGAGCTCCGATCGTCGATAGCGAGAAGAAACCACCGGGTCCAGGCCGACGGCATCAGGGTTCCAGCCAGAACCCGACATCGACCTGGCCGCACTTGTCGACCGACCATCCCCTGAGCGCCGGCGCGACGGCCAGCACCCGCCGAACCAACCCGAGCGCCACGTCCTCGACCCGACCGGGATCGACGACCGCGAGAAACAGGATCAGGTCGGCCTGGGAATCGGACATCGACACCCGAATATGCTCAAGTCCGCCATCGGCATCGACCAACGCCCAGAAAACATCGGCTATGACGGCACCGCTCGGCGCATCGCCCGCAGCGCGCCCCGGAACCAGCGAGACCAAGACGGCACGCAAGACGCTCTACAAACCGATGCCACTGCGCGGCGCCGAACAGCCAGGTCTAATCCCATCCGAAACCGTTGTCATCGTCCACCAGAAATCCCATTCGAGTACAGCCGACCGCCACGTGCGCACAGCTGGAAAGGATGCCGTTCACAAGTCCCCCTTGACAATTCCTAACGTTGACACCCATCACCTTGCCCACCCGGCGGCGGCGTGTCAGCACTTTTGCCTGACAGCTAGCGGCCTGGCGCGATAGTGCCGCGCGACCGCAATCCGGACACGCCCGCCACCTGCCAAAAGGTCACCGTTGCACCTTGCTGCCAGACCACAACGCGCCACCGATTCACGGCGAATAGTGATCTGCATCACAATCGACCGGCCGAACCGTGCCGGCCACTGGCTCTGCGTATAGACTCGTCACAGTCTGCGACGATGCGGTGCCCGGACTTCGCGGAGTGCCGCGTGTGTCACTCCCGGGGGGGACGCATCTTGCTGGAAGCGCTTGGCCTGGCACCGACCGCGGAAACCATCTATCGAACGGTTCTCGAACACCCGGACTGGGGAGTCGCCGAACTCGCCGCGCAGCTGGGCTGGCCCGAGCTCAAGGTGCGCGCCGCCCTCGACGAGTTGGCGGACCTCTATCTGGTGCGACGTCGCGCCGACAACCCGAACCTGGTCAGCCCGGTCGATCCGCGACTCGCGCTGGGCTCGCTGCTGTCGCGCAGCGAGGCCGAGCTGAAGAGGAGGACCCGTCAGATCGAGGCGACCCGCACGGCGGTGGCGACGCTGGCCGCGCAGTACAGCACCGATCAGGCGGCCTTCGCAGAAGTGATCGAACGCATCGAGGGCCTCGACAACGTCCGGCGCCGCCTCGAAGACCTGGCCGAGCACGCGCAGCACGAGTGCCTGTCCTTCGCGCCGGGCGGCGCACAGGAGCCGGACACGCTGGAAGCGAGCAAGCCTCTCAATACCCGCGCGCTGAACCGAGGGGTTGTCATACGCACCCTCTACCAGGACAGTTTCCGCAACGACGCCAACACCGTGCGGTACGTGCGGTGGCTGACCTCGCTGGGCGGCCAGGCTCGCACGGTGGCCTCGCTGCCGCTCCAGATGGTCGTGGTCGACCGCGAGACGGTGCTGCTGCCGCTGAATCCCGACGACTCCCGACGGGGCGCGATCGAGGTCCGCAGCATCAGCGCCGTCACGGCCATGGTCGCCCTGTTCGAGCAGGTGTGGAGCGTCGGCACCGATTGGGGCGACGCGCCGGTCCGGGACAGCCGCGGACTGTCCGCCCAGGAGCAGGAGCTGCTGCGGCTGCTCGCGAACGGCGACACCGACGAGCTGGCCAGCCGCAAGCTGGGCGTGTCACTGCGCACCGTGCGGCGAATGGCGTCGGATCTGATGGCCCATCTCAAGGCGCGCAGCCGGTTCGACGCGGGCGTCCGCGCCGCCAAGCGCGGCTGGGTGTGAGGCGCCGGCCGCTCCCTGTCGGACGCGCCGGGGCGAGTGTGCCCCGGCGCGGTCGAGTCGGACGGCGGCCTGTCGGGCATGCCGGTGGCGGCTTCGAGGCCGAGAATGACGAGTGCTGATCGCTCGTGTTTCGCTGTTCTGGTTGGTCATGTTCCGGCGGCGGCCCAGGCTGCGAGGACGGCGTGGGTTTGTTCGGGTGTGGCCTGTGGGGTTCCAGAAGTCGGCCCACGCATCTAACCTGCGGCGACAGGCACGGTCAACGGACGCGGCATGATCGCCAGCCATGGCGCTGCGTCTGCTCTACCTGATCTTCCTCCGACTGGTCGGCCTGCTGGTGTTGCTCAGCCGCTCGTCAGCGTCCAAGGACGTCGAGTTGCTGGTGCCACGCCACGAGATCACCGTGCTGCGCAGAAGCAACCCGAAACCTCGCCTGGACTGGGCCGACCGGGCTGTGTTCGCCGCGTTGGTCCGCCTGCTACCCAAGGGGCCGCGGCCACACCGGTTGGTCACCCCGGGCACGATCCTGCGCTGGCACCGGCGCCTGATAGCCGCGAAGTGGACCTATCCACACCAGGTCGACCGTCCACCCGTCGACGAGGCGATTGCCGGGCTGACCGAACGGATGGCCACGGACAACCACAGTTCGGGCTACAAAAGGATTCAGGGTGAGCTTGTGCGTGCCGAAAAGTACATCCGTAAAGGTCACGGACGTCGGTGCGTCGCTGGCCGTGGTCCGGCATGATCGCGACCCGTGCTGGTCCGCCTCGTCTACCTCGCCGTCACCCACGCCTTCGCCGCGCTGCGGCTACTTCCGATGACCGACCGCGAGAAGGACGTCGAGATCCTCGCCCTACGCCACCAACTCACCGTCTTACAACGACAACTCGGCGACCAACGCCCACAACTCTGGCCCGAGGACAGAGCGCTCCTCGCCGCACTCCTCACGCCACTGGCCCGCACAACTCTGCGCCGACTCCGGCTCCTGGTCAGTCCGGACACGGTCCTGCGATGGCATCGTGACATGGTGAAGCGTCGCCATGCTCGGGCGAGCGGGCGCCGTAAACCTGGGCGTCCGCGCACCATCGCGTCGATCCGCCGCCTTGTCCTGCGCCTGGCTGCCGAGAACTCCTCGTGGGGCTATCGGCGCATCCACGGAGAACTCACCCTCCTCGGCATCACGACCGCCCCGTCCACAGTGTGGGAGATCCTCAAGACCGCTGGCATCGCCCCCGCCCCGCAACGGGCAACCGTCACGTGGGCTGCCTTCCTGCGCTCGCAGGCCGAGACGATCCTGGCGATGGACTTCATCGAAACCATCACTCTCACCGGGCAGCGCCAGTACATCCTGGCCGCCATCCACCACGCCGGTAGGCGCGTCCACGTTCTCGGCACCACCGCGCATCCCACACATGCCTGGGTGACGCAGGCCGTCCGCAACCTGCTCATGGACCTCGAGGACGCCGGCAGCCTCGCGCGGGTCAGGTACCTCATCCGTGACCGCGACGCCAAATACTCTGCACTGATCGACGAGATCCCCAGCAGTGCCGGGGTGACCACGGTGCTGACCGGTGTGCAAATGCCCCGGATGAACGCGATCACGGAACGCTGGGTGAAGACGCTGCGCGCCGAGCTGCTGGACCGCACCCTGATCTGGAACGAGGCACACCTCCGGCACGCGCTGCGCGAGTACGAACGGCACTACAACCTGCACCGAACCCACCGATCGCTCGCCGCCGCAGCACCCCTGCGAGCCCGGCCTCAGCCGCTGGAACCCGACAGGATCGAACACCTCGCCGTACGCCGGCAGGACCGTCTCGGCGGGGTCATCCATGAGTATCGACATGCGGCTTGAACTGCGTGGACGTAGTTTTCGGCACACACAACATCGGGAAAGGGGCATGTTTCCGGCTTCTCACTCTTTGGGAGGACGAATTTTCGGCCCGGGCCGGCGCGTTATGCCAGCTGATCGCGGGGTCGACGGTGTCATGTCCGACTGGTGACACCGTGACCTCCTGTCGCGGACCAGTCGACTCCGGTAACCTGTAGGACAGGTCGAGAGGCGCTGCAACGGGCTCGAGCCCGCCACGCTCGGCTTGCACCACGCAACGCAACAAGGGCGCCTCCCGGGATCGGGAGGTGTCTGGTGGGCGCAGAAGCGCTGAAGTCTTTGCTGGACCAGCGGATCGTCGTGCTCGACGGCGCCTGGGGCACGATGTTCCAGAACGTGGGACTCACGCCCGAGGACTACCGGGCCGGGCGGTTCGACAACCACTCCAGAGACGTCGTCGGCGACCCCGACCTACTCAGCATCACCCG
>NZ_JBIUAG010000055.1:0-51631 GCF_044547355.1 Kutzneria sp. NPDC052558
TCCGCGACAAGCGCGTGCTGGTCCGCATCGCCCTCGACAAGGCCGGCCCCGACCGCAACGGCTGACGCCCCACCGAGCGCTTGGAAGGGGGCTTTCCTCCACTCGGAGTGAAGGAAAGCCCCCTTCCAAGCGTCAAAGAGGCGTCATTCGCCGGAGAAGGTTGGGGGGCGGCGTTCGAAGAAGGCGGTGGCCGCCTCGGCCAGGTCCTTGGAGGGCAGGAAGGCGGAGTTCCAGGCGCCGACGTAGCGCAGGCCGGCCGCGACCTGCGGGGCGCGGGCGGTGTCGAGGACGTCCTTGACGCCCTGGACGACCAGCGGCGGGTTGGCGGCGATCTCCTCGGCCAGCGCGCGGGCGGCCTCCAGCACCTCCTCCTGCGTCGCGTAGACGTCGTTGACCAGGTTGATCTTCTCGGCCCGGCGGGCGTCGATGTCCCGGCCGGAGAAGGCCAGCTCCCGCAGGTGCCCCTCGCCGATGATGCCGACCAGCCGCTGGAGGCTGCCCAGGTCGGCGACGATGGCCACCTTCACCTCGCGCACGCTGAACTTGGCGTCGGCCGAGGCCAGCCGGATGTCGGCGGCGGAGATGACGTCCACGCCGCCGCCGACGCACCAGCCGGAGACGGCGGCGATCACGGGCTTGCGGCAGGCCGCGACGGCGGTGACGGAGTCCTGCAACCGGCGCAGGTCGTGCAGGAACCGGGTCCGCGGCTCGGCCAGCGCCGGGTCGGAGCCGAGCAGCTCGGCCCAGCTGGGCATCATGGCCGGCAGGTCGAGCCCGTAGGAGAAGTTGGCCCCGCTGCCGGTCAGCACGATGGCCCTGACCTGCGGGTCGGCGTCCAGGGCGCCGAAGACCTGGGGCAGCTCGCGCCAGAAGTCCGGCCCCATGGCGTTGCCCTTGCCCGGTCCCAGCAGCGTCACCTCGGCCACGTGCCCGGTGGTCTTGACGCTCAGCGACACCAACTGATCCATCTCAGCTCCCCGCGCCAGTCAACTTACTCGACGGTAACATACGGCGGAGCCGTTTCAGGTCGGCCAGGTACTCCTGGAAGTCGACCTCGATCGTGTGACGCTTGGACGCGACGTACCGGCGGCGGGTCCGCTCCCGGTAGGCGCGGATCTCCCGGTCCATCTCGGCCGCGGACGGCAGCGCGGCCGCGCCGGTGATCAGGTCGGCGATCCAGTGGGCCTGGGCCTCGGCCAGCGGCATGATCGCCCCCAGCGGCTGGATCAGCCCCAGGAAGTACAGCCCGGGATGCGCCGGCGGCACGACCCGCTGGTACAGCGCCACCTCGTTGTCCACGGCCGGCACGATGTCCTCGGCCAGGAACGGGAAGGTGATGCGGTAGCCGGTGCAGTAGACGACGACGTCGATCTCCTCGCGGCTGCCGTCGGCGAACTCCACAAAGGACCCGTCGAAGCGAGCGATGTTCGGTTTCACCGTGATGTCGCCGTGGCCGATGCGGGTCAGGATGTCGTCGGACACGGTCGGATGGGCCGACAGCACCTTGTGGTCCGGCTTGGGCAGCCCGTAGCTGGTCACCTTGCCCCGACTCAACGCGAGCAGCACTCGCACCGAAAGCCGTTGCATCCACAGCGGAACGCGGGCGATCGGCGAGGTCGTCAGGTGATCGGTCGGCACGCCGAACAGGAACTTGGGCAGCACGTGGGCGCTGCGGCGCATGGCCAGCACGGTGCGGTCGGCCACCCGGGACAGCTCGACCGCGATGTCGCAGGCCGAATTGCCGATGCCCAGCACCAGAACCCGTTTGCCCACATAGGGATCGAACGTCTTGTAGAAGTGGGAGTGCACCCGCTCGCCGGTGAACGTGCCCGGGAAGTCGGGCTCGGGCCAGCGCGGATCCCAGTGGTGCCCGTTGGCCACCAGCACCGAGCGGTACGTGATGGTCCGCTCCGCGCCGCAATCCCGTTCGCGCACCGTCACGTCGTACCGACCGTCGTCGCGGGGAACCACGGCGGTCACCTCGGTGCGGAAGGCGATCCGGTCGCGGAAGCCGAAGTGGTCCACGAAGTCGTCGAAGTAGCGGGCGATCTGGAAGTGGTTGGGGTAGGCCGGCAGATCGACCGGCATCGGGTAGCTGGCGTACCGCATCTGCCGGGTCGAGGTGTTGATGTGCAGCGTGCGGTAGGCCGAGGACATGCCGTTGTCGTTGAGATAACGCCAGTTCCCGCCGATCTGGGACCCGGTCTCGTAGCAGTCGAACGGGATTCCCCGCTCATGCAGCACCTGGCCCGCCGCGATGCCCGACGACCCGGCCCCGATGACGCACACGTCGGCCATGCCCGCTCCCTCGCCCTCGCCCGATGATCCATGTCAGCGTCCCGGGCCGAGCCGGCCAGGACAAGAGCGATCACAACAGGAGCGGGGCCAGGTAGGCGACCGCGAACCGGCGCACCTCGTCGTCGTCCTCGACCGCGACCGCGCCGCCCGGGGTCAGCGTGAACGAGATCGCCAGCCGCACCAGCATCTCGGCCAGCACCCGAGGATCCCGGCCCATGCCCGGGGCCCGGCCGGCCACCTCCTTGTACTGCGCCACCAGGAACTCGCTGGCCGCGGCGATCACGCCGGCCCCGCGCACCGTCAGGTACGGCACCAGCTCCTCGGGATCGCTGACCAGCAGCCGGGTCAGCAGCGCGTCGGTCCGGACCATGCGCAGCCCGACCACGAAGCCCTCGACCAGCCGCTCCTGCACGGTCGGCAGCGGGCCGATGGCGGCCACGATCTCGCCGAAGAACCGGGCGCTCTCCCGCACCAGGGCCGCCTGGACCAGCACGTTCTTGTTCTCGAACCGCCGGTACACGGTCGCCCGGGACAGCCCGGCGCGGCGGGCCACGTTGTCCACACTGGTGCGGCGCAGGCCGTAGGTCCGCAGTTCGTCGACGGCGGCGTCGAGGATCAGGTCGTCGTCAACGGGCACCAGCAACCCTATCCATCGCCGACCGCGAGCGCGGCGAGTACCTGAGCCGATAGGGCACCAAGGGCCACAAGATGTGCACCGCACGGGCGAAGACGCGCAGCAGCCGCTCGTCGCGGGCCGTCCAGCGCGCGCCGATCCGGTCCAGCACCGCCGGGGGCAGGGTGCCGCGGTTGACCCACCACAGGAACCTGCCGAACGGGCGTTTGACCAGGCGGTAGAGCGGGGCCGGCACCAGCGGGAAGCGCTCCGGCGGCCGGTCCACGAAGTCCAGCAGGCCCTTGGCCACCGGGGTCATCTCCAGCCGCTCCCGGCACATCCGGTCCAGGTAGCGCCGATAGCCGGCCCAGTCCGGCGGGGCGGGGCGGTCGCTCACGCCGTAGAGCCGGTAGCCGGCCATGGTCTCGGCGTACAGCTGCTCCTTCTCGGCCTCGCTCAGCCGGTGGTCGAACAGCTCGATGGAGCGGATCATCGTGTCGAAAATGGTCAGGTGGGCCCAGAAATAGGTCTCCGGGTCGAGGGCGTGATAGCGCCGGCCCCGCTCGTCCACGCCCTTGATGTCCACGTGGTACGCGGTGATCCGGCGGGCCGTCGCCGCCGCGTCCGGCCAGTCGAAGGTGACGCCCTGGATCTGCGGCACCGAGCGGATGATCCGCTCCCACGGCTCGCCGAAGAAGTCCGAGTGCTCGTGCACGCCGGCCCCGAGCCCGGGGTGCATCAGCTGGAGCAGCCCCACCCTGACGAGCAGCATCAGCACCCGGTTGTCACCGGCGTAGCGCCAGTGCAGCGAGCCCGGCCCGACCAGGTCCACAACCGCCTCCCGGGAACAGTGAGACGTTTCCCTCTCTTTGTATCACCGGATGGTCGGCCCGACATCGGCTGAACGGGTAGCGAGGCCGATTGGCACTGTCCGGACGAGCTGTTAGCGTCAGCACGATTCGGGAGCCGGGGAGGAGGACCGATGACCACGCTGTGCGCCACCTTCCAGGCGACGGCGGCCAAGCACCCCGACCTGGTGGCGCTGCGGACCCCGGCCGACGCGGTCACGGTCACCTGGCGCGAGTACGCCGAACGGGTGCAGCGCATCGCCGCCGGACTGGCCGCGCTGGGCGTGCGGCGGGGCGACACGGTGGCCCTGATGATGGTCAACCGGCCCGAGTTCCACCTGGTCGACACCGCGGTGTTCCACCTGGGCGCGACCCCGTTTTCGCTGTACAACACCTCGTCGCCGGAGCAGATCCGGTTCCTGGTCGGCAATGCCGGCAACCGGGTGGTGGTGTGCGAGGAGCAGTTCCTGCCCTCGGTGCTGGCCGGCCGCGAGGGCTCGGCGATCGAGCACGTGGTGTGCGTGGACGCCGCGCCCGAGGGCACCATCGGCCTGGCCGAGCTGGAGACCCGGGAGCCGGAGGGGTTCGACTTCGAGGCGACCTGGCGGGCCGTCGAGCCGGACGACGTGCTGACGCTGATCTACACCTCGGGCACGACCGGTCCGCCCAAAGGGGTGGAGTTGAGCCACCGCAACATGCTCGCCGCGGTCACCGCGGCCGAGTCGGTGCTGCCGGCCGACCACAACGACCGGATCATCTCCTTCCTGCCGCACGCGCACGTGGCCGACCGGTGGGGCACGCACTACACGCAGATCGTCACCGGGCTCCAGGTCACCTGCGTGGCCAACCGCCGCGCCGTGCTGGCCGCCGTGGTCGAGACCCGGCCGACGATCTTCGGCGCGGTGCCGCAGGTCTGGTACAACATCCGCGCCGGGGTGGAGGCCATGATCGCCGGCGAGGTCGACCAGGCCCGCAAGGCCGCGCTGACCAAGGCCGTCCGGATCGGGCTGGAGCACGTGCGGGCCGAGGAGCCGGACGAGCAGCTGCGGGCCCGCTACCGGGCCGCCGACGAGCGCACCCTGGCCCCGCTGCGGACGATGATCGGCTTCGACCGGATCCGCTACGCGCTGTGCGGGGCCGCCCCGATCACCGCCGACGCCGTCGAGTTCATCAACGCCCTGGGCATTCCGCTGTCCGAGGGCTGGGGCATGTCCGAGGTGTGCGGCCTGGCCACGCTGAATCCGCCGCGGGCCAACCGGTTCGGCACCTGCGGGCCGGCCATTCCCGGCGTGGAGCTGCGGTTGGGCCCGGACAACGAGTTGCTGGTGCGGGGCGAGCTGGTGATGAAGGGCTACCGGGGCACGGTCAGCCACACCGCCGCCGAGCTCGACGACGAGGGCTGGCTGCACACCGGGGACGTGGCCACCATGGATCCCGACGGCTACGTCCGGATCATCGACCGCAAGAAGGAGTTGATCATCAACTCCAGCGGCAAGAACATGTCCCCCAGCACCATCGAGAACACCATCCGGGCCGGCTGCCCGCTGATCGGCCAGCTGGTGGCCATCGGCGACGCCCGGCCGTACAACGTGGCCCTGGTGCTGCTGGAACCCGAAGTGGCCAAGGGATTCGCCACCGCCAACGGCCTGGCCGGCGCCGACCTGGCCGAACTGTCCCGCGCCGACGCCGTGCGCGCCGCAGTGGCCGACGGCATCGACACCGGCAACCAGCGCTTGGCCCGCGTCGAGCAGATCAAGCGCTTCGCCATCCTGCCGACCTGGTGGGAACCCGGCTGCCCCGAGCTCACCCACACCCTGAAACTACGCCGCGGCCCCATTTCCGAACGCTACGCCGCCGAGATCGAGCAGCTGTACGCGGACTAGTTTCCGATAGGTACCTACTGCACAATATTGTGCATACTAGCGATCGGGTACCGCCGGGCCGATGATTGCGTCATGTCCACGGCGCGAAGCGCCGAACCCCTGACGCACAAGGAAAATCCCGTGAGCAAAGTCAAAAAGGCGCGCTGGTTCGCGGCCGCCGCCGTGCTCGGCCTGGCCCTGACCGCCGCGCTGGGCAGCTCGGCCACCGCCTCGGCGCAGTCCGTCGCCACGCTGAAGTCCGCCGACCTGGGCGCATTGCTCGGCCTGCACCCGGATCCGTACCGATATCTGCCCAAGGCGCCGTCCTTCACGCTGACCAGCGCCACCGTCCGCAACGGCCAGGGCATGCCGACCGACCAGCGGTCCGGCATCTTCGGGGCCCCGGGCGGCAAGGACATCTCGCCGCAGCTGTCGTGGCGGGGTTTCCCGGCCGCGGCCAAGAGCTTCGTGGTGACCATGTACGACCCCGAGGCCCCCACCGGCAGCGGCTTCTGGCACTGGGTGGTCGCCAACATCCCGGCCACCGCGACGTCTTTGCCGCTCAACGCCGGCGCGCCCGACAGCACCACCTTGCCGGCCGGGGCCATCCAGCTCGGCGGTGACGCCGGCATCGCCCGCTACATCGGCGCCGCCCCGCCCGCCGGCTCGACGCACCACTACTACCTCACGGTCACCGCGCTGGACGTGGCCCACGTCGACGTCACGCCCGCCACCAGCGGCGCGCTGCTCGGCTTCACCATCGGCAGCCACACCATCGCCCGGGCAACCCTGGTCAGCCCCACCCGCGGCTGACCCCCATGCTTGGAAGGGGGCTTTCCTCCACTCGGAGTGGAGGAAAGCCCCCTTCCAAGCGCAACGCCCGGCGCAGCGAAGGCCCGTTACTGGCGCTGGTCAGCGGGTGAAGCGGAGCGTCAGCACCTGGAAGGGGCGGAGCTCGACCGCGACTCCGTTGTCGGCCAGGGAAAGGTCGGCCAAGGTGCGTTCGAGCAGGTCGGTCTCCCGCACGCCGGTGGCCGGGAACGACGGCGTGACAACGGCCCTGGCCCGGCCGCCGAGCGCCTCGTAGAGGCGGACGACGATGTCGCCGGACCGGTCGTCGGCCGCCTTCACGGCCTCCACGACCACGCCGGGATTGTCCACAGTGAACACCGGGGCGACCGTGCCGGAGCCGGTGACGCGACGCTCGGGCAGGTTGACGCGGTAGCCTTCGCGGACGGCGTCGCCGATGGCGGCACCGGGCGCCAGGGAGTAGTTGAGCCGGTGGAAACCCTGGTCGGTCAATGGATCCGGGTAGCGCGGGGCCCGCAGCAGCGACAGCCGGACGGTCGTGGTGGTGCCGCCCTCGGGCCGGGCCTTGCGGGTGATGTCGTGCCCGTAGGTCGAGTCGTTGACCACCGCCACGCCGTAGCCGGGCTCGCCGACGTGCACCCAGCGGTGCGCGCAGATCTCGAACTTGGCGGCGTCCCACGAGGTGTTGACGTGGGTGGGCCGGTGCAGGTGGCCGAACTGGATCTCCGAGGTGGAGCGGTCGGCGTGCACGTCGACCGGGAAGGCGACCTTGAGGAACTTCTCCACCTCCTGCCAGTCGACCTCGGTGGTCACGTCCAGCCGCCGCTCGCCGGCCGGCAGCCGCAGCACCTGGGTCAGCGTGGACTTGCCGAAGGTGCGGCGGACCCGGATGGCCCCGACGTCCTTGCCCTCGTCGACGGCGACGACCTCGTCGGCCTCGACCAGGTCGCGGACGTTGTTGCGGTAGAACGGATCCACGTCCCACGCGTCCCACTGGTTGGGCGTGTCGACGTGCAGCTGGAGCAGGTTGCCGAAGGTCCCAGGGGCCAGCACCTCACGGTCGGCGACGAGGTCGCGGATGGAGGTGATCAGGCCGCGCTCGTCGACGGCGACCCGGAGCAAACCGTTGTCCAGCACCAGTCCGTCGACCGACACCGGCTGCGCGGAGCCGGAATCCACAGCGCCGGCGCCGAGCCCGGGCACACCGGAGCGGGAGTGCGGGGCGGCGTTGAAGACGACGGTCTGCTCGCCCTCACCGACCAAAGTGGACAGTGCGCCGGCGATGATCGACTCCAGCTCGGCGGCGACCTCGGCGTAGCGGGCCTCGGCCTCCCGGTGCACCCACGCGATGGAGCTGCCGGGCAGGATGTCGTGGAACTGGTGCAGCAGCACGGTTTTCCACAACCGGTCCAGCTGCTCGTACGGGTAGTCGTAGCCACCCTTGAGCAACGCCGCCGTCGCCCACAGCTCGGCCTCGCGCAGCAGGTGCTCGCTGCGACGGTTGCCCTGCTTGGTCCGGGCCTGCGTGGTGTAGGTGGCCCGGTGCTTCTCCAGGTACAGCTCGCCCGACCACACCGGCGCGTCGGTGTACTCGGCCTCGGCCGCCGCGAAGAACGCCGCCGGGGCCTCGATCGTCACCCGCGGCGAGCCCTCCAGGTCCTTGGAGCGGCGGGCCGTCTCCAGCATCTCCCGGGTGGGGCCGCCACCGCCGTCGCCGTAGCCGAACGGCACCAGCGACCGGGTCGCCTTGCCGTGCTCGGAGTACTGCCGGCTGGCCCGGGCCAGATCGGCCCCGAGCAGGTCGGAGTTGTAGGTGTCGACCGGCGGGAAGTGGGTGAACACCTGCGAGCCGTCGATGCCCTCCCAGTAGAAGCTGTGGTGCGGGAACCGGTTGATCTGGTTCCAGGACAGCTTCTGGGTCAGGAACCAGCGCGAGCCGGACAGCTTCACCAGCTGCGGCAGCGCCGCGCTGTAGCCGAAGGAGTCGGGCAGCCACACCTCTTCGGTCTCGATGCCGAACTCGTCGAGGAAGAACCGCTTGCCGTGGATGAACTGGCGGGCCATCGCCTCGCCGCCGGGCATGTTGGTGTCCGACTCCACCCACATGCCGCCGACCGGCACGAACTGGCCGGTGGCGACCTTGTCCTTGACCCGCTGCCAGACGTCCGGGTGCCGCTCCTTCATCCACGCGTACTGCTGGGCCTGCGAGCAGGCGAAGACGAACTCCGGGTACTCCTCCATCAGCGCCGTCACGTTGGAGAACGTGCGGGCGCACTTGCGGACGGTCTCGCGCAGCGGCCACAGCCAGGCCGAGTCGATGTGGGCGTGGCCGGCCGCGGTGATCTGGTGCGCGCTGGCGTTGGCCGGCCGGGACAGCACGTCGGCCAGCTCGGCCCGGGCCAGCGCCGCGGTGCCGGGCACGTCCAGGAAGTCCAGCCGGTCCAGGGCGCGGTCCAGCGAGCGCTGGATGTCCCAGCGGCGGGGCTCCCGGTCCGGCAGCTCGTTCTTGAGGCTGTTGAGGACCTCGATGTCCAGCAGCAGATCCCAGACATCGCGGTTGAACACCGCCAGCTCGGCCCGGACCACGTGGTAGATCGGGTCGGCGCCGGCCGTCTCCTTCAGGCCCAGCTCGGTCGGCTGGAACGGCACGATGTCCTGGATCACCGGGTTGGCCGCGGCCTCCACGTAGAACAGGACGTCCTCGCCGCCGGCCACCGACGTGCCGACCGGCAGGTGCGTGCTGCGCGGGGCCAATCCCTTGATGGGCTTGCCTTCCGGCGTGTACGCGAGGCCCTCGCACTGGAAGCCCGGGCCCGGGTGGGTGAACCCGAGGTCCACCACCGCCTCCACGTGCCGGCCGGCCCACTCCGCCGGCACCGTGCCGGACATCCGGAACCAGCTCGTCGCCCAGGGCGCGCCCCAGGCGTCGCCGACCTTGGCCGGGCCGTACGAGGCGGCCAGCGCCTCGGCGACCGGGACCGGCTCGCCCGGCGCGTGCCAGACCTCCAGCGTCAGCGGCACGGCCGCGCCGTAGACCTCCGGCCGGATGCGCTGGCGGACGGTCCTGGTCAGCCGCTCGTCGAGCAGGCTGCGATCATCGTGCATCGGTCGCTCCGTGTCCCCATGGTTCTAACCCTTTACGGCGCCTTCTCCGACGCCGCGGAAGAAGTACTTCTGCGCCGCCGTGAACAGCAGCACCAGCGGCGCCACCGCGATCATCGTGCCAGCCGCGATGAGCCGCTGGTCGTTGACGAACGTCCCTTGCAGGTAGCTCAGGCCGATCGTCAGCGTGTACTTGGCCGGATCGCTCAGCACGATCAGCGGCCACAGGAAGTCGTCCCAGCTGAACATGAACGAGAAGACCGCCACCACCACGATCGTGCCCCGCGCGGACGGCGCCGCGATCCGGACGAAGCGCTGCCAAGCGTTTGCGCCGTCGATGACCGCGGCCTCCTCGACCGCCGCCGGCAGGGCCAGGAAGGCGTTGCGCATCAACAGCACGTTCAGCGCGGCGATCGAGCCGGGCAGCACCACCGCGGCCAGCGTGTTGTTCAGGTGCAGCGACCGCATCACCAGGAACAGGGCGATCATGATCGCCTCGAACGGGACGAGCAGGCTGGTCAGGAACACCGTGGTGGCCGCGGTCCGGCCGCGGAAGCGCAGGCGGGCCAGCGCGTAGCCGGCCATGCTCGCGCCCACGCAGTTGGCCACCACGTTGGCCAGGGCCACGATCAGCGAGTTCAGCGCGAACGACCAGATCGGCACCGCGTCGGCCACCCGGGCGTAGTTGCCGGGCGTCGGGTGCAGCGGGAGGAGCTGAGGCGGCGTCGAGTAGATGTCCTCGGTGACGCCCTTGAGCGAGGTCGACAGCTGCCACAGGAACGGGCCGATGGTGATGGCCAGGACCAGGAGCAGCAGGGCGTAGCGGCCGATCGTCCGGGCCTTCACAGATCCTCCTGGCGATTGAGCCGGTTCGTCGCCAGCAGCAGGCCCAGCGTCAGCACGAACAGCACCACGCTCAGCGCCGAGGAGTAGCCGAGGTCGCCGGTCAGGCCGGTGCCGACCTGCTGGATCAGCATCACCAGCGTGGTGTCCGCGCCGCCGGGGCCGCCGGCCGGGCCGGCCAGCAGGTACACCTCGGAGAACACCCGGAACGCCGACACCGCCGAGAGCACCGCCACCAGCACCATCGTCGGCCGCAGCGCCGGCAGCGTCACCGCGAACAGCCGCCGCCACCAGCCCGCGCCGTCCACCTGGGCCGCCTCGTGCAGGTCCTTCGACACCGTTCCCAGCGCCGCCAGATAGATCACCATGTAGTAGCCAAGGCCCTTCCACACCGTCACCAGCATGGAGCTGACCAGCAGCAGCCACTGGTCGGTGAGGAACGGGATCGGGGTCTTGAGCACGCCCAGCCCGGTCAGCACGTCGTTGACCAGGCCCCGGCTGTCCAGCATCCACGTCCAGATCAGGCCGACCACCACGATCGAGGCGATCACCGGCGTGAAGAAGGCCGTGCGGAAGAAGGTGATGCCCGGCAGCTTGCGTTCTACCAGCAGCGCTAGCAACAGCGGCAGGATCACCAGCGGCGGCACCACGCCCACGATGTAGAGGGCGCTGTTGCCCACCGCCGTCCAGAACGCCGGGTCCTGCACCATGCGCGTGAAGTTCTCCGCGCCGGTGAAATGCCCGCCGCCCAACACCTTGGCGTTGGTGAAGGCCAGGACCACGGTGTTCAGGAAGGGAAACAGGTTGAAGCCGATCACCACCGCCAGGCCCGGCAACAGGAACAGCCACGGCGTGAACCACCGCTGCTGAACGATCCTCGATCCGCTGCGGCGAACCGGTGGTGACACGTCAGCTTGGCGCACTTCGGCGGCGGTCTTCACCGCTAGCCCGCCAGTAGCTTGTCGCACTGGGCCACGGTGTCGTCCAGGGCCTGCTTCGGGGTGCTCTTGCCCTGCATGGCGTCGGACATCTTCTGCTGGAGCAGCGTGGTCATCTGCTCGCTCCACTGCACCGGGGTGTAGTTCACGGCGGTGTCGAGCTGCTTGGCGGCGGCGACGCGGACCCGGCCCTCGTCGGTGCCGCCGTCCTGCGAGAAGTACGGGTCCTGCATCGAGCCCTTGGTGCTGGGGAAGATCGCGGTCAGCTTGGCGAAGGCCATCTGGTTCTGGGCGTTGGTCACGAACCGGGCGAAGGCCAGCGCGGTCGGCTTGTTCTTGCTGGCCGCGGGCACGGACAGGCCCTGCACGTAGAGGTTGGCCTTGCCGGTGCTGGTGATGGTCTTGGTGATGCCGACGTTGGCGTACAGGCTGGGCGCGTTGGTCTTGAAGTTCTGGAGGTCGTACGCCGAGCCGGGGGCCCAGGCGATCTGCTGGTTCATGAACTTGGTGCCGGCGCCGGTGTAGGTGGCCGACAGCGCCTCGGGAATGAGCGCGCCGGCGTCGTAGAGCCGCTTGTACATCTCGACGAACTCGACGCCCTTGGCCTCGTTGAAGGTGAACTTGGAGCCGTCGTCGTCCATCACCTTGACGCCGTACAGGCCGAAGTCGGCGATCACCGGGGTCAGCCCGAGCATGGCGATCTGCTTGTTGCTGCGCTGGGCCATCACCAGCGCGTCGGCCTCCAGCTCGGCGTAGGTCGTCGGCGGCTTCTCCGGGTCCAGCCCGACCTGGCGGAACAGCGCCTTGTTGTAGAAGGTGGGGCCGGTGTTGAGGTACCACGGGAAGCCGTAGCTGCCGGGCTGGCCGGGCAGCTCGTAGGCGGCCCAGCCGCCGTCCACGTAGTCCTTCTTGGCGTCCGGCACGGCGGTGTCGATGTTGAGCAGCAGCTTCTTCTTGGCCAGCGGATAGGACAGGTCCGGCGGCACGTTGACCACGTCGGGCAGGTTGCCGGCGGCGGCGTCGGCGGTGACCTTCTGGAGGTAGCCGTCGGCCGGCTGGTCGATCCAGGTGATCTTGACCCCGGCGTGCTGCTGCTGGAACGCGGTGATCATGCCGTTGATGTAGTCGGTGTACTTGGGCTTGAGCGCCCAGGTCTGGAATCTGATCTCGCCGGTGACGTCCCCGGTCACCGGACCGGTGGTGTCGCCGCCGCTGTCCGACGAGCCGCCGAGGCCGCAGCCGGTCACGCCCAGCGCGGTCGTGGCCGCGACACCGAGCAGGAAACCGCGCCTCGACAGGGGATTCGTCGGCATGACAACCGTCCAATACGTGTGCGCAGCGCCAGGGACGCGCACGAATTTGCCAAAGGCGCTCCCCTGTTGTCAACCATCGAATTTGTCCTGGTAGAGGCCTTGACATGTCATCGCCGCGCACGGATCCTACCTTCGAGGTAAACCGGTTTAGCGATGAGGCTGAACCGGTTTAGCTGCTGCCCACGAGGCCGTTTGGAGCAGTTGTGAAACGACCGACGATCATGGACATCGCCCGGCGGGCGGGCGTGTCCAAGGGCGCGGTGTCGATGGCGCTCAACGGCCTGCCCGGCGTGTCCGACGCGACCCGCGCACGGATCCTGGAGGTGGCCCGGGAGCTGGACTGGCATCCCAACAACGCGGCCCGGGCGCTGTCGGCGGCCCGGTCGGACGCGATCGGCCTGGTGCTGGCCCGGCCGGCCCGCACCCTGGGCGTGGAGCCGTTCTTCTTCCAGCTCATCTCCGGCCTACAGGCCGAGCTCTCGCCCCGGCGGATCGCCCTGCTGCTCCAGGTGGTCGAGGACCAGGCGGCCGAGATCGGCGTCTACCGGCAGTGGTGGTCGGAACGCCGAGTGGACGCGGTGTTCCTGATCGACCTGCGGGTCGACGACGCCCGCGTGGCGCTGCTGGAGGAGCTGGGCCTGCCGGCGATGGTGATAGGCGGCCCGGGCCACCACGGCGGGCTGCCCAGCGTGTGGGCCGACGACGCCCGGGCGATGACCCGGATCGTCGACCACCTGGCCGGGCTGGGGCACCGGCGCATCGCCCGCGTCGCCGGGCTGCCGGACCTGCTGCACACCGAGCGCCGCACCGAGGCCTTCCGCGCCGCCGTCCGCGGGCACGGCCTCGACGAGATCCCGATCATCATGACCGACTACTCCGGCGAGCAGGGCGCGGCCGCCACCCGGAAGCTGCTCGGCTCGGCCCGGCCGCCGACCGCGATCGTCTACGACAACGACGTGATGGCGGTGGCCGGCGTCGCCGTCGCCACCGAGCTGGGCGTGTCGGTGCCGGCCTCGCTGTCGGTCGTCGCCTGGGACGACTCGCCGCTGTGCCAGCTGCTGCATCCGCCGCTGACCGCGCTCACCCGGGACACCTTCGCCTTCGGGGCCGCCGCCGCCCGTTCGCTGCTGGCCGTGCTCGACGGGGCCGAAGGGGCCGATGTGGAGGACCACGTTCCGCTGTTGGTGCACCGGGAAAGCACGGGACCGGTCCCCCGGTAGGCGGTCGACACTGCCGTATGCCTCGACACGCCGCCGTTCTCGCCGCCCTCGCGCTGGCCCTGGCCGGCTGTGGGACCACGACCCCGGCCGCCCAGCCGCCGTCGACCGCGCCGACCACCACCTCGACCACGACCAGCAGCACACCGACCACCACCAGTGCCCCGAGGATCAGGAGCCACCGTCCGGTCGCCCCGCCGACCTCCCGCGTGACCGACTGCTTCGACGGCGACTGCACCCTGCTGCTGACCGCGCCGACCACGATTCCGTTGGACAACAAGACCTTCCACTATCCGTCCATGACCGTGACGGCCATCAGCGCGGACAGTCTCACCTACTCCCTCACCATTCCCGAGGGCGGTGGCGCCTCGACCACCATCGGGCCGGGCCTGGCCGGGGGCAGCTTCGGCTTCCGGGATTCGCCCTCGATCGAAGTCGGCCTGACCGTGGTCGACGGAACCCCGGCATTGATCCTCCAGCCGGCCGACCCGTTGTGAGCCCGGACGCCGCCCTTTCCGGGAAAGGCGGCTCCCCGGAAAGGGCGACATCAGTTTCGACCGGCATTCCCGGGTCAGTCGGTCACGCCTCCGCCGTCTGCGGGACCGGGGCGCTGATCCGGATAGCGGTGCCCCGACGGATCATCCGATCAATCGACCAGACGCCCGGGCCGAGGAAGGCCAGCAGCAGGAACGCCCAGCAGAACTGCACCGAGGCCTCGCCGCCGTTGAGGATCGGGAAGAACGACTTCGGCATGTGCACGGTGAAGTAGGCGTAGGCCATCGAGCCGGAGCACAGCAGCGCGGCCACCCGGGTGAACAGGCCGATCAGCACCAGCGCGCCAGCCACCAGCTGGATGGCGGCGGCCCACCAGCCGGGCCAGGCGCCGACCGCGGACTGCTTGCCGCCGAACAGCCCGAAGATCGTGCCGAGGCCGTGCGAGACGAAGAGCAGGCCGAGCACGATCCGATACAAAGAAATAACATACTCTTTTCCTTGCTCAAAATAACGCATGAGGTCGCTCCCGGGCACGAGGGGACGGACGGTTGCGACAATTCTCGCCAAGGCCGACCACCGCCCACACCCTTGACCGTTAACCCGAGAGTGGTCTGCTATGTGAATTTCACTAGCGCGCGACCGGCCGGCGAACACCGTTCATGATTCACCGAACAGGCTCCTACCAGGCGATTCCGCCGTGACGGCCACCCCGTCCGCAAACGCGGCGCGCACAAACCGACTCGTCATATCAATCGAGTTCTCACGGCTTTCAAAGCGAATTCTGAGGCGGCTCCACCCATCGGGAGTGAGCTGTCCGGCCCCGGCACACCGCCGAACGGGTCAAGCCGACCGGAGGGGCGACGAACTGTCACTTCCGCACCGCCGGTCGCACTCTCGCGTTGCGGGCCGGGTCGGCGACCGCGACCATGTGCGCGTGGTCGAACTGCTGACGCGGAACTGGTGGCTGGTGGCGCTGCGTGGCGCCCTCGCCGTGATCTTCGGCATCGTCACCCTGGCCTGGCCGGGCATGACCCTGCTCGCCCTGATCTTCCTGTGGGGCTTCTACGCGCTTGTCGACGGAATCAGCTCGATCGCGCTCGGCGCGGCGGTGCGCGGGCACCGCTGGTCGAACGTGCTGATCGGCGTGGTCGGCGTGCTGGCCGGCCTGGTGGCGATCATGCTGCCGGGCGAGACCGCGGTGGTGCTGCTGGTGATCATCGCCGTGTGGGCCATCGTGGCCGGCGTGGTCCAGGTGATCGCCGGCTTCGCGCTGCGCCCGGCCATGCCGCACGCGTGGTTCCTGGTCGTGACCGGCGCGCTGACGCTGATCCTCGGCGTGGTGCTGCTGCTCAACCCGGGCGCGGGCGCGCTGGCCCTGGTCACCACGATCGGCGTGTTCGCCCTGATCTGGGGCGTCTCGCTGATCCTGATGGCCTTCCGGCTACGCGGACTCCGCAACAACGTCGTCGAGGGCGCCGCCTGAGCGGGCCGGCAGGCGGCGCGACCAGACCGTCAAAACGACGAGCACGATGATCGCCGTCCACACGTAGGCGTTGCCGAACACGCTGTTCCACAGGCCCCAGTACTGCCCGGGATCGCGCAGCTCTGGGGCCTGGTGGTACGGCGCCCACCAGAACAGGTAGAGCCCGAACGCGGTAAGCAGGCCCAGCAGCCAGGACCGCGCCTGCCAGGCCATGGCCGCGCCCCAGACCAGGGCCAGCGCCGCCCACACCCAGTGGTGCGCCCACGACACCGGGGACACCAACAGCGAGAAGATCCCGACTGTGAGCATGGCCGGCAGGTCCTGGCCGGCCAGCCGGGTGCGGCGCACCACCAGCCAGGTCAGCACCAGCACGCCCAGGCACAGCACCATCCAGAGCGGGCCCTCCAGGTTGGCCGGCAGGCCGACCCGGGCCACCACGCCCCGCAGCGACTGGTTGTAGCTGAAGCCGAGGTTGCCGACCCGGTTGGTGTCGAAGAAGTCCTTGAACCAGTAGCTGGCCGAGTCGCTGGGGGCCAGCGCGAAGCCGATCAGCCCGAAGCCGAGGAAGCCGCCGACCGTGGTCAGCGCCGGCCGCCACTGCTTCTTGGCCACGAAGTACAGCACGAAGGCGGCCGGGGTGAGCTTGATGGCGGCGGCCAGCCCGATCAGCAGGCCGCGCGGCCACCAGGGCTTGGCCACCAGGCAGTCGGCCACGATCAGGCCCAGCAGCAGGATGTTGACCTGGCCGAAGGAGATCGTCTCGCGCACCGGCTCCAGCCAGGCCGCGCCCAGCGTGATCGCCAGGGCCAGCACCGGGACCGGGAAGCGGGCCAGCAGCCGGGCCGGCGCGACCCGCACCAGCACCGCGCGCAGGCACAGGAACAGCACCGCCAGGGTGGCCGTGGTGAAGATGGCGATCGACACGGCCAGCGGCAGCACGGCCAGGCCGGCGAACAGCATCGCGGCCAGCGGCGGATAGGTGAACTTGAGCAGGAAGCCGGCGAACGGCGTCTGCATCTCGGTCTGGTAGAGGTCCTGGCCGTGCCGGAAGGCGTCGCCGCCGCCGAGATAGACGTACAGGTCGGTGAAGTGGTGCTGGTTGTACGTCCCGATGTAGACCGTGCTGAACGCGATCGCCGCCAGCAGGACCAGCGAGACGAGCGCCCACAGGATCAATTCGGCGCGAGGGCGGCGCCCGGGCGTGGTGTTCGGCTCGGCGTCCACCGGTTCCCTCACGAATCGGCCAGTCACGAAGAGCCAGCGTAACCGGTGCCTCGTGACCCCATCCCCCAAGGGCACGCGCCCCGTTTCGCCTACGTAGAGTGTCGATGTGGGTGCAGTCGGTCGAATTCGAGGGTGATTCGGGTGACAGCCTCGCACGAATGCGCACGCGCAGGCTACCCTGTGCTTATGACCATGGCGCTCGAGTCTGTGCTGGCCAAGGCGGGCCTGCGGGTCACCGCCGACGAGTTCCTCACCCTGGTCGAGGACGTGGCCAGGCGGCTCGCCCCGCCGCACCCCGAGCCGGCCGCCTACTTCACGCCCGACCAGCGCGAGGCGCTCACCGACGTCGGCCTGGACCTGGGCGGCCTGCGCGAGGACGACTTCGAGCCGCGGGCCCGCGAGCTGGCCGCCCGCACCGTGCTGTTCGACAGCGCGCTCACCGTCGGCGAGGCCGCCGCCGTGCTCGACGTCGACACCAGCCGCATCCGGCACCGGCTGGCCGCCGGCCGGCTGGCCGGCTGGAAGGACCGCGGCAGCTGGCGGCTGCCAGCCTGGCAGTTCACCGACGCCGGCGTGCTGCCCGGACTGGAGGCCGTGCTGGCGGCCATGCCCGAGGACCAGCCGCCGCTGGTGCTGGCCGGCTTCATGACCACGCCGCAGGAGGACCTGCCGGTCGGCGACGGCCCCGGCACGCCCCGGGAGTGGCTGCTGGCCGGCGGCGACCCGAAGCGGGTGGCGGCCCAGGCCTCGATGCTGGGCACCCCGATCTGATCGCCATGGGCCCTGACACCGGGCGCCGCGGCCGCCGGGGGGCCGGCCGCGCGGCCCGGCACGGGCCTCGATGCCCCCTGCGCCCGACCGGTGTTCCGGCGGCCTGAGAGCGGGCTGTCCACCGTCCCCTACCGAATCGACGTATCTGAATGGCTCGGCTTCCCACGCCGCCGGCACCCGCGGTGCTCCAGGCGCTCCTGCGTCGCGCCGAGGATGTGGTGGCCGTGCACCGCGCGACCCGGCTTGTCCGCATCTTCACCGCCGGCGGCAGCCACCCGCAGCGCTGGAACTCCTTCCGCTACACCGGCCCGCTGCCGCACGCCCGCTTCGACCCGCACCCGGCCGGTCCGCCGGCCGATGACCCGGCGCACGGCGTGCTCTACTTCGGCCTGTCGGTGCGGACCAGCGTCGCCGAGGTCTACCAGGCAACGTCCACGGTCGACCGCCGGACCCGGCGGCCGCACCTGGTCGTCTTCCGGCCGAGACGGACCCTGCGCCTGCTGGACCTGGCCGGCCTGTGGCCCACCCGGGCCGGGGCGTCGCAGGAGATCAGCAGCGGCCCCAAGGAGCTGACCCAGGCCTGGGCGCGGACCATCCGCGCCGCCTATCCCGAGCTCGACGGCCTCTGGTACCGCTCGTCCATGGACGCCGGGGACCCGGCCATCTGCCTGTGGGACCCGCCCGGCGGCAACGCCCTGCCGGATGCCCCGGACGTGCTGCTGCCGCTGGAGCATCCGGGCCTCGACCTGCCGCTGAGCCGGATCTGCGATGAGCTGAACTACATCATGCTGGGGTGAGCCTCATCCGTAGGCGGGACGTCGCCAGCCTGACGGAGGGCGGTTGCGTCGGCTTCCTGGAAGAAACCTCCCGTAGCGGACCAGCCCCAACCGGTGCTCGCCGACCACGTGCTCCTTCGAGGCGCCGTCGTGGCGCCAGCCCATATGGGCGTAGAAGGAGCGGGCCGCCCAGTCCTCCTCGAGCACCCAGAGCACCACGTAGCGGAAGCCCTGGTCGGCCAGGTGCCCCATGGCCGCGTCGTGCACGCTGCGCCCCGCGCCGGTGCCCTGGCAGCCGGGGTCGGCGTGCACCGACACCAGCTCACCCGTGCGTAGGTCGGCGTGCGCGTCCTCGTCGTCGCGGGCTTCCCCGACGACACAGTAGGAACCGATGTTCCCGTTCACGTCCTCGGCGACAAAAACCCCGTCGGGGTCGGGTAGCCGCACCCATCGTCGCCAGCCGTTGAGGTGGCTCTCCGGCAGCATCCGGTCGAGCAACACGTCCGGCACCGTGCCGCGAGCGGCGTGTCGCCAGGATTCCTGGTTGATCCTGGCCAGCTCGGAGGCGTCACCGGAATCGGCCCGTCGCACCGTCCATGTCATGACGGGAGCCTGCCAAATCACCGGTGCTCGGGGCCAATGGATTCCCCGAGATGCCGGTCCCACCAGTCCAGCACGGCGTCGAACCGCTGCCTCCGGTGCCGCGGCCGGCCCGAGCGGGTCAGCTCGTGCCCCTCGCCGGGGAAAAGCAGCAGCTCGGTGGGGGTGCCGTTGCGCTTGAGGGCCACGAACAGGCGCTGGGCCTGCTCCAGCGGGCAGCGCCAGTCCTGCTCCGAGTGCACCACCGCGAACGGGATGCCGATCTTGTCGGCGTAGGTGAGCGGACTCACGGCCCGCTGGGTGTCCGGGTCGGAGCC
This sequence comes from Kutzneria sp. NPDC052558, assembly GCF_044547355.1. Taxonomy (NCBI): domain Bacteria; kingdom Bacillati; phylum Actinomycetota; class Actinomycetes; order Pseudonocardiales; family Pseudonocardiaceae; genus Kutzneria; species Kutzneria sp. NPDC052558. Next base: position 19,511 of record NZ_JBIUAG010000055.1, read on the forward strand.
GGCGTACACGTCGGCGAACCACCAGCCGATGTCGGAGGAGCCGGCGAACGAGTCCCAGGCGTTGACGGCGCGTTCGCTCCAGGCCGCCCGGAACCGGTGGCCGTGGTGGGCGGCCAGCCAGGTGGTCATGAAGCCGCCGTAGGAGCCGCCCATCACGCCGACCCGCTCGGCGTCGCATTCCGGCTGCTCGAGGGCGGCGTCCAGGAGCGCGAGCACGTCATCGGCGTCGACCCGGCCCAGGTTGCCCAGCAGCGCCGTGCCGTGGTCGTAGCCGTAGCCGGCGGAGCCGCGCGGGTTGGGCAGCACCACGGCGTAGCCGGCGGAGGCGTAGACCTGGGCCTCGTCGAACAGGCCCCAGCCGTAGTACATGAACGGGCCGCCGTGCACGCTGAGGATCACCGGGTGCGGGCCCTCGCCCTCGGGCAGCGCGAGCCAGCCGTGCACCGGGTAGCCGTCGGGCGAGGTGCCGTGGATCTCCCGCAGCGGCCGGATGCCGGCCGCCCGCAGGTCCGCGCCGAAGTCGGTCCTGACGTCGGCGCCGACCAGCACAACCTCGCCGGCGCTGTCCGGGGTGGCGACGACCGCGGCGATCCGGCCCGCGTCCTCGGCGAACGCGCTGACCTGGCCCTTCTCCCCGGCGACCAGCGCCAGGTCGGCCAGCGGGGCCCGGTCGGCGTCGAGCGGGATGCGGCGCAGCTCCACCGCGCCGCGGTTGCGGACCAGCGCCAGGATGCCGTCCTCGGTGACCACGAGGCTGCCGCCGGAATGCTCGCAGTCGACGGTGCCCGGGTCGGTCAGACGCCGGGGCCGAGCAGTTCCGGACAGATCCCACGGCGCGACCCACACGCCGCTCGGGATCGGCCCCGCGCCCAGGCCGTCGAACTCGGTTCCGATGAGAAAGACCTGGTCACGGTAGGTGGCGATGACCGAGATGGAGCCCTCGCCGCGGACGGCGACGACCGCGGGGCCCCCGTCGGCCGGCACCGCGTAGACGTCCTCGTGCAGCACCATCTCGCCGGCGTCCTGCCGCGCGGCGATGACCAGCACGTGCCGGCCGTCGGGACTCCACGTCGGCCCTTCGTGGTCGACCTCGTCGTCGGTCAGCTGGCGGGCCTCGCCGCCGTCGACGTCGACCACGAACAGCTGCTGGAACCGGTCGCGCAGGAAGCCGATGTCGTCGACCCGGTAGCGCAGGTCGGTGATGCGGCGCGGGGCCTCGGTCTCCGGGCCGGCGCCGGCGGCGTAGCGACCGGGCTCGGGCACGCGGGCCACGAAGGCGATGCGACGGGAGTCCGGGGACCACACCGGGCCGCTGGCCCCGCCGGGCAGGTCGGTCAGCTTGCGGGCCTCCCCGCCGTCGGCGGGGATCAGGTGTAGCTGGCGGTCCCGCAGGAACACGACCCAGCGGCCGTCCGGCGAGATGCGCGGCGAGGTGTCGTGGTCGCCCTGGGTCCACGACACCGGCTCGCCGTCAGTGGGCACGCGGACGATGCCGCCCCGATAGCTGTCGGTCTCCAGGTCGGGGCGGGCCACGTCGGTCAGCAGCAGATCGCCGCGCAGGGTGACGGAGCCGGGCACGCGCAGCAGCGCGACGTCTTCAGGGCGCACCCGGCGAACCTACCCTCCGGGCCCCGTCACCCGCGTAGACCGGCCCTTACGCCGACTCGGTGTTGGGCTTGCCGGCGATCTCGGACCGCTTGCTGACGTGTGTCTTGATCAGGCTGGCCACGGTGGTGACGGCCAACACGCCGCCGATCACCGCCAGCGAGGTGCCGGTGCTGATCTCCCACACCGGCAGGCCCTCGCCGCCGTTGATGAACGGCAGCTCGTTGTCGTGCAGGGCCTCCAGGATCAGCTTCAGGCCGATGAAGCCCAGCAGCACCGACAGGCCGATCGGCAGGTACACCAGCCGGTCCAGCAGGCCGCCGATGAGGAAGTACAGCTGGCGCAGGCCCATCAGCGCGAAGGCGTTGGCCGCGAACACCAGGTAGGGCTCCTTGGTGAGCCCGAAGATGGCCGGGATGGAGTCCAGGGCGAACAGCAGGTCGGTGGTGCCGATGGCGATCATCACGATCAGCATCGGGGTGACCATGCGGCGGCCGCCCCTGCGCACGAAGGACTTGGCGCCGTCGTAGCTCTCGGTCACCGGCAGGATCCTGCGGGAGATCCTGATCATCAGGTTCTCCTTGAACTCCTCGTCCTCGTGGGACTGGCCCTGCGAGCGCGCCATCTGCACGGCCGTGTAGATCAGGAACGCGCCGAACAGGTAGAAGACCGCGCTGAACTGGCTGATCACCACCGCGCCGACGCCGATGAAGACGCCCCGCATGATCAGCGCCAGCACCACGCCGATCAGCAGCACCCGGTGCTGGTGGATCTTGGGCACGGCGAAGGTGGTCATGATGATGACGAAGACGAAGAGGTTGTCCACCGACAGCGAGTACTCGGTGAGATAGCCGGCGATGAACTCGCCGGCCGGGGCCGAGCCGGCGAACCACCACAGCCCGGCCGCGAAGGCCAGCGCGCACAGCACGTAGAACACGACCCAGCGGGCCGCCTCGCCGACCTTCACCGCGTGCGGGTGGCTGTCGACGATGAACAGGTCAAGGGCGAGCAGAGCGGCGAGTCCGCCGAGCGTCGCGATCCACAACCACAGTGGGACGATCATGATCAACCTCCGGTCTCCGGGCGTGCGCCACCGACCGGAGGTCTCTTCCGTCACCACCGCGAACGGTGCTGACCGGCGGAACCGGGTGCTCGTCGTTGAACACCGTGCTGACGACGCCGCCGCGAGGGAATACTCCCCTCCAACGTCACTCATTGTCCCTGATGACCACCCGCCGAGGCCAGCCGGGGGCCCAACATCACAGCCCGCCACCAGCCCCGGCCGTCCCGCCCAGCGTCAGGGCAAATGTGTGAATCCGTTTCGTACGTTCGGTGTGCCGCTGAGCGGGACTCGCCGGGGTTCGACACAACCCGTGACCACGATCCGCCATCGGCATGCAACGATTCACCCCGTGATCCTCACGATCGCGGAGATCCACGTTCGGGCGGGCTGCGGCGCGGCCTTCGTCGCCGCCTCGCGCGGCGCGATCGCGCACATCCTGGCCAGCCCGGGCTGCCGGTCGGCCAAGCTGACCCGCAGCGTCGAGGATCCCTGCCGGTACCTGGTGATCACCGAGTGGGACTCGCTCGAGGCCCACACCCAGCAGTTCTACTACTCCGAGCATCTCGTGAACTGGCGCGACGCGGTGAGCGAGTACTTCGACGACCCGCCGATGGTGGAGCACGTCAGCGAGGTGCTGGACGCCCGAGGAGACTCTTGACCAGCCGCAAATGGCCCGCGGTCGGGCTGGTGGCCCTGCTGCTGCTCGTCGTCGCCGGCGTCGTGTGGGTCAACCGGCCGGCCCCGACCCCGACCGTCACGTCCCGGGACGTGCTGATCGACGTGGTCGACGGCCCGGACGGCGCCACCCAGCCGATCCAGCTGGACGCCACCTTCTACCTGCCGGAGGCCACGCCCGCGCCGGCGGTGATCGTGTCCCCCGGCTTCGGCCAGACCAAGGCCGACCTGGTCGACGACGCGACCGACCTGGCCCGCCGCGGCTTCGCGGTGCTGGCCTACTCGGCCCGCGGCTTCGGCCGCAGCACCGGCCAGATCGCCCTGAACTCGCCCGACTACGAGGTCGAGGACGCCGACCAGCTGGTGTCGTGGCTGTCCCGGCAGCCCGAGGTCCAGCAGGACAAGGCCGACGACCCCAGGGTCGGCATCACCGGCGGCTCCTACGGCGGCGCGCTGGCCCTGATGGCCGCCGGCCTGGACAAGTCCAAGAAGATCGACGCGGTCGCGTCGCTGATCACCTACAACGACCTGTCGGCCGCCCTGCTGCCCAACGCCGCCAGCACGGTCCCGATCGGCGCCGCGACGCCGGCCGCGGGCGTCGCCGGCGCGGACGGCGTGTTCAAGAAGGTCTGGGCCGGCAACCTGTTCGGCTCGGCGCTGAGCGGCCCCCGGCTGGGGCCGGCCAACGCGTGCGGGCGGTTCACGCCGGAGGTCTGCGACGCCTACACGCGCGTCGCCACCACCGGGCGGGCCGACCAGGCCACCGTGGACCTGCTGCGCCGCAACTCGCCGGTCAGCGTGGCCGGCGACATCAGCGCCCCGACCCTGCTGGTGCAGGGCGAGCAGGACACCCTGTTCGGGCTGGACCAGGCCGACGCCACGGCCCGGCAGCTGGCCAAGAACAACGTGCCGGTGAAGGTGTCCTGGTACCCGGGCGGCCACGACGGCGGCCCGCCGGGCGACGCCGTGCGCTCCGAGGTCGCCGACTGGTTCACGTACTACCTGATGGGCGGCGAGTCCCCCAATCCCGGCACCGGCTTCTCCTACGACGTGCAGGGCACCGTTCGGGCCCGAGGCGCGCCCACGCTGCGCACGGTCGCCGCCCCGGGCTACCCGGGTCTGCACGACAACGCGACGACCCGGCAGAAGGTGGCCCTGTCCGGGCCCCAGCAGCAGGTGGTGACGCCGGCGGGCGGCAGTCCGGCGTCCATCAGCAGCCTGCCGGGGGTGGGCACGGCGCTGCTGGGCGGCTCGTCGACGGCGTCGAGCCTGGCCGGCAGCCTGGCCGTGGACCTGCCCGGGCAGTCGGCGGTGTTCACCAGCGAGCCGCTGGCCTCGTCGCTGACCATCGCCGGCACCACCTTCACCACGCTGCGCATCGGCGGCGCGGGTGGCGCCGGCGGTGACACCGTGCTGTTCGCCAAGCTCTACGACGTCGGCCCGGACGGCCGGCGGACGCTGCCCGGGGCGGCGGTCGCGCCGCTTCGCGTGCAGCTGCCGGCCGACGGCTCGGCGGTGGACGTGAACGTCAGCCTGGCCGGCGTCGTGCGGCCGGTGGCCGCCGGGCACCGGTTGCAGCTGGTCGTCACCACGACCGACCAGGCGTACGCGAACGCGATCGCGCCGTCGGTGCGGACGGTCGCGCTGGCCGGGCCGATGGGCCTGGAAGTGCCGGTGGTCAACGGCGTCACCGCCTCCAGCGCCGGCATCCCGGCCGGCCCGGTGATCGGCATCGCGATCATCCTGGGCCTGGCGGCGCTGGCGGCGATCGTCGCCGCGCTGCGCCGTCGCGGCGGCGACGACGCCGATCCGGAGCTGGCCGACGTGCCGCTGGTGATCACCGGCCTGACCAAGTCGTACCCGGGCCGGCTGACCGCCGTGAAGGAGCTGTCGTTCCGGGTGGAGCACGGGCAGGTCCTCGGCCTGCTCGGCCCCAACGGCGCGGGCAAGACCACCACCCTGCGCATGCTGATGGGCCTGGTCCGGCCCACGGCCGGCGAGATCCGGGTGTTCGGGCACAAGGTGCGGGCCGGCGCGCCGGCGCTGTCCCGGATCGGATCGTTCGTGGAGGGCGCGGGCTTCCTGCCGCACCTGTCCGGCGCGGCCAACCTGGAGCTGTACTGGGCGGCGACCGGGCGGCCGCCGGAGGAGGCCCACCTGGAGCAGGCGCTGGAGATCGCCGGCCTCGGCGACGCGGTGCGCCGCCGGGTGCGGACCTACAGCCAGGGCATGCGGCAGCGGCTGGCCATCGCCCAGGCCATGCTCGGCCTGCCCGACCTGCTGGTGCTCGACGAGCCGACCAACGGGCTCGACCCGCCGCAGATCCACCAGATGCGCGACGTGCTGCGGCGGTACGCGGCGACCGGGCGGACCGTGGTGGTCTCCAGCCACCTGCTGTCCGAGGTCGAGCAGTCGTGCAGCCACGTCGTGGTGATGCACAAGGGCCGGCTGGTCGCGGCCGGCACCGTGCACGAGATCGTGGCCGGCGGGGGCGAGGCGACCTTCCGGGTCGACCGGGTCACCGACGCCGCGCGGGTGCTGCGCGAGCTCAACGGCGCCACCGGGGTCACCTCGGACGGCCAGCTGGTGCACGCCGACCTGGGGGCCACCGACCGGGCCGCCGCGGTGACCGCGTTGGTCAAGGCCGGCATCGCGGTCGAGCAGGCCGGGCCGCGGCGGCGGCTGGAGGACGTGTTCCTGCGGCTGGTGGAGACCGGCGACAGCAGCGGAGGGAGCTGACATGGCCGACGAGCACGGGGTGCACACCGATCCGGCGGCGATCGCCGACCTGGTCGCCGTGGCCGAGACCGAGCACGCCCAGGTCAAGGCGGACGGCTCGGTCGCCGGCTACCGGGCCGGCCGCACGCTGCGGCTGGGCGTGGAGCTGCGCCGCCAGCTGCGGCGGCGGCGCACCCAGTTCGCGCTGGGTTTCCTGGCGGTGCTGCCGTTCCTGCTGCTCATCGCGTTCAAGGCGGCCCCCAGCCAGAGCGGCGCCCGGTCGGCGTCCTCGGCCTTCGTGGACCTGGCCACCTCCAGCGGCCTGAACTTCGCGATCTTCGCGCTGTTCGCCTCGGCCAGCTTCCTGCTGGTGGTGGTGATCGCCCTGTTCTTCGGCGACACCGTGGCCAGCGAGGCGTCCTGGTCCAGCCTGAAGTACCTGCTGGCGGTGCCGGTGCCGCGGGGCCGACTGCTGCGGCAGAAGGCCGTGGTGTCAGGGATCCTGTCGGCGTCGGGCCTGATCGTGCTGCCGGCGGTGGCGCTGGTGGTCGGCCTGCTCTGGTACGGCGACGGGGACCTGATCAGCACCACCGGCGAGTCCCTGGCCTTCGGCTCCGGGATCGCCCGGCTGGCGATCGCCGTGGCCTACCTGGCCGTCTACCTGGTCTGGATCGCCGGGCTGGCGCTGCTGCTGTCGGTGTCCACCGACGCCCCGCTGGGCGCGGTCGGCGGGGCGGTGCTGGTGTCGATCGTGTCGCAGATCCTCGACTCCATCACCGCCCTCGGCGACCTGCGCGACTACCTGCCCACCCACTACGCGACGGCCTGGTCCGACCTGCTCAGCTCGGACGTGGACTGGGGCGACATGGTGCGCGGCTCGTTCTCCTCGCTGGCCTACGGCGCGGTGTTCGCGGTGCTGGCCGCGCGGCGGTTCGCGAGCAAGGACATCACCTCCTGACCGCCGGTGGGTTCAGCGGCCGTGGCCGCCGAACCCACCGGCGCCGGCCGGGCGTGAGCCGTGGTCGAAGCCGGAGGACTGGTTGGCGGCCAACAGATAGCCGCCGCCGGTGACGCCGAACAGGACGCCGACCACGGCCAGCGCGCACAGCAGCGGCCGCAGCCGCCCGCGACGGGGCCGCAGCGGCAGGCTCCACGTCGCGAACCGGGGCCGGGTCCGGACGCTGCCGTCGGTTTCCGTCTGCATGGCCAAGCTCCTCATCTCGTGCCGGTTTGCGTCGCCCCCACCGGGAATCCGCCGTCCGGCGGCCCGCCGCCGCGCTCCGGCCCGGCCGGCTTGAACAACAGCAACAGCGCGAACACCGCCACGGTCGCTGTGGTGGTCAACACGATGCGCTGGAACGAATTGAGTCTCATCACTGCTCCACAAGCCGATTACCAGGTGTACGACTCTTGATGGATGTGCCGACCCGGCACACCGGCCGCCCGCAACGCTTCCCATGCGGCGTCGGCCATCGCGGGCGGTCCGCACAGGTAGACGTCGTGCTGCTGGAGATCGGGCACCGTGGCCCGCAGCACGTCCGCGGTGAGCGGCGCGAGAGTGCCGTCCTCGAAGTCCACTGTGGACAGCAGGCGCGCGCCCCTGGACTCGGCGATGGCGGAGAGTTCCCGCCACAGCGCCAGATCCTCGGTTCGACGGGCCCGGTACAGCAGGGTCAGGTCGCCCGGTGACGCCGGCAGCGTCTCGAACAGCGTGCGCAGCGGGGTCACGCCGATCCCGCCGGCGATCAACAGAACCTTGTTGCGCCGCCGGCGATCCGCGGTCATCGCGCCGTACGGGCCCTCGGCCCACACCCGGGTTCCCGGTCGCAGCGTGGCGATCGCGGCGCTGTGCGTGCCGGCGTCCTTGACCGTGATGCGGAGCATGTTCGGCGCGGGCGCGCCGGACAGCGAGTACGGGCTGGACGCCCAGCGCAGGTGCGGGGCGAGGAAACGCCACCGGAAGAACTGGCCCGGCCGGGGCGCGAGCTCGTCGAGGTGTTGGCCCCGAAGGAAAACCGACCAGACACCGGGTGCTTCGACGGTGACGGCCTCGACCCGCAGGCGGTGCCGCAGGTTGGTGCGCACCGGAATCCACACGCGGTACCACAGGACCAGCACCGTCGCGCCCAGGTACAGCGAGTACCAGGCGGTGCGGGCCCCGATGGTGCCGCCCACGGTGTGCCCCATCGACACCTGGTGCAGGAAAGCCAGGTATATCGCCGCGTACGTGGTCAGGTGCAGGTAGTACCAGGTCTCGTAACGGATCCGCCGCCGCAGCGCGCGCACCGACACGAACCCGACGACGAGCATGGCCACGGTGCCGATGGTGGCGTAGACCATGTCCGGGGACCGGGTGACCATGCCGACGATGTCGTCCCACAGGGTGCCGCCGCCGCGGCCGCCGCCCGAATCGGCCCAGATGAACAGCACGACGTGGGCGATGACGAGGAACACCGTGTAGCGGCCGACCATCGCGTGCCAGCGGGCGACGCGGTCGCTGCCGACGTGGTTCTCCAGCAGCGGCACCCGGGCCATCAGGGCGACGAGCACCGCGCAGAGATAGCCGGCGAGCATGCCGGCGATCGTGGCGGCGCCGTTGAGCCAGCCGTTCAGGCCGGACTCGCCCTGCGCCTGGAACCACCACAGGGCGAGCACGGCCACTGCGCCCGCCCACAACAGGGCCAGCGTGACCGTGGCGACATCGGGTCGGGGAGCCGTTCGGCGCGGCGTCGGCGGACTGGTGGCGACCGGGTCTTGGACAGCTGTCATGGGCGCGTCCTGAGCCTTTCCGGGAGGGGGCTGGTCGCCGCCACTGTCGCAGCGGAACTTCTCAGTTCGCTCTGAGTCCGACCGCGGCGAAACCGGGAACCGCCTGGTCACCGGCGGCTCTGTGCGTTTGCTGTGCGTTCGGGGACCTACCGGCAAACCCCTGGTATCCATGGGAATCGATGCCCGCACAGCCTCAGCTTCCCGACACCGCCGCGCCGTTGGTCCGATCCGACGGCGGCGCCGTCCGGCTGCTCGTGGTCGACGACGAGCCGGACCTCACCGAGGTGCTCTGCGGCGTCTTCGCCTACGAGGGATTCGACGTGCGCTCGGCGGCGGACTGTTCGAGCGCCATCCGCGCGGCCCGGGCGTTCCGGCCGGACGCGGTGATCCTGGATGTGACGCTGCCGGATTCCGACGGGTTGACCGCGCTGCGCGAGATCCGGGCCGAACTGCCGTTGGTGTGCGTGCTGTTCCTGACGGCACGGGACGCCGTCGAGGATCGGATCGCCGGAATTCGGGCCGGGGCCGACGACTACGTGACCAAACCGTTCAGCCTGGAGGAGGTCACGGCGCGCCTGCACGGGCTGCTGCGCCGCGCGGGGGTGGAAAGCCGGCGCGCGAGCGCGAGCCTGCTCACCGTCGGGGACCTGGCGCTGGATGACGACGCCCACGAGGTCACCCGGGGCGGTGAGGTCATCGAGCTGTCGCCCACGGAGTACGACCTGCTGCGGCTGCTGATGCAGAACCCGCGCAAGGTGTTGAGCAAGGCCGTGATCCTGGACCGGGTCTGGTCCTACGACTACGGCGGCCGCGCCCACGTCGTCGAGCTCTACATCTCCTACCTGCGCCGGAAAGTGGACGCGGGCCGGCCGCCGATGATCCACACCGTGCGGGGCGCGGGCTACGTGCTCAAGCCGGCGTAGCCATGTCCCGCCTGGCCCGGCTGCGGCCGAGAACCCTGCGGGCCAAGCTCACCTGTGGCCTGGTCGTGCTGCTGGCGCTCAGCTGCGCCGCGGTGGGGCTGACGGCGGTGCTTGCCCTGCGCGGCTTCCTGACCGGGCAGCTCGACCAGCAGCTGGCCGAGTCCGGCTGCCGTTTTCCCGACTCCCTGCAACGGTCGGCCACGGATGGGCAGCACACCGCCGACACCCGTGGGCAGGGCATCGACACCTTCGGCGCGGACCTGGTGGGCGGTGCGGTCACCAGCGCCGCCGTCGTCCGGGTTCAGGGCAGCGTCGGGGTCGCCCTGGACGCCGCCGACCGCGCCGCGCTCGCCGGTCTCACCGTCGACGGCCACGCCCACACGATCAGTCTGTCGGCCCTGGGCGACTACCGGGTCTACGCCTGCGCCGGCCACCAGGACGACATCCTGGTCGCCGGCCAGCCGCTGGAGCCGATGAACGCCACGGTCGGCGAGGTGACCATGGTCGCGTTCATCGTCTTCGGCGCGGCGCTGGTGGTCACCGGCGCCGCCGGCGCGGCGTGGGTGCGGCGGTCACTGCGGCCACTGCGCCAGGTCACGTCGACCGCGGTGGACGTGACCGCGCTCAGGCTGGACACCGGCGAGGTCGTGCTGCCGGGACCGGTCGGCGCGGGCGATCCGCGCAGCGAGGCCGGCCAGGTGGCCGCCGCCCTCACCAGCATGCTCGGCCACGTCCAGGACGCCCTGGCCAAGCGGCACGCCAGCGAACAGCGGCTGCGGACCTTCGCCGCCGACGCCAGCCATGAGCTGCGCACCCCGGTCGCCTCCATCCGCGGCCACGCCGAACTGGCGCTGCGCCACCCCGATCCAGTGCCGGAGAAGGTGGAGCGGGCGCTGCGGCGGGTGGCCGCCGAGTCGACGCGGATGACCGCCATCGTCGACGACCTGCTGCTACTGGCCCGCCTCGACGCCGGCCGGCCGCTCGACCACGAGCCGGTCGACCTGACCCGCCTGGTGCTGGACTGCACCGACGACGCCCGGGTGGCCGGCCCGGAGCACACCTGGGTGCTGGACCTGCCCGAGTCGCCGGTGACCGTGGTCGGGGACGGGTCCCGACTGGCGCAGGTGGTGAACAACCTGCTGGCCAACGCCCACCTGCACACCCCGCCGGGCACCACCGTGACGGTGCGTCTCGAACCGCGCGCCGACGCCGTGTGCGCACTGACCGTCAGCGACGACGGCCCGGGGATCCCCCGCGAGATCCAGGACACCGTGTTCGAACGCTTCACCCGGGCCGGCCCCCGTCACCGTGACGCTCGGCAGGGCACCGGCACCGGGCTCGGCCTGTCCATCGCGGCGGCGATCGTCAGCGCCCACGACGGCTCGCTGACCGTGGCCAGCGCACCGGGCTCGACCACGTTCACGGTCCTGGTCCCGGGAGTGCCCGACTAGCGCTTGCGGGCCAGGTAGGTGGCGCCGGCCGAGGCGGTGACCACGCACATGATCGCCAGCCACTGGGCCGGGTGCAGGCTCTCGCCGAGGACAAGGACGCCGGCCAGCGCGGCCACGGCCGGCTCCACGCTCATCAGCACGCCGAACAGTCGCGGCGGGATCTTGCGCAGCGCCTCCAGCTCCAGCGAGTACGGGATCACCGAGGACAGCAGCGCCACGCCCAGGCCGATGAGCAGAATGGCCGGATCGGCCAGGGCCGGGCCGGCCTCGGCCACGCCGAACGGGGCGATGACCAGCGCGCCCACGGCCATGCCGACGGCCAGCCCCGAGCCGCCGGCGGTGTGCTCGCCCAGCTTGGCCCCGAGCAGGATGTAGCTGGCCCAGCAGACCGCCGCGCCCAGCGCGAACAGGATGCCGACCAGCGAGGCGTCGCCGCCGAGGTCGGCGAGCAGGGCCACGCCGGCGGCGGCCAGCAGCGCCCACAGCACGTCCAGCCAGCGTCGGGAGCCGGCCAGGGCGATGGCCAGCGGCCCCAGGAACTCGATGGTCACCGCGATGCCCAGGGGTAACCGCTGCAACGCCTCGTAGAAGGAGAGGTTCATCAGGCCCAGGACCGCGCCGTAGCCGAGCACGACCAGCCACTGCCGCCGGCTCAGCCGCAGGCTCGGCCGCCACACGACCAGCAGCACCACGGCGGCGAACGCCAGCCGCACCCCGGCCGCGCCGGCCGCCCCGACCACCGGGAACAGGCCTTTGGCCAGGGCCGCGCCGAACTGGACGCTGATGATGCCGCCGAGCAGCAGGCCGGTGGGCGGCACCGAACCCAGCAGCCGGCCGGCGATCTCCCCCAACCCCCGCCGGCCGGGCAGCCGACCAGGGGTTCCGTCCACATAGACCATGACCATGCCTACAAAATAGGCGGGGGGACCGACAGTCCCGCTCACCGGAGCCTCACCCGGCCCGTGCGAGGCTGGGCCCGACCGACATGAGAGCGAGGAGCCGCTGTTGCCGCGCCATCACAAGTCTGGCCGGTCGCTCGGCGTGCTGGTCCCCGTCGTGTTGCTGACGGTCAGCGCCTGCGCGGTCGGCCCGTCGGTGCGCCCGGTGATCGCGGTCAACGACGGGTCCCAGCCCACCAGCGGCCACGCCCCCGCCGCGGCCGGGCAGCTGCCGCCGCTGGACACCCCGCAGAGCTCGTCGATCTCCTGGTCGGACTGCACCTCGTCGACCAAGCAGCGGATGCCGGAGACCGCCACCTCGCTGTCGTTCCAGTGCGGGCGGATCACCACCCCGCTGGACTCCCCCGGCCAGCCCGGCGTTGGCGACGTGTCGATCGCTCTGCTCAAGGCCGGCACCGGTCCGATCCCGCTGGTCGTGGTCAACGACGCCACCGGCGTGCCGGGCACGCTGTACGCGGCGCAGCTGGCCGCGAAGCTGCCGGCCGAGTTGCTCCAGAAGTTCTCGCTGGTCGGCATGGACCGCCGGGGCACCGGCGCGTCCGACCCGGCCCAGTGCGTGCCGAGCTCGGCGCGGGCCGAGATCGTCGGCTACGACCCGAACGACACCCAGCTCGACGACCTGCTGGCCGCGGCCAAGCGGGCCAGCCAGGAATGCGTGCTGGAGCTGGACGACCGGCTACAGGCGATGGACAGCTGGCGCACCGCCGAGGACCTCGACCAGCTGCGCGGCGCGCTGGGCGTGGAGCGGCTCAACGCCATCGGGCACGGCGAGGGGTCGCGGGTGCTGACCCTGTACGCCGACCGGTACGGCAGCCACACCGGCCGGCTGGTGCTGGACGGCTCGCCCGACCCGATCCTGGACCCGCCGACCGCGGCGCAGGCGGCGGCGATGGGCGCGGAGGCGACGTTCGACGCGTTCGCCGCGTCGTGCCGGACCCGCGGCTGCTCGCTCGGCGCGGACCCCAAGCAGGCGCTGCTCTCGCTGCTGGCCAAGCTGCGGCAACACCCCAGGACCAGCCCGCTGTCGGCCGGCGAGGCCCTGCACGCGGTGCTGATGGGGTTGGCCGACCGGTCCGCGTGGCCGGCGCTGGCCGACGCGATCACCGCGGCCCTGAGCAACAACTTCGACGCGCTGGCCGCGTTCGTGCAGCCGCTGTCCTCGGTGGTGGGCAACGACCCGCCGTTGCTGGACACGCAGCTCATCACCGGATGCAACGACGTGCAGATGCGGCTGCCCCCGGAGCAGATCAGCGGCATGGTGTCGGACTGGTCGAAGAAGGCCCCGCTGTTCGGCGGCCTGTTCGCGCAGCAGCTGCTGCTGTGCACCTCATGGCCGGTGCCGGCGCAACAGCTGCCGACCCCGAGCGGGCACAACGCGCCGCCGATCCTCGTGCTGAGCACGGCCGACGACCCGGTCACGCCGGAGGACGGCACGCAGCGCACCGCGCACCAGCTCGCCTCGGGCGTGCTGGTCAGCTGGGAGGGCGGCGGGCACGGAGCCCTCGGTCAGTCCCCGTGCGCCACCGCCGCTGCGCAGCACTTCCTGGTCGACGCCCAGATCCCGACGGACGGCACCGCCTGCCCGCCGTGAGCGACGACCTCGGGTCAGCTCCAGCCAGAGGTCAGCTACAGCTGGAGCAGCATCCGCAGCCGGGGCCCGTGCAGCTTCCGCAGCAGCTGCAGCCACCCAGCTCAGGCGTCTTGTCGTCCATGAGGACCTCCCCGTAATCGAACGGACCAGCATGGATGACGGTATTTCCGTGCGCGGGCCCGGGAACACCGCTACGCGAGCGACCCCCGGCTCACTCGAACGCCCGGCGCGATCGATTCACGGATAGCGATACGTGACCAAAAAAGAGTGGGGACTCCCCGAAAGGAATCCCCACCCTGTGCTATGGCCGACGAATCAGCCGGCCAGCTCCTCGAGCGCCTTCTGGGCCGCCTCCAGCTCGGCGCGCAGCTGCTCGACCTTGGCGGTCTGCTGCTCGCGGGCCTGGTCGAGGATCGACTCGATGGACTCGGCGACCTCGGGGTGCAGCGCCTTGGCGGCCTGCCCGACCACGGCCGGCGTCACCGGCAGCGCCCGCAGGGCCTTCTTCTTGGCCGCGACCACGTCCACGGTCCAATCCCCGTCGATGCTGCCGCTGATGGTGATGACCACGTCGGCGACGCGGGTCTTCTTGGCGGTGCTCGCCGCCGGGCGGGGCTTCTTGACCGGCGCCTCCTCCACGGCGGCGGTGTCGCCCGCGGCGACCTCCTCGGGCGTCTCGGTGGTGGTGTTCTCGATCTCCGACATTCTCTGCTCCATGGAGGGACGGGATACCGCTGGTACCTCTGCTGGCGAACGCTTGCGTCCGGGCCGTTCGAGCGTCAGCTCGCTCGGCGAGAAGGACAGCTCATCGTGCGAGCCGGCCGGTCGGACCTGGATGAAGTCGCCCTCGACCGGATCGCTGAGCCCGACCACCCTGGCCGATCGGCCCGCCTCGACCCCGACCGCGTCGGCGGTGAACCACACGGTGGGCTCGCGGCCCCGGACGAGCTCGTCACGAAGGTGCTCGACGTCCTCGTCGGACAGCGAGCCTGGTTGCGCCATCTCAATTCTCCTCGATGCGTGCAGGGCTGGGCACCGGGGTGGCACACACCGTGACGACCACGCGGCCCGGCGTTGCTGCCGCCCGGCAACCTAGCAGTAGGGGCGGGCGCCCCTCACCGGCTCCGTCCGAAAGGCGACGCAGACGTTAGCACACGTGTTCGAAGACCCACTCAGGACTCGCGCAGCCGGTACTCCCAGCCGAACTGGTCGCAGTGGTGCAGGTCGTAGTGGTGCTCGATCTTCGGCCCGTCGTGCAGGTGCACGTGGGTGATCGTCGGCCGGGCCTCGTCGATCGGCCGGCTCCAGATCTCCTCGCGGCCGTCGAGCGGGCCGCCGACGAAGCGGGCCACATACGGAATCGTCACGGACGGCCCTCCTCGCGGCTCGTCGGGGTTAACGCTGACTCCATGGTAAACGGCGGGCACCGCGTTGGAGAGGGCGATCACACTGACGTCTCAACACATTTTCCCCGCAGGTCATCGGCTGGAACGACGATGTTCCCGACTGTCAAGGGGCGAGACGGACATGATACGCCAACGTCTGCACTTATTGTCCACAAAGGAATTGCAAGGCGGTGATTCAGTCGGGCCGGGCCTTGCTCGGCTGCACCCGCTTCGGCTCGCCGGCCATTTTGGGATAGTCGGGCGGATAGGGCATCTCGCCGCGCTCGTCGCCGGCGTACCAGTCCAGCAGCGTCTCCAGGCCGAAGGCCTCGTCGTCGATGCCGGCCAGGGCGTCCCCGTGCTCGGCCAGCCAGCCCGGCGCGGTCAGCACGTCGAAGTCGTTCGGGTCAACCGAGGGCAGCTTTTCCCAGGTCAGAGGCATGGACACGGTCGCGCGCGGAGTGCCCCGCACCGACCAGGCCGAGGCGATCGTGCGGTCCCGGGCCGCCTGGTTGTAGTCCAGGAACACCCGCTCGCCGCGCTCCTCCTTCCACCACGCCGTGGTCGCCCGGTCGGGGATCCGCCGCTCCACCTCGCGGCCGAGCGCGATCACCGCGTGCCGGACGTCGATGAAGTCCCACTCCGGGCGGATCCGGGCCAGCACGTGGATGCCCCGCCCGCCCGAGGTCTTCGGGAAGGCCCTGATGCCCAGCTCGTCCAGCACGTCCTTGAGGACCAGCGCCACCCGCACCGCGTCGCCGAAGTCGGTGCCCGGCTGCGGGTCGAGGTCGATGCGCAGCTCGTCCGGGTGGTCCACGTCCGGGCGGCGCACCGGCCACGGGTGGAAGTCGAAGGTGCCCAGGTTCGCCGCCCAGGCCAGCACCGCCGGCTCCGTCGGGCACACCTCGTCGGCCGTGCGGCCCGAGGGGAAGGTGATCCGCGCCGTCTGCACCCACTCCGGCGCGCCCTTGGGGATTCGCTTGGCGTAGAAGGCTTCCCCGGTCACGCCGTCCACGTATCGCTTCAACGTGGTCGGACGCTCGCCCACCGCCCGCAGCAGCGGCTCCGCCACCGCCACGTAGTACTCCACCACCTGCCGCTTGGTGATGCCGCGGTCCGGGAAGTACACCTTGCTCGGGCTGGACACCCGCACGGTGCGCTCGCCCACCTGCAACTCGATCGCCTCGGCCACGGCAGCACCCTATGCCGGCCCAGGTCACAGCGCCGCGTGTTTCGCGTCCAGCGTCGTCAGCAGCGCCTGGAGGGCCAGCTCGAAGCTGTCGTTGTCCACCTCCTCGGCGTGCTGGCGCAGCAGGTGGGCCTGGTTGAGGTGCGGATACCGCTCCACGTAGAGCTGGGCGTCGTCGGAGAAGCCGGCGGCGAAGGAGCTGGTGGCCGCGCCGATGACGACGTACTTCACCGCCGCGCCGATCATCGTCGCCTCGCGCGGCGGCCAGCCGGCGCCGATCAGGCCGCCGTGGACGGCGTCGGCCATGCGCAGGGAGGCGTCGCGGCGATCGGGGCCGCGGGAGACGAACGGCACCATGTTCGGGTGCTCGGCCAGCACGGCGCGGTAGGACCGGGCCCAGCGGACCAGGCCCTCGCGCCAGCCGGCGGCGAAGCCCCCGACGTCCACGCGGCCGATGATCTCGCTGGCCACCGCGGTGAGCAGGTCCTCCTTGGTGGCGACATGGCTGTAGAGGGACGCGGCCTGCACGCCGAGCTCGGCCGCCAGCTTGCGCATGGACAGCGCGTCCAGGCCGTCCCGGTCGACCAGCGCCAGCGCCGCGGCGCGGATGCGCGCCGGGCTGAGGATCGGGGTGTGCGGTCTTGGCATCGGCACCTCCTGGGCGTACATTTAAAACTAACACCGTAAGGTTTAGCCAGAGGGAATGCGACAGGGGACGGTTGTGGACTTCTCACTCAGCGACGAGCAGCGGGAGATCAGGGACTGGGTGCGCACCTTCGTGCGCAAGGAGGTCATGCCGCTGGAGCCGGAGGTGCTGCGGCGGGAACGCCTCGGGCAGCCCGGCCTGACCGCCGAGGAGTCCCACGACCTCCAGCTCAAGGCCAAGGAGGCCGGCTTCTGGGGCGTGCTGACGCCCGAGGAGTACGGCGGCATGGGGCTGGACGCGGTGACCGCCGCCCTCATCGAGGCCGAGCTGGGCCGCTCCTTCGTGCCGTTCTCGTTGGGCGGCAAGGCCGACAACATCCTCTTCCACGCCAACGCCGAGCAGCGGGAGCGCTACCTGCTGCCGACCATCGCCGGCGACCGCAAGTCGTGCTTCGCGATCACCGAGCCCGGCGCCGGCTCGGACGCCCGCAACATCCGCACCTCGGCCCGCAAGGACGGGGCCGAGTGGGTGATCAACGGCGAGAAGACGTTCATCACCGGCGGCAACGAGGCCGACTTCGTGATGGTCTTCGCCGTCACCGACAAGGAGAAAGGCGCCAACGGCGGCGTCACCTGCTTCCTGGCCGACCGGGACATGGGCTGGAAGTCCGAGTACATCGACACCATGGGCGAGTGGGGCCCGGCCGCGCTGATCTTCGAGGACGTGCGGGTGCCCGAGGAGAACATCCTCGGCGAGGTCGGGCAGGGCTTCCGGCTGGCCATGCAGTGGATCGGGCAGGGCCGCTACCTGCTGCCGGCGCGGGCCATCGGCGCGACCGAGCGGCTGGTGGAGATGGCCATCGAGCAGGCCAAGACCCGCGTCACCTTCGGGGAGCCGATCGCCGAGCGACAGGCTATCCAGTGGATGCTGGCCGACTCCGCCGTGGAGATCGAGGCGCTGCGCTGGCTGGTGCTGCACGCCGCGTGGCAGGTCGACCAGGGCGTGGACTCGCGGCAGGCGCAGTCCATGGCCAAGCTGTACGGCGGCGTCAAGGCCAACGAGATCGTGGACCGGGTGCTGCAGATCCACGGCGGCATGGGCTACACGCGGGAGCTGCCGGTCGAGCGCTGGTACCGGGAGCTGCGGCTGCTGCGCATCTACGAGGGCACCGACGAGATCCAGCGGCGGACCATCGCCCGCAACCTGCTCAAGGGGCACGCCAAGGTCGGCGGCTACCTCGGGTGATCGACCTCGGCATTCTGGGCGTCGTCGAGGGTCCTTGGCGCAAGTCGTGGACCTCCGACGACGCCCTACGCTACGCCGTCGGCGTCGGCGCCACCGAGCCGGCCTTCACAACCGAGAACTCCTCAGGTGTGGCCCAGCAGGCGCTGCCGACGATGGCGTTGGCCCTGACCCACTTCACCGAACCCGAGCAGGTCTTCGGCGATGTCGACAAGTCGCTGATCCTGCACGCCGAGCAGTCCCTCACCCTGCACCGGCCACTGCCCGTGGCCGGCACGGTCGAGGTTCGCCGTCGCGTCACCGACATCTTCGACAAGGGCTCCGGGGCCCTGGTCGTCAGCCGAGTCGACGCCGTGCTGCCCTCCGGCGAGCCCGCCTTCTCCGCCGTGTCCTCGGCTTTCCTGCGCGGCGAAGGCGGTTTCGGCGGCCCGCGCGGCTCCTCCTCCCGTGAGCCGCTGCCTGCCCGCTCCCCCAATTCCCGGCTGGAATTCACCACCGCCGCCAACCAGGCGCTGATCTACCGTCTTTCCGGCGACCGCAATCCCCTGCACAGCGACCCCGTTTTCGCCGCCCAGGGCGGATTCCCGCGGCCCATCCTGCACGGGCTGTGCACGTACGGCATCGCCTGCCGGCTGCTCGTCGGCGCCTTCGCCGACGGCGACGCCCATCGGGTGCTCGGCATGGCCGGCCGCTTCACCGCCCCGGTGACTCCCGGCGATGTGCTGGTGATCGACGCATGGCGGGACCGGGACGGCGTCACCTTCCGCACCAGCACCGCCGCCGGCACCGTCGTGATCGACAACGGCCGGCTGTCGCTCCACCCTCCCGAGCAACCGGCCACCTTGACGTAGAACGGGCGAGCCTCAAGGACTTCCTTCACTTGGGTCACCGACAGGGGCTTGCTCTCGGGGACAGGCTCGCCGGTCAGCAATTCGGCGGCGTGGCGCACCGCGTGCCGATAGGCGACCCGATCGCTCTGGAGGACAGCACCGCGTCGCCACTGCTCAAGGATCGTGAACAGGGCCATCAGGTCCAGGTCTTCTTGGCATCGGCCAGTGCCTGCGCGTACGCGGCGTCGAATGGGGGTCCGAACTGTTCGAGGGTATGTGAGCATGTGTCATCGAACGTGTGTTTGAATGAGCGCGTGAAGCTGGCCGAGTGGGCACGGTCGTTCGGGGTGCGTCCCCAGACGGCGTACCGGTGGTTGCGGGAGGACCGGATGCCTGCGCCCGCTCGCCGGTTGTCGTCGGGAACGATCGCGGTCGACCCGCCCGAGGCCCGTCTGCGCGGCCAGAGCGGGGCCCGTGACCGGGCGATGCGCGCAGTCACCGCGACCACACACGAGCACGGCGAGGCCGCCGAGTGACCACCGTCCTTCAGGCATACCGGTTCGCGTTGGACCCCACCCCACCGCAGGAGGAGGCGTTGCGGTCGCACTGCGGCGGGCAGCGCTACGCCTACAACTGGGGCCTGGCACGGGTCAAGGCGAACCTCGGACAGCGCGACGCTGAACGCTCCTACGGCCTGGCCGACGATCAGCTCACCCGGTCGGTGTCGTGGTCGGCCTACAGCCTGCGCAAGCACTGGAACCAGGCCAAGCACGAGATCGCCCCGTGGTGGGGTGTGAACTCGAAGGAGTCCTATGCGTCGGGTCTGGCCAACCTCGCCACCGCCTTGAGCAACTGGGCGGACTCCCAGCGCGGCCACCGGCACGGCCGCAGGCTCGGGTTCCCTCGGTTCAAGGGGAAGCGGTCCGGGTTGTCGTGCCGGTTCACGACCGGCGCGTTCGGCCTGGCTAGCGACCGCCGGCATGTGCGGCTGCCCCGCTTCGGCCTGATCCGCACGCACGAGTCCACCCGAAAACTCGCCCGCCATGTCGAGCGCGGCACGGCCCGTGTCCGCTCGGCGACCGTCTCGCACCGGGCGGGGCGCTGGTTCGTGTCGTTCTCGGTGGAGATCAGCCGGGTCGACCCCGCACCGAGGCGGCCCGACACGGTGGTGGGCATCGATCTCGGGATCACGTCGCTGGCGGTGCTCTCGACCGGCCAGACCATCCCAAACCCGCGACACCTGGAGGCAGCCCAGCGGGAGTTGCGGCGGTTGCAGCGGCAAGCGAGTCGTCGGCAGGGCCCGGACACGCGAACCCGGCGGCCGCCGTCACAGCGGTGGCGCAAGACCCAGGCCCGTGTCGCGCGGCTGCACGCTGCGGTCGCGAACGCTCGTCGGGATGGGCTGCACAAGCTGACCACGGGGCTGGTGCGTGCCCACGGCCACGTGGTGATCGAGGATCTGAACGTGGCCGGCATGGTCCGCAACCGGCGGTTGGCCCGGCATATCGCGGGTATCGGCATGGCCGAGCTGCGCCGTCAGATCGAGTACAAGGCCCGGTGGGCGGGTGTGCGTGTGCACGTCGCTGACCGCTGGTATCCCAGTTCCAAGACGTGTTCGGCCTGTGGCGTGGTGAAAGCCAAGCTGCGCCTGTCCGACCGCGTGTACCGCTGCCAGGCATGTGGTCTGGTCCTGGACCGGGACCTCAACGCCGCGCGCAACCTCGCAGCGCTGGCGCGCCGCGAGGCGTCCTCCCCGAGTTGCGGGGCGACGGTAAACGAGCCCGATGGAAACCCAGGTAAGACCCGCGCTACGCGGGCAACGGGTACTGCCACGGGAAGACCCGCACCGGTTGGTGCGGGTCAACGCCGACGCGGCAACGCGTAGGCTGCCTGAACACGGTGGACCCAGGTTCACTCACACTTCAGGTAACGGTTGGCGTGCTACGAGAGCAGCAGCCGCCACCAGGCGCGGCGCGGCGGCGCCAGATGTCCCTGTGCCACCAACCAAAGCGCGAACTGCTCGGCATCCTGCCGCGCCCGCACGCCGACGGCCTTGGGATGGCCGGCGGCGTACTCGGCGAACAGGGGGCCGAAGCGGTCGCCGAGCGAGTCGGCGAGGTCGGGCCGCAGGCGCCAGGTGACGCGGCCACGCTTGGACAGCAGGGCCCGGGCCTGCGCCCGGATCCGAGCGTCGTCGAAGCCGGCCGGCGTGGGCGCGCCGGCCAGCAAGGCCCGGAGCAGCTCGGCCTGCTGGGCGGCGAGCAGTTCGCGACTCACGCCAGCACGGCGCGGATGGCCGCGAGCTCGGCGGCGAGCTCCTCGTCGGCGGGATAGTCGTCGTCCCGTTCCAGCAGCACGCCGGGCGGGTCGACGCGGGCGCAGAGATCGCCGAGCAGGTCGAGCACGGCGTCGGGCATCGCGTGGGCATGGGTGTCGTGGTAGAGGCCGTCGCGCTCGACGCCGCCGGCGACATGCACGTAAGCCAAGCGCTCCAAGGGAAGCGTGGCCAGGAACTCGGCGGGATCGGTGCCGATGTTGCGCGCGTTGGCATACAGGTTCGCGACGTCCACGAGCAGCCGGCAGTCGGTCCGCTCGACCAGCTCGGCCAGGAACTGCCCCTCGGTCAGCTCGGCGCCGGGCCAGTCGATCAGCGCCGCCACGTTCTCCAACGCCAGCGGCACGGGCAGTTCCCGCTGCGCCTGCCGCACGTTGGCCACGAGCACGTCCAGGGCTTCCTTCGTCCGCGGCAACGGCATCAGGTGCCCGGCGTCCAGCCCGCCGGCCCGCACGAAGCAGACGTGGTCGCTGACCAGCGGCGCGTCCACGGCCCGGGCCACGGCCGCGAGGTGCTCGACCCGGGCCATGTCCAGCGGCTCGGCCCCGCCGAGCGAGAGGGACACGGCGTGCGGCAGCACCGGCACGCCGCGCTTTCCCAGCAGCCGCAACGACTCCGGCACGTCGCCGGGGTCGACGTTCTCGGCGACGACCTCGACGAAGTCGACATCAGGCAGCCGCTCGACGGTCAGATCGATCTCCGGCCGCCACCCGATGCCGACCCCGAGCCGCGGGGATGAGGTCACCCGCCGCATCCGCCACCTCCCCCGCCACCGCCACCTCCGCAGCCGCCGCCCCCGCCTCCGCAGCCGCCGCCTCCACCCCCGAAGAAGAAGCCACCGGCGGCCGCTCCCGTGTCGGAGCCGGTCAGCTGACGGCGCCGTGGTGGCGTCGTGGATTTCTGGAGCGCCAAGGCGATCCGCGCGTCGGGGTACTCGCCCACGCCGTCGAGGGCGACGGCAGTGGCGGCGTCGGTCACGGGTGCCCGCCGGAATTCCCGCAGGGCCCGATCGCCGGCGAAGGTGCGCAGGTGCCGGCCGCGCCGGAAGTTCAGCAGGATCACGCCGAGCACGATCGTGCCCAGCAGCGCCGCGGTCAGCAGCCCGATGGCCCGGCCCAGGTAGAAGCCGTTGCCCCAGCGGACGATCCCGACCAGCAGCACGAGCAGCAGCGGCAGGGTCGAGGCGCGTCGGTACCGCGTGGCGATGTGCGGCGGCACGAGCAGCCCGAGCTCGGCGAGCTCGTGGCCGATGTTCCACAGCGCGGGCCGGGTCCGCAGGTACTCGGTGATGGCCCGCAGCGTGTGGCTGGAGGTCACGCGCATGAGCACCTGGGCGCCGACGGCGCTGGGCCGGGCGTCGGCCCCGGTGGCCCGCAGCAGGCCGCCGCTGTCGGCCCGCAGCGCGCCGGCGGCCAGCAGTTCGGCCACGGCGGTCTCGACCGCCCGCTCCGGGCCGCCGGCGAGAAAGCCGGTCTCGACCGCCGTCGGCCGGAGCGCGAGATTCCCGGCGCCCGACAATTTCGGCAGAATTTTGATCACCACGGCCAGTGCGAGCGCGCAGCCGAGGCCGATGAAATACCATTCCAGGAACTGTTCACCGGACAGTCCCCAAGGTTGATCGCCCATCCCCCACCCCCGTAGGGTCCGCTAACCCGATCTGGATCGGGCGCACCGGAAATGCGCCGCGCACCGAGGTCACCGGGCCCCGCGGCCGACCCCCAGCCAGCCGCGGAGCCCGGCGACACCCCCGGTCCCGCCGACCCCTCCCCAGGTGTCGGCGGCGTTGACGTCGTCGCCCCTCCGCCTTTTCACGGCATCGGGTGCGCATATCGTGGGCGCGTCGAAATGTGCGGGCAAGGCCTCTTGAGGAAGGCTTAGGGTCGACCGCTCAGGCTTCGTCCGTCTGGGGGACGAGGCGGAGAGAAATGCTGTTGATGCAATACCTCTGGTCCGTCGGCGTGGGGTAGCCCTCGCCCTCGAACACGTGCCCGAGGTGGCTGTGGCAGGTGGCGCACAGGACCTCGACGCGCACCATGCCCAGGGTCCGGTCCTCGCGCAGGATCACGCGGTCGCCGGCCAGCGGCGAGAAGAACGACGGCCAGCCGCAGTGCGAGTCGAACTTGGTGTCGCTGCGGAACAGCTCGGTCCCGCAGGCGCGGCACTCGTAGACTCCGGTGGTCTTGGTGTCGGTGTACTCGCCCACCCACGGCCGCTCGGTGCCGGCCTCACGCAGCACGGCGTACTCCTGCGGGGTCAGCTCGGCCCGCCACTCCTGCTCGGACTTGACGACCTTGGGGGTGGTTGCGACGACTGGTTCCATGTTCACCAGTTTATGGATCCGGTCAGGCCGAAACCATTACGAAGGCAGGACGGAGCTCACCGACGCGGACCCCGTGCCCCAGCACCGCAACGTCGGCCACCGACGCGATCGCGTCCACGTCGACACCCAGCCGGCGCAGCGCGGCCACCAGCACCACCGGCCGGGCCCGGCTGGAGCCGTCGGCGATCTTGACCGCCACTGCCGAACCGTCCGGCAGGCCGATGCCGTACACGCCCTCGGCGCCGTCC
Organism: Kutzneria sp. NPDC052558; assembly: GCF_044547355.1. Taxonomy (NCBI): domain Bacteria; kingdom Bacillati; phylum Actinomycetota; class Actinomycetes; order Pseudonocardiales; family Pseudonocardiaceae; genus Kutzneria; species Kutzneria sp. NPDC052558. The sequence continues at coordinate 43,460 of NZ_JBIUAG010000055.1, forward strand.
TTGGCGACCGCGCCGGGCAGGCCGCGCATCAGCTCGGTGACGTCACGGCCGGTGCCGCCGACCCACTCGGGGTGCCGGCTCATCGCGCGGGCGACGCGATGCTCGGGAGAGCCGGCGGGGGCGGCGGCGAGCCGGCCGAACGCGCGGGCCAGGCCGGTCAGCGTGATCGCGAACAGCGGGGCCCCGCAGCCGTCGACGCCGATGGCGCCGACGGGTTCGCCGGCCAGGTCCTCCAGGGCGGCGCGGGCGGCCAACTGGAGGGGGTGGTCGGCATCCAGGTAGTTCTCGGTCGGCCAGCCGTTGGCGACGCAGGTCGCGAGCATCGCCGCGTGCTTGCCGGAGCAGTTCATGTAGATCGGGGCCTTGCCGCCGCCGGCGGCGAGGACGTCGGCCTTGGCCTGCTCGCCCAGCGGCAGGTCGGCCGTGCACTGCAGGTCGTGCTCGGTGAGGCCGGCGCCGGCCAGGATGCGGCGCACGCCCTCGATGTGGAACGGCTCGCCGGAGTGGCTCGCGCAGGCCAGGGCCAGCAGCTCGCCGTCGAGGTCGAGGCCGCTGCGCACCATCGCCAGCGCCTGGAACGGCTTGTTGGACGAGCGGGGGAAGGTCAGGTCGTCGGGCTGGCCGACGGCGAACACCTGCTTGCCGTCGCCGTCCACCGCGACCACCGAGCCGTGGTGCACCGACTCGAGGAAGTCGCCCCGCCACACCTCAGCGACGAGCTCGTGCACAACCGGCCTCCTCAACTCGACAGTCACTGCCAACTGTCGACAGTTAACAACTTGCTCGGTGCTGTTGTAAAGGCGGATGTTCATCACATGAGCGTCGACCTGCCCGTGCACACCAGCTTGGCCGGCCAGACCGTGACGGCGCTGCGGGAGCTGGTGCTGACCGGTGAGATCGCCGCCGGGGAGCGGGTCAACGAGGTCGGCCTGGCCCAGCGGCTCGGCATCAGCCGGGGCCCGCTGCGGGAAGCGATCCGGCATTTGGCCAGCGAGGGCCTACTGGTCCTGACCCCCAACCGCGGCGCGCACGTGCCGGTGGTCGACGACATGGACGTGCACGCCCTGTTCGAGCTGCGCTCCGCGCTGGAGTGCGCCGCCGCCCGGCTGGCGGCCGAGCGCCGCACCGACGACGACCTCACACGGATGCGGCAGGTCAGCGCGGCCTCCCGGGCCGCATTCACCACCGGCGAGTTCCCGTACCGGCTGGACCTGGCGTTCCACAAGGCGCTGCTGGACGCCGCCCGCAGCCCGCTGGTGGCCGAGCAGGTGCGCCTGGCCCAGCAGCGGGTCATCCTGCTGCGCGCGGCCAAGGAGGTGGCCTTCTCCCACGAGCGGGCCTCCATGGACGACCACGACACCCTCATCGACGCCCTGGAGGCCCAGGACGCGGACCGGGCAGCACAGGTGATGTCCACCCACCTCGACCGCGTCCGCGATCAGCTGCTCACCGGGCGGTAGCGCCACAACGGTGCACGCCGACCACACGACGGTAGACGCGCCACCCGAGCACCAGGCCGAGCGCCTGCACGAACGGTCCGAGCACGTCCACCGCACCCAGGGCGACGGCCTGGCCGGACAGGAACAGCGACAGCCGAACGGTCAGCAGCACCAGGCCCAACCCGTACCAGGCCAGGGTGCCCATGGCGAAGGCCCGGCGGCGCACGCCGCAACGACGCCAGCTGTTTCCCTCGCCGGTGACCATGGCGACCGCCACACCCAGCAGCGGCCAGCCCAGCATCAGCAGCACCGGCGTCGCCACCGCCACCAGGCTTTCCACCGTCAGGCCGGGCAGGTAGAAGTTCACGGCCCGATCAGTGCCGGCGGCCAGCGCGCCCGCCACCCCGAGAACGCCGATGACCGCCAGGGCCCGCCACACGGATTCCCGCCGCGCCAGCCGGTAGGCCCCGACCCCGATCCCGATCGTCAGGGCCACCGGCAGCGCGACGCCGATCCGATGCGTGAGCGCAAAACCCACCGTGTACCCGAACGCCGGCAGCACGTCGATCACCAGGCTCCGCAACCGTTCTCGGGCGGCGGCGCGGACCACAGCGGTGTCGTCGACCTCGGCGGCCATGCCACTCCCATCGGGTCCGTCCGGCTGGTGCGTGGTCCAGCCAACCGGGCCCCGCTGACCTCCCCCGGACAGAACCCTGACAGTTTCCGGACGGCTACCACCAGGCGGCCGGATCGCCTCCGGCCGTCCGACCTTGGGCTCGGTGCCAGAGAATTCCTTGCGACCCAAGAAATCCAGCCAGACATCGTTGACCCGCAGGTGCCGTTCACTGCGAAAAGTGCCGCCGCCCGAACGGCGACGGCACTGTCCACATCGGACCAATCCCGGTCGGACCTCAGATGTCGGGGGTGATCCGCATGGCGACGGAGGGCTTGGGGTCGATGCCGTCGACGAAGGTTTCGCCGCACACCAGCCAGCCCTCGGCCCCGGCCAGGAGCTTGGCGGTGGCTTCGGCGGCCTCGGCGGACCAGGTGGCGCCGTGGCCGTCGGCGACGGCGGTGCCGGGGGCGCCGGCGGCCAGCCATTCGCGGTACTCGGGCGGGAAGGCCTCCCGCATGCTGATGTGGCCGTCCTCAGGGGCGACGAGGTTGCGCTGGAGCATGCGCATGGCCAGGGCGTAGCGCTCGACCCAGTGCTGGTGGAAGTCGAAGCCCCGCAAGGCCTTGCCGGCGGCGGCGCCCTTGGCGTCGATACGGCTGATGGTCTCGGGCGGCATGGTCAGGTTGAAGCCGCCCTCGCCGTCGGTCAGCTTGATCTGCTGGATCCGGTCGCGGAATCCGGGCAGCCGGGCCTGCATGGTGTCGTGCCAGTTCAGCCCGGCCGACAGGATGGCCCCGAGATAGCCCAGCAGCCCGGGCCGGTCCTCCTCGCGGGTGGGGTCGACGGGCGGCTGGTCGCCGACCGAGGACGGGACCTTGGGCCCGAAGTACAGCCCGAACGTGGGCCGCGTGGGCAGCCACGCGTCGAAGAACTGGATCGGGAAGTTGCTGGAGATGCCGCCGTCGGCGAACCAGTGCCGGGCCACGGTCTCGCCGTCGACCGTCCACAGTGGAACGGCGGACAGCAGCACCGGGAAGGTCAGGCTGATCCGGGTGGCCACCAGCACCGGCAGGTCGTCGGTGGGCAGCGTGCGCAGCTCGCCGGCCCCGGGATAGACCACGGGGCTGATCCGCGCCAGGTGGTCGAGCACCTCGTCCGGGAACAGCTTGCGCCACTCGTCCAGGTTGAACAGGTAGTGCACGTCGGAGTACGACTCGTTGGGCAGCCGCACCGGCCGCCCGCCGGTGACGTCGGTGGTCATCAGCTGCAGGTTGATGCCCTTGGCCTTCAGGTCGGTGAAGGTCAGCGGGTCGGCGACGTCCTTGCCGGCGATGATCTGGATCTGCCGGTGCAGCCAGTCGGCCAGCGCCTCGGGGTCGCGCGGGCCCTGCCGGTGCCCGATGACCATGCCGTAGTTGTTGTCGGGCAGGCTGCGCACCAGCCGGACCACCGACCAGGCCAGCGCCAGGGTCAGCCCCAGGGCGCCGGTGATCAGCATGCCGATCACGAACACGACCCAGCCCTCGACGCCGATGCCGCCCAGGGTTCCGCCGGCGCTGGACACCAGCAGCCAGCCCAGGCCGAACGCGACGGCGATGGACAGCAGCCACGGCAGGAACAGCCACCGCACCAGGCCCCACAGGTAGGTGATGGCCTTCGCGCCGGTGGTGCGCTTGGCCTGCGCCGCCAGCAGGATCCGGAACACCGGCTCGGCCTGCCTGCTCGGCCGGAACTGCTCGACGATCAGGCCGGGCTGCTGCAACTGCGTGCGTAACGCCTCGAGCCGCTCGAAGCCGCCGCTGTCGCGGGCGTACTCGGCGGCGGCGGTCACCGCGGCCGCCATCGCCCCGGCCGACGCCCCGCCGATGGAGCGGAACCGGAACTGCTTGTACAACTCGAGCACCGCGGCCGGATAGGCGACCCCGCTGGTGATTCCGCCCTGCATCACCAGGTCGCACTCGGTCGGGCTAGCCGGGATCCCCCCGGGATTGGTCATGACCGACACCTCGCTAAGCCGTTCGCACCAAGGCTAGTGATCTTGCGCGTCGGAGGAGAAGAGGGATCGGCCGGTGGCTGGATACCGGGCCCGGCGTCCAGCCACCCTCCTCGTCACGGAAGATTGGCCACCAGTTCGGCCGCCGGGACCCGGGTGCCGGTGTAGAACGGGATCTCCTCGCGCACGTGCCGGCGGGCCTCGGTCTCCCGCAGGTGGCGCATGAGGTCGACGATCCGGTGCAGGTCATCGGCCTCGAAGGCGAGGATCCACTCGTAGTCGCCCAGGGCGAACGCGGACACGGTGTTGGCCCGCACGTCGGTGTAGTCCCTGGCGGCCTTGCCGTGGTCGGCGAGCATCTTGCGGCGCTCGTCCTCGGGCAGCAGGTACCACTCGTAGGACCGCACGAAGGGGTACACGCAGAGGTAGTCCTTGGGCTCCTCGCCGGCCAGGAACGCCGGGATGTGGCTCTTGTTGAACTCGGCCGGCCGGTGCAGCGCGACCTGGCTCCACACCGGCGTCGACGCCCGGCCGACGGCGGTGGTGCGGCGGAAGTTCGTGTAGGCGGCCTGCACCTGCTCGATCTCCTCGGCGTGCCACCAGATCATGTAGTCGGCGTCGGCGCGCAGGCCGGCCACGTCGTACACGCCCCGGACCACCACGCCCTTGCTCTCCAGGGAGTCGAGGTACTCCTGGGCCTCGGCCGCCGCCGGCCCGCGGTCCTCGCCGAGCCGTCCGGGTTCGGCGCGGAACACCGACCACATGGTGTAGCGGATGGTGTCGTTCAACTCGGTGTAGTTCAAGCGGGCCATGACCCCATGGTCCCACCGGCCGTGCGGTGGCGGCCCAGGAGGTGGGCAGCGACACGGGCGGCCGCCGCCTGCGAGGTGGCGATGCACGCCGGCACGCCCACGCCGTGCAGGGTCGCCCCGGCCACGGCCAGGCCCGGCAGCTCGTTGACGGCGGTCTCGATGGCGTTGACCCGGTCCAGGTGCCCGACCCCGTACTGCGGCAGGCCGCCGCCCCATCGGGTGACCACGGAGTCGATCGGCGCGGCGGTGACGCCGGTCAGCTCGGCCAGGTCGGCCCGCACGGCCCGGACCAGGTCCTCGTCGTCGACCTGGAGCGCGGCGGCCTCGCCGGCCTTGCCGACCGAGCCTCGGATGACCAGGGTGTCCGCGCCGTCCAGGTGCGCCCACTTGCGGCTGGAGTACGTGAAGGCCTTGGCGGTGAACCTGGTGCCGTCGGCCCACTGGTCGTCGCCGGCGATGAGCACGCCGGAGTTCTGCGGCACCGCCGCGTCGGCCGGCAGCACGAGCGAGACCACGGCCATGGACGCCAGCTCGATGCCGCCGAACGCGGCGGCGGCGACCGGCGCGACGTCGGCCAGCAGCTTGGCGGCGGCCGGCGCCGGCACGGCCAGCACCACGCCGTCGACGTCGAGGGCGTGGTCGCCGAACTCGACGGTCCAGCCGGCCTCGCGGCGGCGTAGCCGCTGGACCGGCCGTCCGAACTCGATGGTGGCGTCGGCGAGCTTGGCCAGCCGGTCGGTCAGCGAGCCGAGGCCGTCGCGCAGGGTGCCGAACACCGGCGGCCGCTTGGCCCCCTGCTGCGGCGGCGCGGGCACGAGCGAGGCCGCGGCGGCGATCAGCGAGCCGGCCCCGCGGTCCAGCGCGCCGGCCAGCGGGGCCATGGTGGCGCGCAGGCTCAGGCCGTCGGCGTGCCCGGCGTAGACGCCGCCGAGCAGCGGGTCGACCAGCCGGTTGGTGACCTCGGGGCCGAACCGCTCACGCAGCAGCTTGCCGACCGAGACGTCCTCGCCGTCGAGGTGGATCGGCGGCAGCGCCGGCTCGTGGGCCACCCGGGCCACGGCGTTGTCGGACAGCACGCCCCGGACCGCGTCGGCCGAGGCCGGCACGCCCTGGAAGGTGTGCCCGGGCAGCGGGTTGATCCGACCGCCGGCCCGCACGGTCGCCCGGGCCTCGGTCGGGTGCGTCAGCTCGTCGCCGAGGCCGATCTCGTTGATCAGCTCGGTGGCCTCGCCGCGCCGGGCCAGGAAGGCCTCGGCGCCGACGTCGTAGGACCGGCCGCCCAGCTCCACGGTGCGGAGCTTGCCGCCGACCCGGTCCGTCTGCTCGATGACGGTGATGGTGGCCAGCGGCCCGAGCAGCTTGCGCAGCCGGTAGGCGGCGGCCAGGCCGGACACGCCGGCCCCGACGACAGCGACATGGGGCTCGGTCATGACAGCGCGTGCACCAGCTCGGTCACGCGGGTGACGACCTCGGGATCGGTGTCCGGCAGCACGCCATGGCCGAGGTTGAAGATGTGCCCGGCGGCGGCCTTGCCCTCGGCGTGGATCCGGCGCACCTCCTTCTCCAGCACCGGCCAGTCGGCGAACAGCAGCGCCGGGTCGAGGTTGCCCTGCACGACCGGAGCCGGCCCGTCGGGGCGGGCGGCGGTCAGCCGGCGCACGGCCTCGTCCAGCGGGATCCGCCAGTCCACGCCGACCACGTCGGCCCCGGCGTCGCGCATGGCCACCAGCAGCTCGCCGGTGCCGACGCCGAAGTGGATCCGCGGGATGCCGGCGTCACGCAGGCTGTCGAACACCCGGGTGGAATGCGGCAGCACGTATTCGCGGTAGTCGCGCTCGGACAGCGCGCCGGCCCACGAGTCGAACAGCTGCATCGCGTCGATGCCGGCCTCGACCTGCACGCGCAGGAACTCGGTGGTGATACCGGCCAGCTTGCCCAGCAGGGCGTGCCACACGTCGGGCGCGCTGTGCATCAGGGCCTTGGTGCGCTCGTGGTTCTTGCTGGGGCCGCCCTCGATCATGTACGAGGCCAGCGTGAACGGCGCGCCGGCGAAACCGATCAGCGGCGTGTCGCCCAGCGCGGCGGTCAGCAGGCGGATGGTGTCGGCGACCGGGGCCACCTGCTCGGCGGTCAGGTCGGGCAGCGCGTCCACGTCGGCCTTGGTGCGCACCGGGTTGGCCACCACCGGTCCGACGCCGCCGACGATCTCCACGCCGATCCCGGCGGCATAGAGCGGGACGACGATGTCGCTGAACAGGATGGCCGCGTCCACGCCGTGCCGGCGGACCGGCTGCATGGTGATCTCGCAGGCCAGGTCGGGGGTCAGGCACGACTCGAGCATCGCGATGCCTTCGCGCACCTTGCGGTACTCCGGCAGCGAGCGGCCGGCCTGCCGCATGAACCAGACGGGGGTCCGCGACGGCACGCCGCCTCGGGCCGCGACCAGCAGGGGAGCGTCTGAGAGGTCGCGGCGGACCGGGACCGGAGCAGTGTTCGTCATGGCCTTTCCATCGTGCCACGCGGCCGGATTCGTTTGTCACGGAGTCGTCTCGGGCATGCGGAATCCGTCGTGTCGTGCGGGCCTTCGGCGCGCGATTGCCCGTAAGGTCACCGGATGTGACCGGGATGTCGGAGGAGCCAGCGCTGTTCCGGCAGGCAGTGGAAGCGCTCAGGTCGGTGCGTCCTCGACCGGAGGTCGAACTGGCTGAAGTCCGTGCGCCACAGCGATTGGCGCCGTGGTCGTTCGCCTTCAGCGCGGAAGCCAACGGGCCTGCCGACGAGATCGCCAGCGGACGGCTGGTGCTGCTGCACGACCCGGAGGGCGAGCAGGCCTGGGGCGGTGTGCTGCGGGTGGTCGCCTTCGTCCGGGCCGAGCTGGACGCCGAGCTGGCGGTCGATCCGCTGCTGCCGGCGGTGGCCTGGTCCTGGCTGACCGACGCGCTGGAGGGCTCGTCGGCCAAGTGGACGGCGCTGGGCGGCACCGTCACCCAGAACTCGTCGGCCCGCTTCGGCGACATCTCCGGCCCGGCCCGCACCGACGACCTGGAGCTGCGCGCGTCGTGGACGGCCACCGACGCGGAGCTGACCGCCCACGGCGAGGCCTTCTGCGAGCTGCTGTCCAGCACCGTCGGCCTGCCCCCGGTGGGCGTCACCCTCTTCAGCCAACGCCAGTCCAGCCTCTGACCCCCCGCCCCCTCCACGATCTCTTCCCCGACGCTTGGAAGGGGGCCTTCCTCCACTCGGAGTGGAGGAAGGCCCCCTTCCAAGCGGGGGGGGTGGTGGGCGCGGGGGGGGGGGGGGGTCGCGGGGGGT
>NZ_JBIUAG010000056.1:0-47190 GCF_044547355.1 Kutzneria sp. NPDC052558
ACGCGTCGGGCCAGGCGTTACACCCCGGGGAAGAGGACCACCGCAGCCTCCAGGAAGGGCAAGAAACGAAAGAAGGGTTAAAACACAAGCAGAGGCCTCCGCGCAAAATCCACCCGGAGTCGCCTGGATAACGGCCCCTCACCCCTCAAACAGACAACAACCCGCCACCCCTCAACTGCAAACTCCACCTCCGGCAACCGCGCGGCGCGGGCACAAGAAGCACAACCACACCCACCAAACCACTCTGCCGGGACAGGGGGCCCATATGTTTCGGTCTTCGGCGGGTTAGGCCTCAGACTCGGGCTCAACGACATCCGCAGCCTCGGCGCCGTTCGGGGCGGCGTCGCCGAGCACGACTTCCTCAGCAGCCGGGGCGTCAGGCTCCGGAGCGGTGACGGGAGCCTTCTCGACCTTGCCGCCGCGCAGCCGCTGCGAGATCACCGCGCTGATGCCGTCGCCGCGCATGGAGACGCCGTACAACGCGTCGGCGATCTCCATGGTGGGCTTCTGGTGGGTGATGATCAGCAGCTGGGACTTCTCCCGCAGCTGCTCGAACAGGGAGATCAGCCGGCGCAGGTTGGTGTCGTCCAGGGCCGCCTCGACCTCGTCCATGACGTAGAAGGGCGACGGGCGGGCCCGGAAGATGGCGACCAGCATGGCGACGGCCGCGAGGGACTTCTCGCCGCCGGAGAGCAGGGACAGGCGCTTGACCTTCTTGCCGGGCGGCCGGGCCTCCAGCTCGATGCCGGTGGTGAGCATGTCGTCGGGCTCGGTGAGCACGAGCTTGCCCTCGCCGCCGGGGAACAGGACCTTGAACACGGTCTCGAACTCGCGGGCGACGTCCCAGTAGGCCTCGGTGAAGACCTCGAGGATCTTGTCGTCGACCTCCTTGACCACGGTCAGCAGGTCGCGCCGGGTGGCCTTGAGGTCCTCCAGCTGGGTGGACAGGAACTTGTAGCGCTCCTCCAGCGCGGCGAACTCCTCCAGGGCCAGCGGGTTGACCTTGCCCAGCTGGGCCAGGTCCCGTTCGGCCCGCTTGGCCCGCCGGGCCTGCACGTCCCGGTTGTACGGCATGGGCTGCGGCGCGGTGACCTGCTCGCCCTGCTCTTTGGCCGCCTCGTACTCGGCGAGCTCGGTCGGCGTGGGCGGCACCGGCACGTCCGGCCCGTACTCGGCGACGAGGTCGTCGAGGCCGATGCCGTACTCGTCGGCGATCTTGGTCTCCAGCTGCTCCAGCCGCAGCCGCTGCTCGGCCCGCACGACCTCGTCGCGGTGCACGGCGTCGGTCAGCTTCTCCAGCTCGGTGGTCAGCTCCCGGACCCGCCCGCGCACGGTGCCCAGCGCCGCTTCGCGGTCGGCGCGGCGGGCCTGGGCGGCGTCCCGGTCGGCGGCGGCGCGGTGCAGCGAGGAGGCGATCCGCTGGAGCGCGGTCTCACCGCCGGAGACGACGGCGTTGGCGACGGCAGCCCCGCGCACCCGCGCGGCCCGGGCCCGCTCGGCCCGTTCGCGCGCTTCCCGCTCGGCGCGGGCGGCTCGGCGCAGCTGCTCGGCCTTGCCCTGCAACGCCCGCGCCCGCTCCTCGGCGGTACGCAGCGACAGCCGGGCGTCCATCTCGGCCTGCCGGGCGTGGTTGAGCTGGTTGGCGGCCTCGTCCCGCTCGGCGGTGTCGGGCTCCTCCTCGACCGCCTCTTCCTGCACGGCCGCGAGCCGCTCCTCCAGCTCGGCCAGTTTGCCGACGGCGTCCTCACGGGCCTGCTCCAGCTTGACCCGCTGGGCGCTGATCCGCTCCACCTCGGCTTCGGCCGACCGGACGGCCGCCTTGAGACGGTTGATCCGCTCGCCGGACCGGGCCCGCCGCACCTTGGCCTCGTTGAGCTGCTCCTTCAGCTCGCCGGCCTCGTTGCGCCGGGTCTGCTGCTCGGCACGGGCCCCGGCCAGCGCGGCGCTGGCGTGCTCCAGCGCCCGCTCGGCGGCAGCCAGCTTGTCCTGCGCCTCGTCGACGGCGGCCTGCACCTCGATGGTGCTCTGCGCCCGTCCCGAGCCGCCGATGGCCCAGTCGGTGCCGAGCACATCGCCTTCACGGGTGGCGGCGCGCAGCCCCATGGCGACCAGCTGCCGCGCGGCGGCGAGGTCGTCGACGACGGCCAGCTTCTCCAGGGCCCGTTCCACGGCCGGCCGCAGCGCCTCGGGGGCCCGTACGAGATCCACGGCCCAGCGCGCACCCGGCGGCAGCATCGGCCACGTCGAGCGGTCCGGCACCGGTCCCCCGGCGCCGATCAGCAGCCCGGCGCGGCCGGCGTCGGAAGTCCGCAGCAGCTCCAGCGCGGCGACGGCGTCCGAACCGCCGCCCACAGCGATGGCGTCGGCCACCGGGCCCAGCGCCGCCGCCAGCGCCACCTCGGCGCCGGCCTCGACGGTCAGCAGCGCGGCGACGGAGCCCAGCAGACCCGGCAGCCGGTCGCCGGCGGCCAGCAGCGCGCCCGCCCCGTCCTTGCGGGTGAGTCCCAGCGACAGCGCGTCGACCCGGGCCTTCCAGGACGAGATCTCCTTGTCGGCCGTCCGCTCGGCCTTGACCAGCTCCTCGACCCGCAGCCGAGCGGCCTTCTCGGCCTCGACGGCCTGGGCGTGCCGCTCCTCGACCCCGGCGTCGCCCTCGTCCTCGGTGCCGGTGACCTCCTGCTCCTCGGCCAGCTCGACCCGGGCGATCTCGGCCCGCTCGCCGGCCTCGGCCAGCGAGGTGGACAGCCGCTCGATCTCCTCGGCGGACGCGTTGTTCTTGCTGCGCAACGCTTCCACCTGGCCGGTGAGCCGGGCCAGGCCCTCGCGCCGGTCGGCGATCAGCCGGACCGCGGCCAGGTGGGCCTTCTCGGCGGCGGTGACCATGCGCTCCAGCTCGGCCCGCCGCTCGTTGCTCTCGGCCAGCACGATCCGGGCCTCGGTGACGGCCTCGTTGAGCTCCGCCTCCCGCTCCGCGGTCTGCTCGGCCTCGGCCTCCAGCTCCTCGGGGTCACGCCCGCCGCGGGAGGCCTCCGGCGCGGCCGACAGGTGCCGGGCGCGCTCCATGGCCAGCCGCACCGTGCCGCGCAGCCGCTCCTCCAGCGCGGACAGCCGGTACCAGGTCTCCTGCGCCTGCTGGAGGATCGGCGCGTCCTCGGCGACCAGCTGCTCCAGCTCGGACTGCTTGGCCGACGCCTGCTGCACCAGCTGCTCGACCTCGGTGCGCCGGGCCCGCGCCGCCGCCTCGTCGGCCTCGTCACGGTGCAGGTCGCCGCGCTGGGTGACCAGGTCGTCGGCGTGCAGGCGCAGCCGGGAGTCGCGCAGGTCGGCCTGCACGGCCTGGGCCTTGCGGGCGATCTCGGCCTGCTTGCCCAACGGCTTGAGCTGGCGGCGGAGCTCGGCGGTGAGGTCGGTCAACCGGGTCAGGTTGGCCTGCATGGCGTCCAGCTTGCGGAGCGCCTTCTCCTTGCGCTTGCGGTGTTTGAGGACGCCGGCCGCCTCCTCGACGAAGGCGCGGCGCTCCTCGGGCTTGGACTCCAGGATGGCCGACAGCTGGCCCTGGCCGACGATGACGTGCATCTCGCGGCCGATGCCGGAGTCGGACAGCAGCTCCTGGATGTCCAGCAGACGGCAGGAGTTGCCGTTGATCTCGTACTCGGTGGCGCCTTCGCGGAACATGCGGCGGGTGATCGACACCTCGGTGTACTCGATCGGCAGCGCGCCGTCGGCGTTGTCGATCGTGAGCGTCACCTCGGCCCGGCCGAGCGGGGCGCGGCCAGCGGTGCCGGCGAAGATGACGTCCTCCATCTTGCCGCCGCGCAAACCCTTGGCGCTGCCCTCGCCCATCACCCAGCGCAGCGCGTCCAGCACGTTGGACTTGCCGGACCCGTTGGGGCCGACCACACAGGTGATGCCCGGCTCGAAGCGCAGCGTCGTGGCCGAGGCGAAGGACTTGAAGCCCTTCAGCGTCAGGCTTTTCAGGTGCACGTCGGTAAGCCTTCGTCGGTGGGTTGCTCCGGCCGGGTTATCGGCCGAGGGTACCCGGCGGGCGGGCGGACCAGTCGCACGCTGGGCCGAATGGTGAAAAACAAACTGGCACGGCGCAATTTTCGGTAATTTCTTGACGCCCGCGACGCTCGGCGTCACGGTATGCGGTGTCCCGGCTACCCAGGGAGAATCCCGCATGCCCAGAACCCCCGCCGCGGTGGCGGCGGCCGCCAGCATAGCGCTGCTGCTGCCGTTGGCCGGCCCGGCCTCCGCGGCCCCCGCCCCCCTCTCCGACCGACAGCAGGCCTACGACTCGGCCGCCGCCGAGTTCGGCGTGCCGGCCGAGGTGCTGCTCGGCGTGTCGTACATGGAGTCGCAGTGGAACACCTACGGCGGCACGCCCAGCGTGGCCGCCGGCTACGGCCCCATGCACCTCACCGACTTCGCCACCGCCACCGCCAGCGCCTCCGCGCCGAGCGCCGAGTTCGACGGCGAGGACGCCCGCGGCGACGACAGCCGCCCCTTGCCCCAACACACGGTCCCCGCGCCGGCTGGCGTGCCGGCGGCGGCACTCCAGACGGCCCAGCAGGCCGCGCAGTTGGCCGGCACCACGACGGCCGCGGTACGCGGCGACGTCCGCCAGAACATCCGGGCCGGCGCGGCCCTGCTCGCCTCGTATCAGCAACAGCACAGCGCCAACACCGGCGACTGGTACGCGGCTGTGGCGAAGTACAGCGGCGCGACCGACAGCCGCTCGGCGGCCGACTTCGCCGACGAGGTCTTCCAGACCATCCGACAGGGTGTGACCCGCACCACAGATGATGGTCAGCTGGTCACGCTGCGTGCCGACGCCTCGGTCAAGCCGAACACCGCTCAGCTGGCCGGCCTGCACCTGACGCCGACCGATTCCACCGGCGTCGAGTGCCCGCGCGGCCTGTCCTGCGAGCTGGATCCGGCCGCCTACGCCCAGTACGGCCCCACCCCCGACGACTACGGCAACCACGACACCTCCGACCGCCCGGCGTCGCAGAAGATCGACTACATCGTCATCCACGACACCGAGGCGACCTGGGACACCACGCTCAACCTGATCCAGGACCCCAAGTACGTCAGCTGGAACTACACGATCCGGTCCCAGGACGGGCACATCGCCCAGCACGTGCTGGCCAAGGACGTGGCCTGGCACGCGGCCAACTGGTACATCAACACCCGGTCCATCGGCATCGAGCACGAGGGTTTCCTGGCCCAGTCCGGCTGGTACACCGAGGCGATGTACCGCGCGTCGGCCACGCTGGTGCGCTACCTGGCCGCCAAGTACCAGATCCCGTTGGACCGCCAGCACATTCTCGGCCACGACAACGTGCCGGGCATCACGCCGCCGTTCATTCCCACGCAGCACACCGATCCCGGCCCCTACTGGGACTGGGACCACTACTTCACGCTGCTGGGCGCGCCGCAGCCGGTCCCGCTGCCCGCGCCGCCGTTCGGCATGCTGACCATCCACCCCGACATGGCCACCAACAACGTGCCGTTCACCGGCTGCGTCACGCGCGGAACGCCTTGCCCGGCAAGGGGTTCCAGCGAGGTCGTGCTGCACTCGCAGCCCAGTGACACCTCGCCGCTGCTGACCGACCTCGGCCTGCACCCCAACGGCGCGCCGCAGACCATGGACGTCAACGACGTCGGCAGCCGGGTGTCCGAGGGGCAGCAGTACGCCATCGCCGACCGCAAGGGCGGCTGGATCGCCATCTGGTACCTCGGCCAGAAGGGCTGGTTCCACGCCAAGGACGCGGTGTTCGCCGCCGGCCTGGTCGTGACTCCCAAGCCGGGCAAGGCATCCGTGCCGATCTACGGTCGCGCCTATCCCGAGGCCTCGGCCTATCCGCCCGGGACGACGCCGCAGGCCATCGTGCCGCAGCCCTACACCCTGGACGCGGGCCAGAGCTACGTGTACGGCGGCCTGGCCCCGTCGCAGTACCTGGCCACGGTGTACGACCCCACCGGCACCGTGAACACCAAGCCGGTCAACGGCAAGACGCGCTACTACGAGATCCAGTACGGGCACCGCGTCGAGTTCGTCAACGCCGACGACGTGCAGTTGAAGCCGGCGCTGTAGGCCGGGAAACCCAGCCAAGGGGCGACAATCGCCCCGCGCGGGACGCGTGGCGAAGGAACAGCCGGCCTCTGGCTGAGGCCGGCTGTTTCCCTTTGCCCCGTCAGGCTTTCGGGGTCAGGTCCACCAGGAACTTCTGGTCCACGGTGACCACGTCCATCCGGTCGATGTCGGCCAGGTTGAACGAGGTTGCCGCCGGCACCGTGCTCTCGGTCTCGGTCCCGTTGCGCCACCAGCCGGCGCTCTGGGTCTGGCCGTTCTTGTTGTGCACCAACAGCTGGCACACCTGACCGGCCGGCAGGTTGGACACCTTGAGGTTGATCTGGGTGCCCCACGCCTTGGTCAGCAGGTCGGCGCTGGCCGCCACCTTGCTGGTCTGGTCGGTGGCCGTCCACACCGAGGTCGGCTGCTCGGCCACCGGCGTGCTGGTCAGCGAGCGCTGCACGAACACCGCGCTCACCGCCACCGCCGCCACCAGAATCGCGGCCATGGTGAAGAAGTTGCGCCGGCTGGTGCGGCGGTCGGTCTCCTTGCGACGCCGGCTGGCCGGGCCCTTGGACGCCGGACCCGACGGCGGCGCCGGCGGTTCCGGCCGCTGCGGGGCCGAGCGCAGCGACTCAGCGGGCCGCTGCGGCGGCCGGGGCTGCTCCGGCACCGGCGGCACCAGATGCCGGCCCAGGTTCGGGTCCGGCATCCGGCCCATGTCCGGCATGCGGCTGGGGTTCGTCGGCCGCGGCCGGGGCAGCGGCATGGACGGGTGCTCGGGCAGACCGGGATCGCCCGGTGGCCCCAGTGAACTCGGGTCCAGGTCGAACCCGTCGATGTCCTCCAAGTCGGCCAAGGAGATCCGCCCCAGCAGGCCCGGCAGCGGCGAGAACCGCACCAGTTCCTGCTGGCAGAACGGACACCCGGCGAGATGGCGCTCCATCTGCGAGCGCTCCCCCGGTTCGAGGGAGCCAAGCACGTAGACGCCAAGGGATACTGAGTGCTGGCAACTCATAGCTCGGTCACCCCCCGCTCCTCCAACGCTCCCCGAAGCGCGCGCAACGCGTAGAAGCAGCGCGACTTGACCGTGCCCGCGGGGACGCCCAGCACGGTTGCAGCCTCGGACACGGTCCGACGGCAGTAGTACAGCTCCACGATGACCTGGCGATGGTCATGACTGAGCGACCGCATCGCCTCGGCAATCTGCCAGGCCTGCAATACGTGATCCAGTTCGTCGGAGCCCGAGGGGAGCTCATCGGTCTCCAGCGGAACCTCAGGAGCTCTGGCCTCCTTGCGGCGGTGACCAGAGATGATGAGGTTGCGCGCGACCGTGTACAGCCACGGGCCGGCCTGCTCGGGTTCCAAGGAGTCGGAGTGCTTCCATGCGCGCAGCAACGTCTCCTGCACGATGTCCTCGGCGTACTGGTAATCGCCGCGCACCGCCCTGAGCACGTAGCCCAGTAGCGGCCGCCGGTAGCGGCCGTACAGCTGCCGTGCCAACTCGTCACTACGCTTCGCGCTCTGACCCACGAACGTTCAATACGGGGCCGGGTCGCCGGCGGTTCAGCGTTCTTCAAAACCTTTTTGGACACCCCTGGCCTCCGACCATCGCTCGACGACCAACTGCACACGTCCAGGAGTGGCATCGGAGTTCAACGCGGCGAGCAACTTCTCGCAGGCAGACCGGGTTCCCTCGGCCACCACCTGCACGCGGCCGTCGGCCAGGTTGGTGGCCGCGCCGTCCAGTCCGAGCTCCAGCGCCCGGCTGCGGGTCCACCAGCGGAAGCCGACGCCCTGCACGCGACCGTGCACCCAGGCGGTGAGGCGGACCGCCGGCCCGTCGAAATCCGTCATCTGGCAATGATCGCGCGCATGCCCTCCCACCTGCCCGGAAGGGGGCAGCAAGGGCGTTGTACCCCGTTCGCCCGCCCGTGTGTCACCCATTAGTGGTACGGTCGCGCGCCGTGAGCCCCCGAAGCAGACGACCGGCCACCGCCGGCATGCTCGTCGGACTGACCCTCGGCGCCGTGTGCGCCGGTGGCGCGTCGGTCGCCGTCGGGCCCGCGACCCTGACCGGCGTGCTCCTCGGCGAGTCGAGCCCGCTCAACCCGGCGCCCGCGGCGACGCAGCAGCTGGGCAGCGCCGCCGGCCACGAGCTGAACAACCGCCTGGCCACCTCGACCGCCGGCGCGCCCGTGGACACCAGCTCGGCCTCGCCGACCACCACGGCCACCAGCACGACCACGGCGACCAGCACCACCACGACCACGTCGGAGCCGCCGAGCAGCACCACCATCGCGCTCCCGACCACGACCGTCGGCAAGCCGCCGCCGGTGGACACCAGCGCGGCCGCCCAGGTGGTGGCGCTGGTGAACAAGGAGCGGGCCGCCGCCGGCTGCCAGCCGCTGACCGAGGACAAGCGCCTCGACCAGGCCGCCCAGGGCCACAGCGACGACATGGCCAAGAACAACTACTTCTCGCACACCTCGCAGGACGGCCGCACCTTCGTTGACCGCGAGGAAAAGGCCGGCTACCCCAGCCCCGGCGGCGAGAACATCGCCGAGGGCTACACCAGCGCGGACGCGGTGATGGACGGCTGGATGCACTCCGACGGCCACCGCCGCAACATCCTGGACTGCAGTTTTGCCACCATCGGAGTCGGCGTGACCACCAAGGGGTGGTACTGGGTGCAGGACTTCGGCAGGTAGCCGCATGCCCTCCCGTTTTGTCACCGGAACGCGTGACGCCCGTACTGAGTGCTTTTCACCGCAGCCGACACGACCCGTATTCTCTCGCCGGGGCGGTAACGAGGAGATCACGTGAGCGAGCTTGCGAGCGAACCATCAAGCACAGTAGCGGCGCTCGCGCGGCCGACGAAGGAGGCGGCGTGAGCGAGCTGAGCCCACCCGAGAGGGCTTTGCTGAGCCCACCCAAGCGGAGTGGCGCGCCGCGGCAGTCGGCCAAGGTTCTGATGGCCGCGGCCGGGGTCGTGGTGGCGACGGCGTTCGCCTCGGTGGCCGCGATGGCGGCCGGCCAGGGCGGTCCCGCCCAGTCGTCCCCGCACCAGAACGTGGACCCGGCCTCGCAGCAGTTCGGCGGGTCGACGGGCACGTCCGACACGGACGGCGCCACCGCCGGCGGCGGCGACACCAGCACCAGCTCGTCGAGCACCAGCTCGTCCAAGCCCAAGACCAGCACCACCAGCGCGTCGAAGACGACCACGACGACGCCGAACCAGGGCGGCAGTAACCCGCCCGAGGGCACCGGGCCGATCACCCCGACCGACGGCGGCAACAGCCCGACCTCGCCCACGCACGAGACGACACCGACGACCACCACCACGACGACCTCAACGACGACGACCACCGCCGACACGACGACCAGCAAGTCTGCGGGCTGATCAGGCCGCGAACTCGCTGCGGGCGAACAGGCTTGTGCGGCGGGCCAGCGAGACCGCGTGGTCGGCGAAACGCTCGTAGTTCTGGCTGAGCACGGTGGCGTCGACCGCGACGGCGACGCCGTGCGGCCAGTCCTCGCGGGTGACCGCCGTGAACACCGCGCGGTGCAGGTCGTCCATCACGTCGTCGCTGGCGTCCAAGAAGTCGACCAGTTCCGGGTCGCCGGTGCGGATCACCTGCTCCGCGGTGTTGGCCAGGGTGATGGCCAGCTGGCCCATGTCCGCGAACGGCGGGCGCAGCTCGTCCGGCAACACGTGCCCCGGGTGACGCCGCCGGGCCGCGCGGGCGATGTGCAGCGCAAGATCCCCCATGCGCTCCACCGTGTCCACGGCGTGCACGGCCGCGAGCACCACTCGCAGATCGGTGGCGGCCAGCAGCTGTTCCTCGCACGCGGCCCGGGACCGGGCCAGCGCCGCGTCGCCCGTGATGACCTTCTCGGCCAGCGCCAGATCGGCGTCCAACAGCGCCACGCTGGCGCGTTGCATGGCCTCTCCGACCTGGCGGCACAGGTCGGCCAACTGGTCGAGCCGACGGTGCTTGACCTTGCCCACCCGACCGAGGGTAGGCGCGCGTAAACGGAATGGGACGCCGCAGCGCACAACCCTGACGCGACCTGAACGCGCAGTGCCGGGCCGACCGCTGGCGGACGGCCGGCCCGGGCCTAGCTCATCACCGGAACGGGTGATGAATCTTCACGCGGCTCCGCCGCTGTTGGCGATCCACTGGGCGCCGGTCTGCCTGGCCGCCTTGCGGGCCTCCAGCAGAGCGGAGATGACCAGGTCGACCTCCTCCTCGGAGAGGAACGCGACCTCGCCCGGCGGCGCCTGCAGCACCACCTTGTCGCCAGCAGACCACACGCGCAGGGCCCGGCGCTTCTTGCCGAACCCGAGACAGGACACCTCGTGGCCCTCTGGTGAGCTCATGGCCAACTCCTCCCTGCGAGAGGCTGGTCGTCGCGGCCGGGATCCTGGGGGTAGCCGCACCTCTCGCACGATCACGTAGAACATAGATGTACGCACCGCAGTTGTTACGCACTCTATCCGCGCACTTTGCGTCCAAACGGGTGATGTTGTGTCATCAATCGGGACAAGTTGTCACCATTTGTAAAGGTCGTACCCCGGTCAACTACATGACCGTCCGCTGTCGATCGCCCATCCGGCGTCACTGCGGGAGCCCGGGGCTCCGTTCGGCGGTAGGTAGCGGACGGTGCTCGAACGAGCACAGGGCGTACACTCGACGCATCACGCAGGCCGATGGCCGCATGGAACCCCAGAAAAACAAGACGGCCCCTTGCGGGGCCGTCGGGTCAACCCTGTTACCGGTTGACGGGGTATGGCAAGCATACACACCCCCTCCACGGTCACACAAACTAGGACGTTCAGTGGCTCGCGTCATCGCTTACATCGACGGCTTCAACCTGTACCACGGCCTGCGTGCCAAGTACCGCCATCGCTATCTCTGGCTGAATCTGGAACATCTCATCCAGCGCCTGCGCCCCAACGACGAGATCGTGCTGATCAGGTACTTCACCGCCCTCGTGCTCGACGACGATCCGGCGATCCTCCGGCAGCAGAACTACCTCAACGCCCTCAAGGCCCACAGCGGCGCGAAGATCGACATCGTGTTGGGGCGCTACACCCGCTCGGACTTCGTCTGCCAGAACTGCGGACACCAACGGATCAAGTACGAGGAGAAGGAGACCGACGTCAACATCGCGGTCTCGATCGTCGCCGACACCGCGGCCCAGACGTCCGACATCGCGCTTGTCGTGTCCGCCGACAGCGACCTCTGTCCGGCGATCCGCATGGCCCGGAGTCTCGGCACGCGCCGAGGCATGATCGCCGTCTTTCCGCCGGCGCGCAGCTCCTTCGAAGTCCGGTCGCTGATCCGTGGCGCCTTCACGTTGCCGGCCGAGCACATCCGCAACTCGTTGCTTCCTGACGACGTGGTCGATCCGGTCAGCGGCCGTTCCTACCGGCGGCCGGTCAAGTGGCGGTGAGGGGTCAGCTTTCGAAGCGGTAGCCCATGCCGGGTTCGGTGAGCAGGTGGCGGGGGCGGGAGGGCTCGGGTTCGAGCTTGCGGCGCAGCTGGGCCAGGTAGACCCGCAGGTAGTGGGACTCGGTCGCGTACTGGGGGCCCCAGACGTCCTGGAGGAGCTGTTTCTGCGCGACGAGACGGCCGCGGTTGCGGACGAGGACCTCGAGGACTCCCCACTCGGTGGGGGTGAGGTGCACCTCCTGGCCGTCGCGGTGGACCTTCTTGGCGGCCAGGTCGACGGTGAACGACGCGGTTTCGACGACGGCCTGCTCGCCGTCGGCGGCGGAGGTGGCGGAGCGACGGACGGCGGCGCGCAGGCGGGCCAGGAGCTCGTCCATGCCGAAGGGCTTGGTGACGTAGTCGTCGGCCCCGGCGTCGAGGGCCTCGACCTTGTCGGAGGAGTCGGTGCGGGCCGAGAGCACGAGGATGGGCACGGTGGTCCAGCCGCGCAGGCCGGCGATGACGTCGGTGCCGTCCAGGTCGGGCAGGCCCAGGTCGAGCACGACGACGTCGGGCTTGGTCTCGGCGGCGGCGCGCAGGGCGCTGGCGCCGTCGTGGGCGGTCAGGACCTGGTACCCCCGGGCGGACAGGTTGATCCGCAGGGCCCGCACGATCTGCGGCTCGTCGTCGACTACCAGCACCTTGGTCACAGACCCTCCTCGCCGGCGCTCGTCGCA
Source organism: Kutzneria sp. NPDC052558 (assembly GCF_044547355.1). Classification (NCBI taxonomy): domain Bacteria; kingdom Bacillati; phylum Actinomycetota; class Actinomycetes; order Pseudonocardiales; family Pseudonocardiaceae; genus Kutzneria; species Kutzneria sp. NPDC052558. The sequence continues at coordinate 12,255 of NZ_JBIUAG010000056.1, forward strand.
TCCGCGACCGAGGTCGCTGTGCTCAATGGTGGCCTCGCAAGCTCAGTCACGTGTTCCTCCTTGGCCGGCAACGAGATCACCACGGTGAGGCCGCCACCCGGCGTGTCCTCGGCGGCTATCGTGCCGCCCATCGCCTCGGTGAATCCCTTCGCCACGCTCAACCCCAGTCCGACCCCGCTGGTCGCGTCGCGGTCCCCCAGCCGCTGGAACGGCTGGAACAGCGCGTCGCCGGTCCCCTTGGGCAGTCCCCGGCCCCGGTCGACCACGCGCAGTTCGACCTGCGCGGCGTGCGTGCTGGCCCGGACCTCGACCACGGGCTCGCCGTTCACGCTGCTCCCCGGCCTGCCGTGGCGCAAGGCGTTGTCGATCACGTTCGCGATCACCCGTTCGAGCAAGCCGGGGTCGGCCAGCACCAGCGGCAGCCGCTCGTCCACGTCGACCAGCACCTTGCGGCGGTCGTCGAGGCCGGACAGGGCCAGCGCCACGATCTCGTAGTACGCCACGGCCCGCAGCTGGGGCTGCACGGCCCCGGTGGCCAGCCGGGAGGAGTCGAGCAGGTTGTCCACCAGCCCGGCCAGCCGGTCGGCCGATTCCTCCACGGTGGCCAGGAGTTCGCCGGTGTCCTCTTCGGACAGATGCAGCTCCGGGTCGCGGAGGCTGCCGGCGGCGGCCTTGATCGAGGTCAACGGCGTACGCAGATCGTGCCCGACGGCGGACAGCAGCGCGGTCCGCAACTCGGTGGTCTCGGCCCGGCGCTGGGCGTCGGCGGTCTGCGCGGCCATTCGCTGCTGCCGCAACGCCAACAGGGCCTGACCCGCGGCGGCTTCCAGGGCGCGGCGGTCGGCGGCCTCCAGCGCTCGGCCCCGCAATGCCAGGTGCACCTCGGGTGTCACGGGAACGTCCACATCGGCCTCATCGGGATCGTCGCACGGCTTCGGCCCGACGCAGGCGACCCGTTCCCACTTGCCGTGCTTGTGCTCCAGCAGCGCCACGGAGGTGAGCCCGAAGTTCTCGCGGACCTTCTCCAGCAGCCGCACCAACGGGTACGGGCTGGTGAGCACGGTCCGCGCGTACGAGGCCAGCAGCGCGGCCTCGGTGCGGGCCCGCGCCGCCTGCTCAGCCCGCCGCGCGGCCCGGTCCACCACCAGCGCCACCATCACCGCGACGACCACCATGGCGATGAGGGTGATCACGTTCTCGCCGTCGGCGACGGTCAGCGAGTACAGCGGCGGCGTGAAGAAGAAGTTGAGCAGCCCGGCCGACAGCGCGGCGGCGACCACGGCCGGCCCGACGCCGCCGACCAGCGCGACGATGACCGTGGCCAGGAAGTAGTCCACGGTGTCGGTGGACACGGTGATGGTGCCGTGCAGCAGCACGCCGATGCCGGTGGCCACGGCCGGCAGCAGCAGCGACAGGGCCCAGCCCATGATCTTGCGCTGCGGGGCCAGCGGGCTGCGGCCGAGCTTCCACTTGAAGGCCCGCTTGGCCTCGCTGTGGGTGACCATGTGCACGTCGATCGGCCCGGACTCCTGCACGACCGTCGCGCCGATGCCCTCCTCGAACAGCCGCGCCACCCGCGACCGCCGGGAGGTGCCCAGCACCAGCTGAGTGGCGTTCACGCCGCGGGCGAAGTCCATCAACGCGGTCGGCACGTCGTCGCCGACCACGGTGTGGAAGGTCGCCCCCATGTCGTCGGCCAGCCGCCGGTACTTGGCCACCTTGTCGGCGGGCGCGCCACGCAGCCCGTCGCCGCGCAGGATGTGCAGCACGAGCAGTTCGGCCCCGGCCCTGGTGGCGATGCGCCGGGCCCGCCGGATCAGCGTCTCGCTCTCCGGCCCGGCGGTGATGGCTGCCACCACCCGTTCCCGGGTCTCCCAGGTCTCGGTGATCTTCTGTTCGGACCGGTACCGCTGCAACGCCACGTCGACCTGGTCGGCCACCCACAGCAGCGCCAGTTCGCGCAGCGCGGTGAGGTTGCCGACCCGGAAGTAGTTGCCGAGCGCGGCGTCGATCTTGCGGGCCGGGTAGACGTTGCCGTGGGCGAGCCGGCGGCGCAGCGCCTCGGGCGTGATGTCGACCAGCTCGATCTGCTCGGCCGAGCGCACGAACTGGTCGGGCACGGTCTCGTGCTGGGGCACCCCGGTGATCCGCTCGACCACGTCGTTGAGGCTTTCGAGGTGCTGCACGTTGACCGTGGACAGCACGTCGACGCCGGCGTCGAGCAGCTCCTCGATGTCCTGCCAGCGCTTCTCGTTGCGCGAGCCGGGCACGTTGGTGTGGGCCAGCTCGTCGACCAGCGCGACCTCGGGCTTGCGGGCCAGGATCGCGTCGACGTCCATCTCCTCGAACTCGAGGCCCCGGTGGGTCAGGTGCTGGCGCGGCACGATCTCCAGGCCCTCGACCAGCTGCGCGGTCTTCTCGCGGCCGTGCGTCTCGACGAGCCCGACGACCACGTCGGTGCCGCGGTCGGCGCGGCGGCGCGCCTCTCCGAGCATCGCGAAGGTCTTGCCGACCCCCGGCGCCGCCCCGAGGTAGATGCGCAGCTCGCCGCGCCGCGGTTTCTCCGGTTGCACGTGGCTCAGTCTGCCCTGATCAGCGCTTCGCTGCCTGCACGGCCAGGTTCAGCGCCAGCACGTTCACTCCCGGCTCGCCGAGGAAGCCGGCGGCCCGTCCGCTGGTGTTGTCGTCGACGATCTTCGTCACCTGGTCTGCCGACAGCCCGTTCACCTTGGCCACCCTGGCGATCTGGAGCTTCGCGTAGGCCGGGCTGATCGACGGGTCCAGCCCCGAGGCCGACGCGGTCACGGCGTCGGTGGGCACCTGGTCCACCGACACGCCCTCGCGCTTGGCGATCTCCTCCTTGCGCGCCTTGATCTGGGCCACCAGCACGGGGTTGTCGGCCGACAGGTTGGACGGGGCCGAGGTGGCCGCGTCGTTGTCGGCCAGGCCGAGCTTGGTGTTGTCGGTGGCCGAGAAGTCCGACGCGGTGGCCGAGGGCCGGGTGTGGAAGTACGGGTCGTTGTCCGGGTCCTTGGCCACCGGGTTCAGCCCGATCAGCGAGGAGCCGACCGGCTGGCCGTCGACCTGGACGATGGAGCCGTTGGCCTGCGCCGACAGCCCCGGGATCTGGCCGACTCCCCACACCGCGAGGGGATAGACGATCCCCAGCAGCAGGGTCAGCAGGATCACCATCCGCAGTCCGGCCGCGGTCTGCTTGAGCAGTCCTGAACGCATGGCGGGTCACCCGATTCCAGGGATGAGACGGATCACGAGGTCGATGAGCCAGATGCCGATGAACGGCGTGATGATGCCGCCGACGCCGTAGATCAGCAGGTTGCGGCGCAGCAGGCTGGACGCGCTGGACGGCCGGTAGCGCACGCCCCGCAGGGCCAGCGGGATCAGCAGCACGATGATCAGCGCGTTGAAGATGACCGCGGACAGGATGGCCGAGGTCGGCGTGGCCAGGTGCATGATGTTCAGCCGCCCCAGGCCCGGGTAGATGGCCGCGAACATGGCCGGCAGGATGGCGAAGTACTTGGCCAGGTCGTTGGCGATGCTGAAGGTGGTCAGCGCGCCCCTGGTGATCAGCAACTGCTTGCCGATCTCCACGATCTCGATCAGCTTGGTCGGGTCCGAGTCGAGGTCGACCATGTTGCCGGCCTCCTTGGCGGCCGACGTGCCGGTGTTCATGGCCACGCCGACGTCGGCCTGGGCCAGCGCGGGCGCGTCGTTGGTGCCGTCGCCGGTCATCGCGACCAGCTTGCCGCCCTCCTGCTCCTTGCGGATCAGGGCCATCTTGTCCTCGGGCTTGGCCTCGGCCAGGAAGTCGTCCACCCCGGCCTCGGCGGCGATGGCCCGCGCGGTCAGCGGGTTGTCGCCGGTGATCATCACCGTCTTGATGCCCATGGCCCGCAGCTCGTCGAAACGCTCCTTCATGCCCGGCTTGACCACATCGGACAGTCGGATCACCCCGCGCACCACCGCGACTCCGCCGGAGAGCTCGGCGCAGACCAGCGGCGTGCCGCCGTCCTGGCTGATCTGGTCGACGACCTCGTGCACCTGGTCGGGCACCTGGCCGTTGTGCTCAAGCACCCAGGCCCGCACCGAGCTGGCCGCGCCCTTGCGCACCTGGCGGCCGTCGATGTCGATGCCGGACATCCGGGTCTGCGCGGTGAACGGGACGAACTCGGCCGACTTCTCGGCGTTGTCGGGCTCGGCCGGCAGGCCGAAGTCCTTCGTGCACAGTTCGACGATGCTGCGGCCCTCGGGCGTGCCGTCGGCCAGGCTGGACAGCCGGGCCGCGGCGGCCAGGTCGTCCCTTGTGGACGTTCCGACCGGGATCAGCTCGGTGGCCCGCCGGTTGCCGAAGGTGATGGTGCCGGTCTTGTCCAGCAGCAGCGTGTCCACGTCGCCGGCGGCCTCGACCGCGCGGCCGGACATGGCCAGCACGTTGCGCTGCACCAGCCGGTCCATGCCGGCGATGCCGATGGCCGACAGCAGCGCGCCGATCGTCGTCGGGATCAGGCACACCAGCAGCGCGGTCAGCACGATCACCGACTGCGGGCTGCCGGAGTAGATGGCCATCGGCTGCAACGCGACGACCGCGAGCAGGAAGATGATCGTCAGCACCGCGAGCAGGATGGTCAGCGCGATCTCGTTGGGCGTCTTCTGCCGGGAAGCGCCTTCCACCAACGCGATCATTCGGTCCACAAAGGACTCGCCCGGCTTGGTCGTGATCTTCACGACGATCCGGTCGGACAGCACCGTGGTGCCGCCGGTGACCGCCGAGCGGTCGCCGCCGGACTCCCGGATCACCGGGGCCGACTCGCCGGTGATGGCCGACTCGTCAACCGTGGCAATGCCTTCGATGACGTCGCCGTCGCCGGGAATGACCTCGCCCGCCTCGACGACCACCAGGTCGCCGATGGTCAGTTCCGTGCCAGGAACGCGTTCCTCGGAGCCGTCCTCCCGCAACCGCCGGGCGACCGACTCCTTCTTGGTGCGGCGCAACGACTCCGCCTGCGCCTTGCCCCGGCCCTCGGCCACCGCCTCGGCCAGGTTGGCGAACAGCACGGTGAACCACAGCCACAGCGTGGCCACGATGGAGAACACCGTGGGAAAGGTGGCGGCGAAGACCGTGGACAGCGCCGACCCGACCCAGACCACGAACATGACCGGGTTCTTCATCTGGTGGCGCGGGTTCAGCTTGCGCAGCGCGTCCGGCAGCGAGCCGACCAGCTGCCGCGGGTTGAAGGCCCCGGCCTGGAGCTTGCGACCCGCGTTCTCCGCGTGGTGGCGGTCCACCTCCTCCACGCGACGCTGCGACTTTTCGGTGGTGATGCTCATGACATGGCCTCCGCGATGGGACCGAGGGCCAGCGCGGGCACGAAGGTCAGCGCGGCGACGAGGAGCACGGTGCCGCCGACCATGGACGCGAACAGCGGTCCGCTGGTGGGCAGCGTGCCGGCCGAGGGCGGGATCTTCTTCTGGGCGGCCAGGCCGCCGGCGAGGCAGAGCACGGCCAGGATCGGGATGAACCGGCCGAGCACCATGGCCACGCCCAGGGTGGACTGGAACCAGTCGCTGGTCACGGTCAGGCCGCCGAAGGCGCTGCCGTTGTTGTTGGACGCCGAGGCGTAGGCGTAGAGGATCTCGGACAGGCCGTGCGCCCCGCTGTTGGTCAGCGCCGAGGCGGTGGCGGGCAGCACCGCGGCGATGCCGGCCAGCACCAGCACCAGGGTCGGCATGGCCAGCATGGCGATCGACGCCATGGTGACTTCCTTGCGCCCCAGCTTCTTGCCCAGGTACTCGGGCGTGCGCCCGACCATCAGGCCGGCCAGGAACACCGCGACGACGGCGAACACCAGGATGCTGTAGATGCCGGTGCCGGTGCCGCCGGGCGAGATCTCGCTGAACAGCATGTTCAGCATCGCGCCGCCGCCGCCCAGGCCGGAGAGGCTGTCGTGGGCCGCGTTGACGGCGCCGGTCGAAGTGCCGGTGGTCGAGTCGGCGAACAGGGCCGAACCGGGGATGCCGAACCGGGTTTCCTTGCCCTCCATGGCTCCGCCGGCCAGCAGGGCCGCCGGGCCGTTGGGGTGCGCCTCGGCCCACCAGATCACCGCGAGCATGCCGCCCCACAGGAACGTCATCACCGACAGGATGGTGTAGCCCTGCTTCTTGTCGGCCACCATCACGCCGAAGGTGCGGGTCAGCGCGACCGGGATGACCAGCTCCAGGAAGATCTCGATGATGTTGGTCCAGGCGTTGGGGTTCTCGAAGGGGTGGGCCGAGTTGGCGTTGAAGATGCCGCCGCCGTTGGTGCCCAGTTCCTTGATCGCCTCCTGACTGGCCGCCGGGGCCAGGGCGATGGTGTGCTGGCTGCCGTCGATCGCGGTGACCGTGATGCCGCCGGACAGGCTGTCGACCACGCCGAGTCCGATGAGGACGATCGCGAACACGAACGACAGCGGCAGCAGGATCCGGATCACCGTGCGGGTCAGGTCGACCCACAGGTTGCCGATCCGGTCGATGCCGGCCCGCATGAAGCCGCGGATCAGGGCGACCGCGACGCAGATGCCGATCGCCGCCGACACGAAGTTCTGCACGGTCAGGCCGGCCATCTGCACCAGGTGGCCGAAGGCCTGCTCCGGCACGTAGGACTGCCAGTTGGTGTTGGTGACGAAGGAGACCGCGGTGTTGAAGGCGGTGGCCGGGGTGATCTCCGGCCGGCCCAGGCCCAGCGGCAGCACGGTCTGCAGGCGCTGCAGCAGATACAGCACCACGACCGAGACGAAGGAGAAGCCGATCACGCCGTAGGCGTAGGTGCTCCAGCGCTGGTCGGAGTCCGCGTCGACGCGCACCGCCTTGTACAGCGCGCGTTCCACCCGCCAGTGCTTGGCGCTGAGGTAGGCGCGGGCCATGTAGTCGCCCAGCGGCTTGTAGACCGCCGCGAGCGCGGCTATCAGCAGCGCGACCTGAAGCAGGCCGGCAACAGTGTCCGACATCAGAATTTCTCCGGCTTGATCAGGGCGACGAACAGGTAGACCAGCAACAGCAGGGCGAGCACGCCACCGAGGACGTTCGCCACCAGACCGGCGCCGTCCATCACAGCCGCTCCAATCCACGCACCATGAGCGCGAGCACTCCGAAGACGCCGATGACCAGCACGGCGTAGGCCAGGTCGGCCATGACGCGCCGCTCCCCTCACCCCTGCGGCCACCCCGACGGCGGCCGCGATCGCCAGAAGCGTGCATCCGCGCTCAGCCCGGGCGAGGCCGCCTGACGGTGTCTTGACGTCCCCCTACGCGGCATTGACGCGAAATTGACGCGACCGGTGAGCCAGCTCTCCACCCGATCGGGCGACAAGTACGCGGAGCGTGACCAGTTGACCGGCCGTTCACCCCGTGCGGCCGCGGCTCACCGTCGTGACCAGGCCGTTATCGGCGTCAAGACCGTCACCGAGAGTGTCGGCGTCGGAACGGTCAGCGGTCGTCCCAGCCCCGCCGGAAGCTGATCGGGTAGACCAACTCCTCCCCTCGCGCACGGGGAAGGCGTCTCACGGCGGCGGGCTATCCTGGCGGTCCGATGTGACCGGTTTCTGGAGGCCTGCCGTGACCACCGAGCACCAGGTGAGCCAGCAGCAGTCGCTCCAGCTGCTGATCTCCCTGCACCGGCTGATGCGCACCATCCGGCAGGCCGCGCCGACCGGGCTCTACCCGACCCAGCTGATCGTGCTGTCCCAGCTGTTGCAGAGCGGCCCGATGCGGGTCGGCGAGCTGGCCGCGCAGGTGCCGTGCTCGCAGCCGACCGCCACCACGATGGTCAGCACCCTGGAGACGATGGGCCTGGTGGTCCGCGAGCCGGACCCGTCCGACCGGCGGGCGATCCAGGTGACGCTGACCGACCTCGGCCGGGACACCATCATCACGCTGGCGCACGGCGAGGCCGAGGTCTTCGCCCAGCGGCTGGGCGAGCTGGACCCCGAGGAGGCGGCCCAGGTGCTGGCGGTCCAGCCGCTGCTGGACCGCCTGTCCGGCCTGCGCTTCGCCGACCAGACCGCGTCCCGGTTCGCCCGGCAGCACCCGTCGCCGGATCAGAACCCGGCCACGTAGTACAGCCCGACCGAGGCGACCAGCGCGTTGGCCGGCACCACCAGCCACAGCAGCCGGCGGTCGGTCCGGCTGTAATGCCCGACCATGATCGAGATGATCGCCGCCGGCACGCCCAGCACCACCAGCCCGATCGCGCCGCCGCGGGCGAGCGCCACCACCGGCAGCACCCGCAGCAGCCACCAGGCCGGTTGCAGGCTGTAGACGTAGGCCAGCACCTTGCCGGTCAGCGTCGACTCGTCCGGCGTCAGGTACGGCGTGAGGGCCCGGACCGTCGGCAGCTGCGCCACCGCGTCCACGCCCTCCTTGCCGCGGGTCAGCATCGGCAGCGAGACCGCCAGCCCGACCAGGCCGGTGAGCAGGAAGAACGGCGTGGTGTGGTAGCTGCGCAGCGAGGCCCCGAACAGCAGCGCGCTGGCCGTGGTGACGATCAGGCCGATCAGGGCCAGCGTCTCGACGCCGTCGCTGCGGGGCTGCTTGATCTGCCGGGTCGGCTCGTCCGGCTGGGGCGGCGGCGGGTAGCCGGCCGCCGAGCGCAGCTCGGCCGCGTAGGCCTCGGGCGGGCCAAGGCGCAGCTCCAACTGGTCCTCGCCGTGCTCCCGGGCCAGCTCCCGGACGTGCTCCTCGGTGTCCTCCAGCAGCTCGTCCACCTCGGCCTGGGGCAGGTCGGACAGGGCGGCCCGCATCCTGGTCAGGAAGCGCTCAGTAGTTGATCCATCGTCTTCGCGAACGTCCGCCACGTCCTGCACGACTCCTCCAGTCGAACGCGTCCCGATTCGCTGACGCGGTAGTACTTGCGGTGCGGGCCCTCCTCGCTCGGCACGACGTAGGAGGTGAGCAGGTCGGCCTTGTAGAGCCGGCGCAGCGTGCCGTACACGGAGGCGTCGGCCACCTCGTCCAGACCGCTGGCCCGCAGCCGTCTGAGCACGTCGTAGCCGTAGCCGTCCTCCTCCCGGAGCACGGCCAGGACCGCCAGGTCCAGGACGCCCTTGAGCAGCTGGCTGGTGTCCACCCCGAACCTCCCGGTGATGCGCTGGCCACACTATTCCGCAATGCGCACTACCGCACAACCCGGGATTCCCCCTAGGGGCCCACTCCCACGCTTGGAAGGGGGCTTTCCTCCACTCCAAGTGGAGGAAAGCCCCCTTCCTACACTTGAGGAGGGGTTAGATGTGAGGGTTCTTCGGGATGGGTTGGCAGCGCGGGCAGGAGTAGGAGGAGCGGTTCATGAAGGGGTCGCGGCGGATGACGCTGCCGCAGCGGCGGCAGGCCTTGCCCTCCTGGCCGTACACCGCCAGCGCCCGGTCGAAGTAGCCGGACTGGCCGTTCACGTTGACGTACAAGGCGTCGAAGGAGGTGCCACCGGCGGCCAAGGCCTCGGTCATCACCTCGGAGGCGGCGGCCAGCAGCGCGCCGGCCTGGGCGCGGGTCAGCCGCTCGGTGGGCCGGGCCCAGTGCAACCTGGTGCGCCACAAGGACTCGTCGGCGTAGATGTTGCCCACACCGGACACCAGGGTCTGGTCGAGCAGGGCCCGCTTCACGCCGGTTCGCTTGCGCCGCAACGCCGTCACGGCGGCGTCGGGGTCGAAGGCGGGGTCCATCGGGTCCCGGGCGATGTGCGCGACCGGCACCGGCAGCGCGGCCCCGTCCACCTCGACCAGGTCGGCCATGGCCAGCCCGCCGAAGGTGCGCTGGTCGACGAAGCGCAGCTCGGGCCCGCCGTCGTCGAAGCGCAGCCGGACCCGCAGGTGCTTCTCGTCGGCGGCGTCCTCGGGCTGCACCAGCATCTGCCCGCTCATGCCCAGGTGGGCCAGGATCGCCTCGGCCCCGTCCAGCTCCAGCCACAGGTACTTGCCCCGGCGGCGCGCGGCGACCACGTGCCGGCCGGCCAGCCGGTCGGCGAAGTCCACCGGCCCCAGCTCGTGCCGGCGGGTGGCCCGCGGGTGCAGCACCTCGACGGCGGTGATCCGCCGGCCGGTGACGTGCGTGTCCAGTCCGCGGCGGACGACCTCGACCTCGGGCAGCTCCGGCATGGTTGTCCCCTTCTCCCGCCGAGGCCGACACATGCTCAGAAGGGGGCATTCCTGGCGCGGCACGCCTGGAATGCCCCCTTCCGAGCACCACTGGACAGCGGCGGCTCGCCGTTCTCAGCCTTCGACGGCCTCGGGCGGCGGGATCTCCGACTTGAGCGTGGTGTACGCGGCCTCGGCCGCCTTCTGCTCGGCTTCCTTCTTGGTGCGCCCGGTGCCGCTGCCCAGGCCCCGCCCGCCGACGAACACCGTGGCGGTGAACTCCTTGCGGTGGTCGGGACCCTCGTCGTCGACCCGGTACTCGGGCACGCCGAGGCCCTGCGCGGCGGTCAGCTCCTGGAGGCTGGTCTTCCAGTCCAGGCCGGCGCCCTTGAGCGGGGCGGCGGCCAGCAGCGGGTCGAACAGCCGGTGCACCAGGCCCCGGGCCACGTCGATGCCGTGTTCCAGGTAGACGGCGCCGATCATCGCCTCGAGCCCGTCGGCGAGGATGCTCGCCTTGTCCCGACCGCCGGTCAGCTCCTCGCCGCGCCCCAACAGCAGGTGCGCGCCGAGGCCGCCGGGGCCGAGGTCACGGGCGACGCCGGCCAGCGCCATCATGTTCACCACGCTCGCGCGCAGCTTCGCCAGCTGCCCCTCGGGCAGATCCGGGTGCCTGCGGTAGAGGTGGTCCGTCACCACGAGTCCGAGGACGGCGTCTCCGAGGAACTCGAGACGCTCGTTCGGCGGCAGGCCGCCGTTCTCGTACGCGTAGGACCTGTGAGTGAGGGCCAACACGAGAAGCTCGGCGTCCAACTGAACACCGAGCGCCTCAAGCAACAGGGCCCGATCCGGCGCCGGACCCCGTGATCCCTTACCTCCCACTGCGCTTTTCACTTCTCGCCGGGAGGCGGCGGTCAGCTGGCCGGCTGGACGACCTGGCGGCCGTCGTACTGACCGCAGGCCGGGCACGCGATGTGCGGCAGCTTCGGCTGACGGCAGGCGCGGTTGGAGCACGCCACCAGGGTGGGGGCCACGGCCTTCCACTGGGAACGGCGCGAACGGGTGTTGGAGCGGGACATCTTCCGCTTCGGGACGGCCACGACTAGCTCTCCTCCTCGGTCCCGCCGAACTTCTCCTGAAGAGCAGCCCAGCGAGGATCAATCGTCTCATGCGCGTGGTCGGGGCCCAGTTCGGCCCACTTGGCGCCGCACTCGGCGCACAGTCCACGACAGTCCGGCGAGCACAGCGGAACCTGCGGCAGCGCGAGCACCACCGCGTCGCGCACCACGGGTTCCAGGTCGATCAGATCGTCGACAAGGCGCGAGACCTCGTCCTCGTCAGTGGTCGCCTCGGTCGCGCTGTCCGGATACGCGAACAGCTCGGTGAAGCGGACCTCGACCGTGCCGGAAAGCGGGTCAAGACACCTCGAGCACTCACCGACCGTCTCCGCGGTCGCGGTCCCGGTGGCGAGCACGCCCTCCACTACCGACTCGACCAGCAGGTCCAGCACGACCTCGCTGCCCTCTTCGATCCCGATGACCTCGGGAAAGCCGAAACCCCCGGGCGCCGGAGCCACTCGGTGGTAGCTGCGGCTGGAGCCGGGTCGGCGACCGATGTCCCTGGTGTCGATGACCCAGGGTCCAGCGGTCTGCTGCTGAGGGCGCGCGTGTGATCGTTGCTTAGGCATGGTGGTTGTGTCGCTGGTGGGGTGACTTACCGTTTCCAGCCGGTCAAGCGTACTCAAGAAGATGGCCGGAAGGAAAATCAGCAGGTCAGAGCGGGTAGCTCAGTCTCGGGCGTAGTCGAACGGGGCGGCCGAGGCGGTGCTGGCGGACATCGGGGCCCGCAGGCTGGCCCGGCCCTTGCCCACCGTGCGCAGGGTGTGGGCCAGCAGGTCCTCGAAGTCGGCCAGCTTGGCGTCGACGTAGGCGTCGCACTCGCCGCGCAGGCGGTTGGCCTCGCCGCTGGCGGCGTCCAGCACGCGCGCGGACTCGGCGTGCGCGGCCTGCACGACCTCGGTCTGCTGGACCAGCCGGTGCTGCTCGTTGCGGCCGTCCTCGACGGCACGCTCGTAGGAGGCGCGGCCGGCCTGGACCATGCGGTCGGCCTCGGCGCGGGCCCGGCCGGTCAGGTCCTCGTACTCGTGCCGGCCGGCGGAGACGACCCGCTCGGCCTCGTTCTCGGCCTCGGCCACCATGCGCTCGGCGTGCGCGCGGGCGTCGGCGACCAGGCGGTCGGCCTCGGCGCGGGCCTCGGCCAGCAGACGCTCGGCCTCCTCGCGGGCCTTGCCGACGCCGGTCTCGCTCTCGTGCTGGGCCTTGGAGATCATGCTGTCGCGGTGGTCGAGCACGTCCTGGGCGTCGTCCAGCTCGCGCGGAATGGCGTCCCGGATGTCGTCGAGCAGCTCGAGCAGGTCGCCACGGGGCACGACGCAGCCGGAGGTCATCGGCACGCCGCGCGCTTCCTCGACAATCGTGACGAGTTCGTCGAGGGCCTCGAACACCCGGTACACGTCGCTCTCCTCTAAGGGCTATACGGCTGGCAGTGTCCAGTCTGCCCGCTCGACCCGCCGGAGGCGGGGACATTCGGAAGGCGTGTCCGGCGCCCGGCCGCGGCGGCCGGGCGCCGGGGCCGGCTCACTGGGAGATGTTGACTAGGGAGAACGTGACGTAGTGGTCACCGGTGTAGAAGTACTCGCCGGCGGAGCCGGTGATCATGCGGCGGGTGCCGCGGGTGGAGGAGCCGGGCGTGGGCACGGTGTACTCGTGGTAGTAGCCCGACGAGCACAGGGGCAGGATGTGCTCGTCGTTGCGGAAGACCACGCCGTCGTTCTGCGGGTACGGGAACGGCCCGCCCTGCTGGATCAGCTTGACGGTGGTGGCGGCCTGCGCGGGCAGGCTGGACAGGTTGACCTTCTGGTAGCTGCTGGTGTTGCCGCAGGCGACCTGCGCGGCCGCCGGGTGGGCGACCGGCGCGGCGACGCCGACGGCGGCCAGGCCGAGGGCGCCGACCACGGTGAGGGCAAGAGCCAGCAGGGCCTTCACGGCTCGTGACGTGAGGTAGCTCATACCGGCAACGTAACGCGATCAGGTGATCACCAGGAGGAGTGAACCTGAATCGACGGTTGACAGTGGGAGCCGCTCAGGCCCGCTCCGCCAGCCGCCCGGTCAGCCGCTCGTGCACCAGCGGCGGCAGCAGGTGGGCCACGTCTCCCTGGTAGGTGGCCACCTCCTTGATCAGCGAGCTGGACATGAAGCTGTGCACCGGGTTGGTCGGCATGAACAGGGTCTCCACCCCGGTCAGCTGGTTGTTCATCTGGGCCATCTGCAGCTCGTAGTCGAAGTCGCTGACCGCGCGCAGGCCCTTCGCGATCACCTTGATCTCGTTGGCCCGGCAGTAGTCCACGAGCAGCCCCTGCCAGCTGTCCACCCGCACGTTGGGCAGGTGGGCGGTGACCTCGCGGATCATGTCGACCCGCTCCTCGACCGTGAACAGGGTCTTCTTGTTCTTGTTGACCGCCACCAGGACGACCAGCTCGTCGAAGACGTCGGCGGCCCGGCTGATGATGTCCAGGTGGCCGTTGTGCACCGGGTCGTAGGTGCCGGAGGAAACCGCACGCCTCATGGCCGGGACCGTAACAGGGACACGGTCATGTCACCGCCTAGAAGTGATCAACGCCCAGTGCAGGGTCGTCTCTCCGTACCTCTTGCTCCGGGTCGGCTCGACGCCCTCGGGCCAGCGCGGATCCTCGCCGCGGGTGGACCGCTCCACCACCAGCGTGGCCTCCGGGGCGGCCCAGGCCGGCAGCGCTTCGAGCACGGCGGCGAGCTCCGGCTCCCCCAGCGCGTAGGGCGGGTCGACGAAGATCAGGTCGTAGCGGTCGCCGGGCGTGGTGGCCAGCACCGACTGCACGGTGCCGTGCCGGACGTCGGCCCCGGGCAGGCCCAGCGCCCTGGTGTTGCGGCGCAGGATGTCGGCGGCCCGGCGGTCGGACTCCACGAAGGTCGCCTTGGCCGCGCCCCGCGACAGCGCCTCCAGCCCCAGCGCGCCGGAACCGGCGTACAGATCGAGCACGTGCGCGCCGTCCAGGCCGACCGCCGCCTCCAGGGCGCTGAACAGTGCCTCCCGCACCCGGTCGGAGGTGGGCCGGGTGCCGCTGGGCGGCACCTCCAGCCGCCGTCCCCCGGCCGCGCCGGCCACGATCCTCGTCACGGGTCACATCCTGCCGGAACTCGGCTCGCGGGGTTCAGCGGCGGCGGAGGAGGGCGGTGAGGCGGCCGAACAGGTGCGGGCGGTTGGGAGGTGGTTGCGGGGCGTGGGGGACGCGGCGGGGTGGGATGCGGTCGGCGGGCCGGGCGGGCTGCCAGACCTTGACCGCGTCGGGGAGGCTGCGGTCGAGGTCGGCGATGGTCTCGGCCGGCACGTCGTGCAGGTTCGGCTCGATGCTGACGTTGACGCCGTCCGGGCCGATCAGCCGGCGGGCCCCGTCGGGCCAGCATTGCATCAGCACGCAGTCCCGGTGCCGCACGGTCAGGGCCCCGTGCGGGCCGACCATGCTGACGCCGTCGGGGCCGACGACCAGGGTGTGGTCGGGGTTCTGCAACGACGGGAAGTCCTGGCCGGTGACCGTGGAGTCCGACCACATCGGGGCCTCGGCGAAGCCGGCCCAGTCGGCCCGGTGACCGCGCGGCACCTGTAACAGCAGGCTGTCCAGGACCTGCCCGGCCACCTCGTGCAGGTCGTCGACGGCGACTGAGGCCAGCTCGGCCCGGAAGTCCGCGAGGGATGGTCGGGTTCGCCCGTACAGGACGTCGACGGCCTCGGTGAACAGCATCGCCCGGATCGCCTCGGGCCGGTCGAGGCCGCTGATCGCCTTGTCCCGCACCACTTCCAGCTCGGTCGGGTCGATGCGGCCGGCCCGGAACGCGGCCAGCACGTCGATCACGCCGCCGAGCACCGCGTCCTGCCTCTCCGGCAGCGCGTCGGCCAGCCCGGTGATGGTGGCGGCGTCGCCGTCCCTCGGCGCATACGAGGTCGCGACCGCGTAGGAGTTGCCGTCCTCGGTGCGCAGCGTGCGGAACAGGGCCCGCTCCAGCACGAACGCGAACAGGGCGGCCCGCGCGGACCGCTCCACCACGGCGCTGAAGGTGATCTTGCCGCTGCCCTCGGCGAAGAACGCCGGCGTGCCGGCCAGCGCCGAGGTCGGCAGCGGCAGCGGGTGTTTCGGGCCGGAGGGCAGCGCCAGCTCCAGGCCGGCCGGCACCTCGCCGGCGATCCACAGCACCGCGTTCTCCCGGGTGAACCGGGTCGCGGCCCAGTCCCGGACGTCGGCCTCGGTGATCGCCTCCAGGCCCCACTCCGGATAGCCGGCCGCGCCGTAGCCGACCGCCCCGTAGCGCCAGACCAGCAGGCTGTCAGCCGGGCGGGCGGCCTGCTCGGTGCGCAGGATCGTCTTCTCGGTGGCCATCCGGTCCAGCGGCAGGTCCCGCAGCGAGTCGCAGACGCTGGTCAGGTAGCCGACCACGGCCTGGTCGCTGCCGCTGGTGAAGAAATGGGTGGTGGTCAGGCCGGTGGCCGCGTTGGCGTCGTGCTCGATGAGGCCGTGCCGGTGCAGGGCCAGGTGCTCGACCAGGTGTGTGAGGCCGCGCCGGGACAGCGGCTCGTCGGCGCAGCCGACCCGGAACACCAGCCCGGCGGTGAGCGGCCCGTCGGCCGGGGCGATCAGGGCCCGGATGCCGCAGACCTCGGTCTCCTTGATCACTGGGCGCCGCCGGCGCTCAGGCCGCGCAGCCGGGCGAAGCCGGCGGCGGGATCGCCGAACATCGTCCACGGGTACTCGCTGCCCGCGTCGCCGAGCGCCTCGAAGTGCGCGGCGGCCCGCCGGTGATCGCCCATCTCCGCGAACAGCACGGCGAACACCCCGTGCGCCTGCGGCCAGTGGTAGCCGCCGAAGAACCCGGGATGCAGCACCGACTTGTCGGCGGCGGCGCGGATCTCCTGCTGCACGGACACCTTCGCCAGGTACCGCCCGCGATCCGAACCCTCCAGATCGAGATAGTGCTCCAGGTGCGCCTCGCCGACGACGGCCGGGCTGAGCGAGCCCGGCGGGGCGGCGTCCAGGCACTGCCGGGCGAACGAGTGCGCGGCCTCCCACGAGCCGCTCCACTTGGGACAGAGCTGTTGCAGCAGCCGGCTCTGGGCGGCGAAGCAGTGCGGGGCGACGCGGGCCAGCCGGTCGTAGCGGCGGCGGGCCTCGCTCTGCCCGAGTTGCAGCCCGCGCGCGGTGTTCAGGCGGAACGCCCAGGCCACCACGTCGGCCGGGTCCTCGGCCGTGAGCTCGATCAGGATCGGCTCGGCCCGGCGTAACAGCTCGTGCATGCCCTCGAACTGGTCGCGGGTGACGTGCCGGGCCCGCTTGGCCGAGCGGACCTCCCAGGCCTTGCTGACGTGGCGGGCGGCGAGCAGCCGCCGCGCCAGCGGCGAGGGCGGCAGCTGCTCCAGGAACTCCTCCGCCCCGGCCACATCGGCGACGACCTTGACCGCGTACACGGTCATGTCCACGTCGGACAGGCCGGCGAAGAACAGCTCGATGGCCGTCCAGTCGGCCGCGCGGGTCGACTCGCGCAGCTCGACCAGCTCCGGGAAGGCCGCCGCCTGATCGAACCGGCGAGCCGAGGGCATGATCACCAGCGAGACAATAGATGAAAGCCCTTCACTTATCGCCGGTGTGGCCGTCGTGTCGTGGTACCGCTCCCACGGCTACCGCCGGCGGCCCCGCGACCACAGCAGCGCGAACGGCCCGGCCGCGATCAGGGTGACGGCCCAGAGCGCGATCGCCCCCGTGGCGTCCTGATCGGGTTGCGGGTCCGTGACCGCCACCACGGTGCCGACCAAGGCCAGGAGGCCGAAGAAGGCCACTGCCAAGCCGACGACGACCAGCCCGATCTTGTTGACCGCGGACCGACTCCGCCGCGCCGGCGCCGGCGCGGCCTCGGTCTTCGGCGACGGGCGCGGCACATGGGACCGGGCCGGCATCACGATCCGCACCGACGGATGCACCTGCGCGTCAAGCCAGCCGATCGCGGTCGGCGGCAGGTCGAACAAGGTCGGCTCGACGCCGACGCTCAAGGCGTCCATGCCGATCAGCCGCCGCGCGCCGTCGGGCCAGCACTGCAACGCCACACACTCACGGAACAGCACGGTCACCGTGCCGTCGCCGGTCACCAGGCTGACGCCCTGGTCGCCCAGCACCAGGCTCCGCCCCTCGTGTTCCAACGACGCGTGCCGGTTGCCGTGGACCACCGTGGTCGACCACAGCGGGGCCTGGGTGAACCCGGCCCAGTCCGCGCCCAGACCCCTCGGCACCTGGAGCAGACCGGTGGAGATCGCCTCGACCGCCACTGCCCGCATGTCCTCGACAGTGATCGCCTCGACGGCCTTGCGCCGCTGCTCGACCGTCTGCCACGGGTTGCCGACGAGCAGGTCGACGGCGCTGGACGGCAGGATCTCGGCCTCCGCGTCGGGCCGGTCCAGGTTGGCCAGCGCCTTGCCCCGGACGGCGGCGAGGTCGGCCTCGTCGATCCGACCGAGGCGCACGGTCGCGAGCACGTCGACGAAGCCGCCCAGCACCGCCGACTGCTTCTCCGGCAACGCGTCGGCGAAGGCCAGGATCTGACCGAAGTCGGCGTCCCGCGCCAGGTAGGTCGCCGACGGCGAGTACGAGTTGCCGTCCTCCTGGCGCAGCGCGCGGAACAGCAGCCGGTCCAGCAGGCCGGCGAACAGCGGGGCCTCCGGCCGACGGCGCACGATGCCGCTGAACGAGACGGAGGTGGTGGCCTCGGAGTAGAACGCCGGCGTCGTCGGCAGGGCCGAGGTCGGCGCGGGGATCGGATTCACCGGCCCGGAGGGCAGCGCCAGCCGCAGGCCGGGCGGCACCTGGCCGGCGATCCACAGCACCGCGTTCTCGCGGGTGAACCGGGACGCCACCCACTGGCGAAGATCATCGGGGCCGAGCCCGTCCACGCCCCATTCGGGATACCCGGCGGTGCCGTGGCCGAGCGCCCCGTACCGCCACAGCGCCAGCGACGAGGTAGACCGGCCAGCCTCCTCGGTGCGCAGCACCGACTTCTCGAGCGGGAGCCGGTCCATCGGCAGGTTGGCCAGCGACTCGCAGACGGCGGACAGGTAGGCGACGACTTCCTCGGGCGTGCCCTCGGTGAAGAAGTGGGTGGTGGTGACCGAGGTGGCGGCGTTGGCGTGGTGATCGGTCTGGCCGTGCCGGTGCAGGGCCAAGTGCTCGACCAGGTGCGTGATGCCGCGGCGGGGCAGCGGCTCGTCGGCGAAGCCGACCCGGAACACCAGGCCGGCGCGCATCGGTCCGGGATTGGGGGCGACGAGCGTGCGGACGCCGTCGACCTCGGTCTGTCTGATCATCTCTTCCCCCCGAGCGCCGCCGCTCTGAGCTCCTGGAAGCCGGCGGCCGGATTGGTGAAGCAGCTCTCCCACGGATAGCTGCTGGCCAGGTCGCCGAGCGCCTGGAAGTGCACGGCGGCCTTGGCCTGGTTGCCGGCCCACGAGGACAGCACGGCGAACACCCCGTGCGCGCTCACCCAGCCTGGGACCTTCCGGAACGCCGGGTGCAGCAGGGACTTGCGCACCGCCTCGTCGAGCTCGGCCTCGACGCCGGCGAGGTACTCGGCCCGCCCGGCCTTGCCGATCGCCTGGGCGTGTTCGAGGTGCGCCTCACCGACCACAATCGGATTCAGCGACCCGGGCGGGGCCGCGTTCATGCATTCCCGCGCGAAAGCATGCAGCGATTCCCACGAACCGCTCCATTTCGGACAAAGCTGTTGCACAAGGGCGGTCTGGGCCGGCAGCAGATGCGGATTGTGCCGGGCCAATCGGTCATATCGCCGCCGCGCCTCGCTCTGTCCGAGTTGCAACCCCATGCAGACGGGGATCCGCTTGAGCCAGGCGATGGTGTCGGAGGGATCCTCCGCGGTGAGGTCGATCAGGATCGCCTCGGCCGCGCGCAGGGCGTCGTGCATGCCGGCGAACTGCTGGGCTGAGACGTACTTGGCCTGCTTGCCGCTGCGGATCTCCCATGCATGGGCGATATGCCGCGAGGCCAGCAGCAATCGGCTCAGCCGGGACCGCGGCACGCGCCGCAGGAACTCCTCGACGCCGGCGACCTCGGCCACGATCCAGGTGGCCCGCGCGGTCCAGTTGTCGTCGGGCATGGACGCGAAGAACTGCTCCACGGCCGCCCAGTCGCCGGCGCCGACCGCCGTGCGTAACCGCAGGAACTCCGGGTGTGCGGCGGTGATGTCGAATCTCGGGGACGTCACCCGCGAGACAATAGAGGAAGCGGAGTCACGGGCGGACCGGATAAGGAACAGCGGCCTGAGCGGGCAGGACGGTGGAATGGGCGTGCAGGGCCGCGCCGACCGCCCGCAGGATCGGGGCCAGCACCTGCAACCGGTCCGGATTGTCGGTGGCGCACTCGGTGATGCCGGCCCCGATGATCGGCCGGATCGCCGCCACCGCCCGGATCGCGTCCACCAGCTCGCTGATCAGCAGCCCGCCCGGCACCGGGCAGGTGACGTCGGCGAACTCGCTCGGGTCCAGCACGTCGAGGTCGATGTGCAGGTAGAACTGCGGGGCCCGGGAGGCGATGACCGCGTCGAGGATCCACGAGGTCTCGTAGCCGCGTTCGATCGGCACGTGCCGGACCAGCCCCCGGTCGACCATGGCCTGCTCGCCCGGGTCCAGCGCGCGGGCCCCGGCCAGCACCACGCGGCGGGACACCACGGGGGTGTCGAGCACGAAGTCCCGGTCGCCCTCGCCGAAGGCGTGCCGTAAGGCCATGCCGTGGTACGCGCCGGAGGGGGAGGTCGCCGGGGTGTTGAGATCACCGTGTGCGTCGAACCACAGGACCCCCAGCGCCGGCCCGAAACGCTTGCGGGCAAAGCCGAGCGGCACTGTCTCCACGCCGCAGTCGCCGCCGATGGTCAGCACGGGACCGGTGGCGTGACGCAGGTACTGCGCCTGGAACCCGCGATTGGCCAGCAGCACCTCACGGTTGTGGATGCCGCCGACAAGGGCGGACGTACCGGCGCGCACGGGAACTCTGCGCACGTCCAGACCGAGCACGCGGCCGGCCAGGTCGGACAGCGCCTGGCAGGCGGTCGGCAACCACGGGGACTTGGGGACAACCGCGCCCTGTCGCTGGGCCACGGACTGCAACTCCAGCACGAATCACACCTAACCAGCCACGGGGATCGCGTTGCTAGCCGGCAACACGGGGAACATCGTGTCACTCTACCGGCTGACGCGTCAGCGTGTCGTCAAGATCACGGTCCACTGTGGACACAGCGGTGCCCCCGGCCGCGGACGGCACGGGGGCACCGGTGGCTCAGGACAACACGATCAGCAGGTCGCCGCCTTCCACCTGCTGCTGACGGGAAATGGCCAGGCGCTGCACCGTGCCCGCCTTGGGCGCGGTGATGGCCGCCTCCATCTTCATCGCCTCGATGGTGGCCACGGTCTGCCCGGCCTGGACGCTGTCACCCTCGGCGACGGCCATCGTGACCACTCCCGCGAACGGCGCAGCGACGTGGTTGCTGTTGCCACGGTCGGCCTTCTCCGCCGCCGGCACGTCGGCCGCCACCGAGCGGTCCCGCACCTGGATCGGCCGCAGCTGTCCATTGAGGACGGCCATCACGGTCCGCATGCCGCGCTCGTCGGCCTCGCCAATGGCCTCCAGCGTGATCAGCAGCCGCACGCCCCGGCCGAGATCGACCGAGTACTCCTCGCCCGGCCGCAGGCCGTAGAGCCAGTCCTTGCTGCGCAGCACGCTGGTGTCGCCGTAGGCGTCGCGGTGCTGGAGGAACTCCCTGGTCGGCGCCGGGAACAGCAGCCGGTTCAGGGTGGCCCGACGGTCAGTGGCCAGCCCCTCCACGTCCTGCTCCGACAGGTCGGCCACGCCCTTGGGCGCGGTCCGGCCGGACAGCGCCTTGGTGCGGAAGGGCTCCGGCCAGCCGCCGGGCGGGTCGCCCAGCTCGCCGTGCAGGAAGCCGATCACCGAGTCCGGGATGTCGAAGCGGCCCGGGTCGGCCTCGAACTCGGCCGGGTCCACGCCCGCCCCCACCAGGTGCAGGGCCAGGTCGCCGACCACCTTGGAGGACGGCGTGACCTTGACCAGCCGGCCCAGCATCCGGTCGGCCGCCGCGTAGGTGGCCTCGATGTCCTCGAACCGGTCGCCCAGCCCCAGCGCGATGGCCTGCTGGCGCAGGTTGGACAGCTGCCCGCCGGGGATCTCGTGGTGGTACACGCGGCCGGTCGGCGACGGCAGGCCCGCCTCGAACGGCGCGTACACCTTGCGCACGACCTCCCAGTACGGCTCCAGGTCGCCAACCGCCTGCAGGTCCAGCCCGGTGGTGCGGGCCGAGTGGTCGGTGGCGGCGACGATCGCCGACAGCGACGGCTGCGAGGTGGTGCCGGCGACCGACGCGGTGGCGCCGTCGATGGCGTCCACGCCGGCCTGGATGGCCGCCAGGTAGGTGGCCAGCTGCCCGCCCGCGGTGTCGTGGGTGTGCAGGTGGACCGGCAGGTCGAACTCCTTGCGCAGCGCCGTGACCAGGCGCGCGGCCGCCGGCGGGCGCAGCAGGCCGGCCATGTCCTTGATCGCCAGCACGTGCGCGCCGGCCCCGACGATCTGCTCGGCCAGCTTCAGGTAGTAGTCCAGGGTGTAGAGCTGCTCACCCGGGTCGGATAGGTCGGCGGTGTAGCAGAGCGACACCTCGGCGACGGACTTGCCGGTCTCCCGCACCGCCTCGATCGCCGGCCGCATCTGCTCGATGTCGTTGAGGGCGTCGAAGATGCGGAAGATGTCGATGCCGGTCTCGGTCGCCTCCTCCACGAACGCCCGCGTGACCGCCTCGGGATACGGCGTGTAGCCGACGGTGTTGCGCCCACGCAGCAGCATCTGCAGGCACAGGTTGGGCACCGCTTCACGCAGCGCGGCCAGCCGTTCCCACGGGTCCTCGGCCAGGAAGCGCAGGGCCACGTCGTAGGTCGCGCCGCCCCAGCACTCCAGCGACAGCAGCTGCGGGTTCATCCGCGCCACGTACGGCGCGACCTGCACCAGGTCCTTGGTCCGGACGCGGGTGGCCAGCAGCGACTGGTGCGCGTCACGGAAGGTGGTGTCGGTGACCAGCACCCCCGGCTCGTTGCGCAGCCAGGTCGCGAAGCCCTGCGGGCCCAGCTCGGTCAGCCGCTGCTTGGAGCCGGCGGGCGGCTCCGTGGACAGGTCCAGCTTGGGCAGCTTGTTCCACGGGTCGATCACCGCCGGCCGGCCGCCGTTGGGCTTGTTCACGGTCACGTCGGCCAGGTAGGTCAGCAGCTTGGTGCCGCGGTCGGCCGACTGCCGGGCGGTCAGCAGCTCCGGCCGTTCCTCGATGAACGCCGTGGTGACCCTGCCGGCCCGGAAGTCCGGGTCGTCCAGCACGGCCTGGAGGAACGGGATGTTGGTGGAGACGCCGCGGATGCGGAACTCGGCCACCGCGCGCCGGGCCCGGGCCACTGCCGCCTCGAAGGTGCGGCCGCGGCAGGTCAGCTTGACCAGCATGGAGTCGAAGTGCGCGCCGACCGTGCTGCCGGCGCCGATCGCGCCGCCGTCCAGCCGGATGCCCGAGCCGCCGGGCGAGCGGTAGGCGCTGATCACGCCGGTGTCCGGGCGGAAGCCGTTCACCGGGTCCTCGGTGGTGATCCGGCACTGGAGGGCGTTGCCGCGCAGGTAGATCGCGCTCTGGCTCAGGCCCAGGTCGCCCAGCGTCTCGCCGGCGGCGATGCGCAGCTGGGACTGCACCAGGTCGACGTCGGTGACCTCCTCGGTCACCGTGTGCTCGACCTGGATGCGCGGGTTCATCTCGATGAAGACGTGGTTGCCGCGCTGGTCGAGCAGGAACTCGACGGTGCCGGCGTTGCGATAGCCGATCTGCTTGGCGAAGGCCACCGCGTCGGCGCAGATCTTGTCCCGGACCAGCGGGTCCAGGTTCGGCGCCGGGGCCAGCTCGATCACCTTCTGGTGCCGCCGCTGCACCGAGCAGTCGCGCTCGTAGAGGTGGATCACGTTGCCGACGCCGTCGGCCAGGATCTGCACCTCGATGTGGCGGGGCTGCACCACCGCCTGTTCGAGGAACACGGTCGGGTCGCCGAAGGCCGACTCGGCCTCCCGCATCGCCGCCTCGATCGACTCGCGCAGCTGGCCCGGCTCCAGCACCCGGCGCATGCCGCGCCCGCCGCCGCCGGCCACCGCCTTGACGAAGATCGGGAAGCCGACCTCGTCGGCCGCCGCCAGCAGCGCGTCCACGTCGGCCGAGGGCTCCGAGGACTTCAGCGTGGGCAGGCCGGCGGCCTTGGCCGCGGCGATGGCCCTGGCCTTGTTGCCGGTCAGCTCCAGCACCTCGGTCGGCGGGCCGACGAAGGTGATGCCGGCGGCCGCGCAGGCCGAGGCCAGCTCCGGGTTCTCCGACAGGAAGCCGTAGCCGGGGTAGATCGCGTCCGCGCCGGCCTTGCGGGCCGCCTCGACGATCTCGTCCACCGAGAGGTAGGCCCGCACCGGGTGGCCGGGCTCGCCGATCTCGTACGCCTCGTCGGCCTTGAGCCGATGCAGCGAGTTGCGATCCTCGTAGGGGAACACCGCCACGGTCCCGGCGCCCAGCTCGTAGGCGGCGCGGAATGCGCGGATGGCGATCTCGCCGCGGTTGGCGACGAGCACCTTGCGGAACATCAGGCGTTCCTCCCGTTTTTCCTGGGGATCCGTCCAGCTCGGCACGCTACCGTGCGTTTCCATTCATGTGGGAGAACCATCCCGAGTGATGGACGTAATAGAACTAGACCCGAGGCGACCGAACGTGAGCGCGGTCACGTTCCTTGGCCTAGCCTGCGCGGATGCCCCGTGACGAGCTCTCGACCGAGCGTGACGTAAGCGCCACGTCGACCGTCAGCAATGCTGCGTTCATCAAACGTCCCCCGATTGGCCCAGTGACCGACACAGACTCCGCACCCGTGTCACAGTCCGTCATCACCCGCCGCTGGCCGCCGCGGGAGCTCGCGCTCACCATGCTGTTCCTGGCGCCCGCCGTCGCCGGCCTCGGCGCCTTTGTGGTCTTTCCGCTGTTCCAGGCGGTCTACCTGGCCACCATGGGCAGCGACATCCTCGGCAACCCGACCCGCTTCGTGGGCCTGCGCCATTTCCAGGAGCTGGTCACGCCCGAGTTCGGCGCGGTGCTGGCCCGCACCGCCGGATTCACCCTGCTGGTCGTGGTCGCCGGGGTGCTGCTGCCGCTGGCGCTGGCCGTGCCGCTGAGCCAGCGGCTGCCCGGCATGCGGGTGTTCCGCACCCTGTTCACGCTGCCGTTCGCCTACTCGGCCTCGGCCGCCTCGGTGGTGTGGCTGCTGATGCTCAACCCGGCCATGTCCCCGGTGAACTGGCTGCTGCGACTGGTCGGGGTGAGCGCGCCCGGCTGGACCACCGACTCGGGCTGGGCCCTGGTCACGGTGGCCGGCGTGACCGTGTGGATGGTGTCCGGCTTCAACCTGCTGGTGCTGGCGGCCGGGCTGGCCGGCCTGGACGAGCAGGTGCTGGAGGCGGCCCGCATCGACGGGGCCACCGGCGTGCGCCACTTCACCGGCATCGTGCTGCCGATGATCTCGCCCAGCCTGTTCTTCGTGATCGTCACGACCACGCTGACCGCGTTGCAGAGCCTGGGCCAGCCCCAGGTGATGACCGACGGCGGCCCCAACGGGGCGACCAGCACGCTGGTCTACTCGATCTTCAACCAGGCGTTCCACAACAACAACAGCAACTACGGCCTGGCCAGCGCCCAGGGTCTGGTGCTGCTGATCGTCGGCGTGCTGCTGGCCGCGGTGCAGTTCGGCGTCATCGAGAGGCGGGTGCACTACCGGTGAGCCGGTTGAACCGACCTGGGCGGGTGACCAGCGCGGTCACCTACGTGTGGCTGGTGATCGCGGCCGTCGTGCTGCTGTTCCCGGTGCTGCTGACCGTGCTCGGCGGCTTCCTGCCGTCGATCGACCTGCTGCGCCAGCCGCCCAACCTGCTCGGCCACTACACCGTGGACAGCTACCTCGGGGCGCTGCGGCAGACCGTGGTGCCGCTGCTGCCGGCGTTCGGCAATTCGCTCTTCGTCGGCCTCGTGATCATGGTGGCGCACCTGGTCACGTCGTGCCTGGCCGCGTACGCGCTGGTGTTCCTGCGGACCCCGCTGCGCACGCCGCTGTTCTGGCTGTTCCTGGCCACGATCATGGTGCCGTACGAGGCGATCGTGGTGCCCAACGCGCTGTTCGTGCGCAGCCTTGGCATCGGCGACAGCCGGCTGGCGCTGGTGCTTCCGTTCCTGGCCAACGGGTTCGGCGTGTTCCTGCTGCGGCAGGCCTTCCGCCAGTTCCCCGGCGAGCTGCGGGACGCGGCCACCATCGACGGCTGCGGCCACCTGCGGTTCCTGTTCACGATCCTGCTGCCGGGCTGCCGGCCGGCCATCGCCGCGCTGGCCGTCTGGTCGTTCCTTCAGGGCTGGAACATGTACTTCTGGCCGCTGATCATCTCCTCGACCAACAACTCGCTGAACACCCTGCAGACCGCGGTGTTCGCCCTGCGCAGCAACGACAGCGCCGATCCGGGCCTGTTGCTGGCCGGCATCACGATCACGCTGCTGCCGACCCTGCTGCTCGTCCTGTTCGGCCAGCGCTGGCTGGTCCGCGGCTTCACGGCCGGGGCCGTGAAGTGACCTATCGAAGGAGTACTCAGGTGCCTACCAAGTTGGGGCTGCTGGCCGTCGCGGTCGCCGCCACCACCGCCGTCACCGCGTGCAGCTCGGCGGCGAGCTCCGGGACATCGGCGTCCGGCTCCGGCGACCTGTCCGCCCCGGCCGCGAGCGCGCTGGACGGCAAGGGTGAAACCGACATCACGTTCTGGCACGCGATGACCGGCACCAACGGCGAGACGCTCAAGAAGCTCACCGACCAGTTCAACGCGGCCAACCAGGGCAAGATCAAGGTCACCCTGGCCTTCAAGAACAACTACGACGACACCCTGTCGGCGTACAAGAACGCGCTCAAGGGCGGCGAGCTGCCCGACCTGCTCCAGGTGTACGACATCGGCACCCAGTTCATGATCGACTCCAAGGCCACCGTGCCGGCCCAGTCGTTCATCGACGTCGACAAGTACGACGTGAGCGACATCCAGCCCAACATCGCCGGCTACTACTCGGTCGGCGGCAAGCTGTACTCGATGCCGTTCAACACCTCGATGCCCTTGCTCTACATCAACAAGGACGCGTTCGCCAAGGCCGGCCTGGACCCGGCCAAGCCCCCGACCACGCTGGACGAGATCAAGGCCGACGCCGAGAAGCTGACCGTCAAGGACGCGAGTGGCAACGTCACCCAGTACGGCTTCGGGGCCTCGCTCTACGGCTGGTTCCTGGAGCAGTGGACCGCCGTGGCCGGCGCCCAGTACTGCAACCCGGACAACGGCCGCAACGGCCGGGCCACCGAGGCCAACTTCGCCACCGACAACAACGTCAAGCTGCTGACCTGGTGGAAGTCCATGGTCGACCAGGGCCTGGCGCTGAAGCTGGACAGCGACACCAAGAACGGCGACTCCGCCTTCGTGGCCGGCAAGGACGCCATCACCCTGGAGTCCACCGGATCGCTTGGCGACTTCACCAAGGCCGGCTTCCAGGTCGGCACCGGCTTCTACCCGAAGATCAACGCCTCCGACAGCGCCGGCCCGATCATCGGCGGCGCGTCGCTGTGGATCGTCGGCAAGGGCAAGGACGACGCCCACAAGCGGGCGTCCTGGGAGTTCGTGAAGTTCCTGGAGAGCAAGGACTCCCAGGCCACCTGGCACACCTCCACCGGCTACTTCCCGGTCAGCAAAGCCGCGCTGGACACCGACGTCGACAAGCAGTGGGTCGCGGCCAAGCCCCAGTTCCAGACCGCGATCACCCAGCTCGACAACACCAAGCTGTCCACCGCCACCCAGGGCTGCCTGTTCGGCGTGATGCCCCAGGTGCGCAAGGCCGCCGAGAACGCCATGCAGGCCGCGGTGCTCCAGGGCAAGGACCCCCGCCAGGCCCTCACCGACGCCGCCGCCACCCTCACCCAGCCCATCAAGGACTACAACGACTCCGTGAACTAACCCGCAAGCAAACCCCCTGATGCTTGGAAGGGGGCTTTCCTCCACTCCGAGTGTAGGAAAGCCCCCTTCCAAGCGCGGGTCAGCCCGAAAGGCGT
Organism: Kutzneria sp. NPDC052558; assembly: GCF_044547355.1. NCBI lineage: Bacteria > Bacillati > Actinomycetota > Actinomycetes > Pseudonocardiales > Pseudonocardiaceae > Kutzneria > Kutzneria sp. NPDC052558. The sequence continues at coordinate 39,688 of NZ_JBIUAG010000056.1, forward strand.
TCGATTTGGCGGATCTTGTTCATGGCGTCGAGGGCGGCGACCTTGTAGGACTCGGCCAGGGTTGGGTAGTTGAAGACCGCGTCGACCAGGTAGTCGACGGTGCCGCCGCAGCCCATCACCGCCTGCCCGATGTGCACCAGCTCGGTGGCCCCGGTGCCGAACACGTGCACGCCCAGCAGCGACCGGTCCTCCGGCGACACCAACAGCTTGAGCACGCCGTAGGAGTCGCCGATGATCTGGCCGCGGGCCAGCTCCCGGTAGCGGGAGACGCCGACCTCGAACGGGATGCGCTCGGCGGTCAGCTGGTCCTCGGTCTTCCCGATGAAGCTGATCTCCGGGATGGTGTAGATGCCGATCGGCTGTAGCGAGGACATGGCCTGCACCGGCTCGCCGCACGCGTGGTACGCCGCCAGCCGGCCCTGCTCCATCGAGGTCGCGGCCAGCGCGGGAAAGCCGATCACGTCGCCGACCGCGTAGATGTGCGGCGCCGAGGTGCGGAAGTACTCGTCGACCTCGATCCGGCCGCGCTTGTCGGCGACCAGGCCGGCCTTGTCCAGTTGCAGGGTCTCGGTCATGCCCTGTCGGCCAGCCGAGTACATGACCACCTCGGCCGGGATCTTCTTGCCGCTCTCCAGCACGGCCAGCGCGCCGCGCTCGTGCCGCTCGACCGCGGACACCGTCTCCCGGAACCGGAAGGTGACGGCCAGGTCCCGCAGGTGGTACTTGAGCGCCTCGACGACCTCGCCGTCGCAGAACTCCAGCATCCGCTCCCGGGACTCGACCACGGTGACCTTGGTGCCCAGCGCGGCGAACATGGACGCGTACTCGATGCCGATCACGCCGGCCCCGACCACGATCATCGACTGCGGCACCCGCTCCAGGGCCAGGATGCCGTCCGAGTCGATGATCGTCTTACCGTCGAAGTCCACAGTGGACGGCCGCGCCGGCAGCGTGCCGGTGGCGATCACGATCTTGTCGGCGGTCACCGTCTGCTCGCGGCCGGTGCCGTCGACCACCTCGACGGTGTGCTCGTCCACGAAGTGCCCCATGCCGGGCAGCATCGCCACGTGGTTGCGGGTGAGCTGGCTGCGGATCACCTCCACCTCGCGGCCGATCACGTGGTTGGTGCGGGCCAGCAGGTCGGAGACGGTGATGTCCTCCTTGACCTGGTAGCTGGCGCCGTACATCTCGCGCTGGTTGAGTCCGGTCAGGTAGAGGACGGCCTCCCGCAGTGTCTTGGACGGGATCGTGCCGGTCTGGATGCACACCCCGCCCACCATGTCCCGCCGCTCCACGACGGCGGCCTTCTTGCCCAGCTTGGCCGTCGCGATGGCGGCCTTCTGCCCGCCGGGGCCGGACCCCAGCACCAGCACATCGAAGTCGCGCACGCGGCCAGTCTGCCCCTTGACAGTGGAAGCTAACGCCATTAGCTTTTTAGCTACATACATTAGCTAGGAGGCGGCGATGACCACCCAGCACCTGGACGTGAACGGCGGCCGGATCGCGTACGACGAGCAGGGTCCGGCCGACGGCCGGCTCGTGCTCTGCCTGCACGGATTGGGCGACACCAGACGGATTCACCGGTTCCTGGCCCCGCGGCTCGCGGCGGCCGGCTACCGGGTCGTGACCAGCGACATGCGCGGCTGCGGCGAGTCCTCGGCCGAGTTCACCGACTACAGCCCCGATGCCGTCGGCGCGGACACCGTGGCCCTGCTGCGCCACCTCGGCCGGCCGGCGATCCTGATCGGACACTCCTACACCGGCGCCTCGGCCGTGTGGGCCGCCACCGAGGCCCCGGACCTGGTGCACGGCCTGGTGCTGCTCGACTCGTTCGTGCGGGACGCCAAGATGAACCCGGTCGTGGCCCTGCTGGCCAAGCTCATCAGCCGCAGCGCGGCGTTGTGGGCCATGTACTACAAGACCCTCTACCCGGTGCGGAAGCCGGCCGACTTCGCCGCGTACGTGGCCGAGCTCAAGGCCTCGCTGCGCCAACCCGGGCACCTGGCCGCGCTGACCGCGATGATGGGCGGCTCGCGCGCCGACAGCGCCGCCCGGGTGTCCAGGGTGGCCTGCCCAGCGCTGGTTGTCATGGGCGCCAAGGACTCCGACTTCCCCGACCCGGCGGCCGAGGCCCGCTGGATCGCCGACACCCTCGGCGGACCGGCCCGGGTTGAGATGATCGACGGCGCCGGCCACTACCCGATGGCCGACAGCGTCGACACCACTGCCGACGTGATCACCGCGTTCCTCAAGGAGGTCTGACATGCCCAGGGTCGGCCTGTCCCCCGACGCCGTCGTGGACGCGGCCATCGCCGTGATCGACGCCGACGGGCCCGAGGCGCTCAGCCTGGCCGCCGTGGCCAGCCGGACCGGCGTTGCCACCCCGTCGCTGTACAAGCACGTGTCCAGCCTGGACGCGCTGCGCGGGCTGGTGCAGCTGCGGGTGCTGACCGAGCTGGGGGACGCGCTGGCCGCGGCCGTGCTTGGCCGCGGCGGCGACGAGGCCGTGCAGGCGTTGATGGACTCCTATCGGGACTACGCCGTCGCGTTTCCCCACCGCTACACCGCGCTGCCGCAACAACCGCGCCCCGAACCGGAACTGGCCGAGGCCAGCAACCGGGTCATCGAGGTGATCTTCGCCGTGCTGCGCGGGTACGGGTTGGACGGTTCCGCCCTGGTGCACACGACCCGCTGCCTGCGGGCCGCGATGCACGGATTCGCCTCGCTGCAGATTTCCGGCGGTTTCCGGCTGGCCGAGGACATCGACGCCAGCCACCGCCTGTTGGTGTCCATGGTGGCGGCCGGGCTGCGGCCGTGAAAGTGTTGCCAGCACAGGCGAAGGTCCACGGAATTCTGGTCTTCACCCGTCAAAGCCGTGAAGCAAACCACTCGTTTGGGTCTTTTTCCAAAGCCGGGTGAGGCGACGGTCACGTTTCAAGGTCATCAGCCCCTACCATCTGGCCAGAGATCGATTGCGCGGCCGCTGGAGGGAGCACCACATGGCCACTTCATCGGACTCGTCAGGCATCACGCGACGCGGAGCCCTGCGCACCGCCGGTGCGCTGGCCGCGGCACTGCCGGTCGTCGCCGCCGGCGCCGGCGTCGCGGTCGCCAAACCGCCGCCGCTGCCCATCGGTCCGGCCATTCCTCCCGGCCGCCAGGTCAATCTCACCCCGATCCTGTCGCAGGACCAGTTTCCGATCGGCGCGGTGTGGCCGCCGCCGCCCAGCCAGATCACCCAGGCCCGGATCCAGGAGATGAAGGATTCCGGCGTCAATTTCTTCATCACCGGCAACTACCTGGACGACGGCTACATCGTCACCCGCGCGCTCAGCATGGCCGACGCCGTCGGCGGCATGCACGTCATCGTGCGCGACGACCACGACATCGCCAATCTGGCCCACTGGTTCACCATCACCGACGACCGGTCGGTGCCGATGTCCATCAGCACCGCCGACGCCGTCGCCATGGCCAACCGCGCCTTCGGCACCTACGTCTCGCACCCGTCCTTCGCCGGCTTCTCGCTGCTGGAGGACACCGAGCCCTGGTCGTACAACCAGCTCACCGCCACCGTCGCCGCGCTGCGGGCGGCCAACCCGTACTACCTTCGCTACAGCAACCTGCCGCCCGGCACCGGGCCCGGCTACCAGGCCAGCGTCCTGGAGTACGTCGGCAAGGCCGGCGCGCAGATGCTGTCGTTCGACCGGTACCCGATGCTCTCGGACGGCACCGTCGATCCCGACTACGTCAACAACTGGGCCGACATGCGGGCCGCCGGCGCCCAGGCCGGGCTGCCGGTGTGGGGCTTCATCCAGACCGTCGGCTTCGACGGGCACCGCTCGCCCAGCTACGACGACATCGCCTGGCAGGTCAACACCAGCCTGGCCTACGGCTGCAAGGGCGTGCAGTACTTCACCTACTGGACGCCGACTCCCGAGCGGGGCCACAACTTCCAACCCGCCATGATCGACTCCCTTGGCCGCAAGACCCAGCACTACTACGACGTGCAGGACATCAACACCGGCACCCTGGCCGGCCTGGGCAACAAGCTGCGGGCCATGACCTCGGAGTCGGTCACGCACGCCAACGAGTCCACCGCCCCGGCCCGCACCGCCCGTTTCGGTCCCGACAACTTCGTCACCGACACCTCCGGCAACGCCGTGGTGCTCAGCCGTTTCGTGGACAAGGCCGGCGACCGCTGGCTGCTGGTGGTCAACCGCTCCAACACCGCCGCCGCCAAGGCGACGGTGAAACTGCGGTCCTCCTCGGTGGCCCGGGTCAACCAGTTCGACAGCCGCAGCAGCAAGCTGTCCGCGCAGCGGGACGCCGGCGGCCTCTCGATCTCGCTGAGGCCGGGCGCGTCCACGCTGTACCAGCTGACCAAGCACTGATCACCGGGCCGGCCCACACCTGTTCTCGGGTGTGGGTCAGCTCTTCTCCAGGTACTCGGCCCGGCTGGCGTCCACGACTTCGCGCACCATCTGCGCGAGGCCGGGATGCTCGGCCAGGTCGGGATCGTCGCCGACGACCCGCTGCGCCTCCTCGCGGGCCTCCTCGATCACGTCGAGATCGTCCAGCAGGGACAGCATCTTCAGGCCCGACTTCACGCCGGACTGGGCGGCGCCGAGGATGTCGCCCTCGCGGCGCAGCTCCAGGTCCATCTGGGCCAGCTCGAAACCGTCGAGGGTGTCGGCCACGGCCTTCAGGCGCTCCATGGTGGGCGTGCCGACCGGGACCTCGGAGACCAGCAGGCACAGGCCGGCGGCGCTGCCCCGGCCGACCCGGCCGCGCAGCTGGTGCAGCTGGCTGACGCCGAACCGGTCCGCGTCCATGATCACCATGACCGTCGCGTTCGGCACGTTCACGCCGACCTCGATCACCGTGGTGGCCACCAGCACCTGCACGTCGCCGGCGGCGAAGGCGCGCATGACGGCGTCCTTGTCCTCCGGCGGCATCTTGCCGTGCAGCATCTCCACCCGCAGGCCCTTGAGCGCGCCACCGGCCAGCTTGGGCAGCACGTCCATGACCGCCAGCGGCGGCCGCTGGTCGGAGCTTGCTCCCTTGGGCTCCTTGGGTTCGGCGTCCTCGTCGTCGCCGATGCGGGGGCACACCACGTAGGCCTGGTGGCCTTTGGCGACCTCCTCGCGGATCCGCTCCCAGGCCCGGCGAAGCCATTCCGGCCGCTCCGCGACCGGCACCACCGAGCTGGTGATCGGCGACCGCCCCTGCGGCAGCTCACGCAGCGCCGACACTTCGAGATCGCCGTACACAGTCATGGCCACCGTGCGCGGAATCGGCGTCGCCGTCATCACCAGCACGTGCGGGCTGACACCCTCCCCCGACTTGCCGCGCAGGGCGTCCCGCTGCTCCACGCCGAACCGGTGCTGCTCGTCGACAACGACAAAGCCCAGCTCCGCAAACGACACCTTGTCCTGGATCAGCGCGTGCGTGCCGACCACGATCCCGGCCGCGCCGGACGCGATGTCCAGCAACGCCTGCCGGCGTTGGGCCGTGTTCATCGAGCCGGTCAGCAGCACCACCCGGGTCGCCTGGTCCGGCGCGCCCAGCTCGCCGGCCGTGGCCAGATCCCCGAGCATGTCCCGCAGCGAGCGGGCATGTTGCGCGGCAAGGACTTCCGTCGGCGCCAGCATCGCCGCCTGCTTGCCGGCGTCCACCGCCTGGAGCATGCCCCGCAGCGCCACCAGCGTCTTGCCCGAGCCGACCTCGCCCTGCAGCAGCCGGTTCATCGGATGCGTGCCGCCGAGCTCCTCGGCGATCACCTCGCCGATCTCGCGCTGGCCGTTGGTCAGCTGGAACGGCAGCCGCGCGTCGAACTCGTCCAGCAGCCCGCCCTTCCGGCGGGGGCTGGGGATCGCCGGCCGGGCCGCCGCCGACTTGCGCCGCTGGGCCAGGGCCAGCTGGATCGACAGCGCCTCGTCCCACTTCAGCCGGCGCCTGGCCTCCTCGACCATCTGCTGGTTGTCGGGCAGGTGGATCAGCTTCAGCGCCGACATCAGGTCGAGCAGGTTGTGCTGCTTGATCAGCTCACCGGGAAGCGGGTCGACCACACCGTCCCACACCGCGATGACCTGCCGCATACAGCGGGCGATGCTCCAGGTCGGCAGGCCGTGCACGGCCGGGTAGACCGGGATGAGTCCGCGCGTGAAGGACGCCACCGCCTCGTCGCCGTCCGCGTCGTCGAGCAGCTCGAACTCGGGGTGGGCCAGCTGCATCGTCTTGTTGAACTTGCCGACCTTGCCGGCGAACAGCCCGCGCTTGCCCGGCACCAGCTTGCTCAGGTTGGGGATCTTCTGGCTGAAGAACACCAGGCTCAGCGGCCGCGTGCCGTCGGTGACGATCACCTCGGTCATCGTGCCGCGCCGGGTGCGCATCGGCTTCTTGGTCACCTTGGCCACGTCGGCCAGCACCGTGACGTGCTCGTCCAGCTCCAGGCTCGCGATCGAGGTCAGGCGGCCGCGCTCGTCGTAGCGGCGCGGATAGTGGCGCAGCAGGTCGCCGACCGTGCGCAGGCCCAGCCCTTCCGCGAGGGCGTCCGCCGTCTTGCGGCCCAGCAGCGGCTCGAGGGAGTCGTCGATGGCAGTCATCGAGTCCTATTGAACCCCGTGCCCCTGACAACGCTAATCTGGCCGCCCGTCGACCTCGAGGAGTAGCCCCATGCCGCGCCCCAGCGTCGAGGCCGAGCGGCGGGCCCAGATCCTCCGCGCCACCTGCCAGGTCATCGCCGACGCCGGCCTGCGCAACCTGCGCATCTCCGACGTCGCCCGGCTGGCCGGGGTGTCGGGCGGGACCGTGCACTACTACTTCGACACCAAGCAGGACCTCGCCCAGGCCGCCTTCGAGGACTGCTTCGAACGCTCCCTGGAACGCCGCCGCTGGCTGCTCGACTCCCGCGCCGACGCCCTCACCCGGCTGCGCCAGATCGTCGACTCGTACGTGCCCGGCACCCCCGAGACCATCGAGGCGTGGAAGGTCTGGGTCGAGCTCTGGGCCGAAAGCCCCCGCTCCCCTCGCCTGCGGGAACTCAACGAACGCCTCTACGGCGACTGGCGCCGCATCGTCGCCGACATCGTCCGCGACGGCCAGAAGCGCGGCCAGCTCGCCGACGGCGACCCCCTCGTGCTGGCCAACATGCTCGTCGGCATGATCGACGGGCTCGCGGTGCAGGTGCTGGCCGGGTCCCAGAGCCTCACCGCGGCTCGTATGCGCGCGACATGCTTGGCGTTTGTGGACACTGTGTTGGCTCGGACGGCGGTCAGCTGACTGTTCGCTTTGTTTGCTTTGTGGGCTTTTAGGCTGGCCGGGGCGTGTTCGTTGTTGTGGTGGGGGGTTGAGGGTTTTGGTTGGAGGCGGCGGGGCGGGGACGTTGTGTGGTTGGGGGTGGGGTGGGGCGGGTGGTTGGTGGCTCCGGGTGGATTTTTTGTGGAGACCTCTGGGCGATGGCGTATCAAGGCGCTATAGGGCAGGCTCCGCCTGCCTCGATAC
>NZ_JBIUAG010000057.1:0-31666 GCF_044547355.1 Kutzneria sp. NPDC052558
GTGGCGGCGTGCTCCAACAGCTCACGCAGCCCGGCGGCGGCAGCCGGCAGCCGGCCGACCAGCTTGTCCACGGTGTCGGTGCGCTGCCGGGACAGGTCCCGCATCGCCTTGCCGTCCAGCGACTCCTGCGCGGCGCGCAGCTTCGCCCCGAGCTCCACCAACGCCGCGACATCCTGCGGGCGCTTGCGGGCCAGCTGGTTGGCCTGCCCGGCCACCACGGTCGGCTTGCGCAGCTTGCGGATCCGGTCGGCCAGCGCCGGCTGGGATTTCGCCAACTTCTCACGCTCGGCCACGAACCGCTCCCGAGGCAGCCCGTATAGCGTGTCGATCGCCGCATCCAGGTCCACGGCCGAGGATACATCGTCACTTGACCGGAACAGCGCGCGATTCCGGTTGCCGGCTCGCCTACCCACGTCCAACGGAACCACCACCACTTCACCGGTCCCCGTCCGGTTCACGGAACCACGGCGACCGGGCAGGGCGCTTGATGCAGCACCGCATGACTGACGGAACCAAGGATCGCTCGTTTCAACGCCCCGCGATGGCGACTGCCCACCACAATCAGCGCAGCGTCGCCGGCCCGATCGAGCAGAGCCTGCGCTGGCTGCTCCTCCACCTCGTCACGCTGGATATCCAGGTCGGGATGCTCGGCGCGCCACGCCTCGACTTCAGCGGCGACCGCGGCGTCGACAACTTCCTGCTGCGCCGTGGCGACGCCGCGCTGCTCCACGGTCAGGCGCTCGGCGATCAGTGCGAACGGGCTGTCCGACCGGCCGTGCACCGCCCGCACCGCCCGCACCGACAGCTTGTGCCGCGATGCAAACTCAAGCGCGAAGCGAGCCGCGCCGCCACCGGCGGCCAGGCCACCGACGCCGATGACCACCGCCCTGGCTCGACCGGATGTCGTCTCGTCACGTACGACGACCACTGGACGACAAGTGGCATGCACCAGATCCGAGACCGTGGAGCCGAGCACGGTGCGGGACAACGCGCCACGGCCCGATCCACTGACGGCGATCACACCGGCATCGACTTCATCAGCCTCGTCGGCCAGCGCGTCAGAGGCCGTGCCGTCGAGCAGCACCGACGTGACCGTGAGCGCCGGCTGTTCCCGTCTCAGGCGCTCGACTTCCGACGCCAATTCGGCAACGAGAGCACGGCGAAGCTCCTCCCGGTCGCGCTCCGGTGGAAAAGTCGTGAGCACATCGGGCATGGTGCCGACCGGCCACGCCGTGTCCACGACTTGAACGAGGCGCAGTGGCCGCTCACACGCCATCGCCTCCCGTGCCGCCCACACCACAGCGTCATGTGCCTTGGCCGAACCGTCGAAGCCGACGACGACCGGCGAACAATCCGACGAGGTCAATGTGACGTCCTTTCATCCCGGGATCACGGCTGCCCGTGATCGGCTCTGACGAACCCCGTGAGACCGCCGTCCTTATAGCCAGCGGATCGCTCGGCGCTCCGGCCTTCGCCGCAGTACGACGGCATCGGTCAACACAGGTTTCGCCTCCCGTTGCGGGCATAACGAGATGATGGCAAGTACCCGCTCAGCCGCAGGGCAAACAGTGGACGATCCAAAGTGCGAGGAGTCGACCGACGTGGTGATCCAGGTGGCGCATGGCGCCATCTGCGGCACCGATTTGAAAATGGCGCGGGGCACGCCGCCGAGCATGCCGGCGGCCGCCACGGACACGGCTGGGATGGTCCGATGTAGGCGGGCGATGGCCACGAGTGCCATCGCTGGTGCCGAATGCTCGCCGCCCACGGCATCCTCTGCGACGCCGACGATCTCTTGCTCCGGCCGCCATCGACGCCCGGGGTCGTGGTCATCCACCCCGGCGCCGGCTACAGCAGCCGCCGCTAGCGAGCCGCTGTCCGCCGACGCTCGGATTGACGACCGCAGCTGAGATCCTCCACTACCTCCAACACTCGGCGAAAGCGACGCTCACTCGTCTACAGCGGAAGAAAGGCACGTGGGTGCGCCTGCCACTCGGCGCGGCTCGGTGATCTCGCTCGTCCACGACGCGTTTGGGCGGGCCATCTCCAGGTTCCACGCCGACCACGCCGCCTCGGGGTGTTCGCCGGGTTCGACATCGCCGAGCGGCAGCCGGCCGAGCGTCACCGTCCAGTCCTCGGCCGCAGAGGCGATCGTGAGCCGACCAGATCGTCGTGCGACGAAGTACCTGGCTCCGCGCAGGCCCGCAACCGGATCCACGAGCCTAGCCGCCACCGTCGCCAGCGACGGGGAGTCGCGCCAGTCGATCTCGAGCACTCCGAATGTCTGCCGGAAGGCCAAGTTCGACGCTGCCGAGAACAGGGCACACCGCCTGAGTATCGCGCTGAGCAGGGAGTCGCTAACAGGTTCCGGCACATGGTGTGCCATCGCGTCCCGCTCTTCCGGCTGGATCGGCAGCGGATCATTTCCCAACCACTGCAACGGATTTCCAGGATCTAGGGCCTCCGCATAGGCCAACGCCGCTGCCCAGCAGCGGTAGGGCACGTTGGCGAGCGTGAGGTTGGCCGGCGAGTCGAGCACGTACAGCTCAACCCACCGGTGATGAAGCACCGCGCGAAGGCCCGGCATACCGACAAGAACGCCCTCCGGCGTGATCCTGGGCAGGAGTTCAGCCAGCAGTGGCCCGAGAGAGCCCGCGTTGACGTGCAGCGTCAAGCCGTCGGGCAGGGGTCTCACCTTGCGCACCACCCGCCCACCGCTACTCGGGAACCATCTACTGGCCGAGGCAGCGGGGTGATCCAGGTGATGAAGAGCCCGCACAACAGCGCGGAGGACTTCGGCCTCGAGGCTCTGCTGCGTGCTGCCGGTCGCGTCCGGCAGCACGACCGCCCGGACATGGTCGTGCACCGGCGGAACGACGTCGACGCCAGGAGGGCGGACGAAGGCGTCGCGGTCGAGCTCCTCGGCCAGAAGTCGACGGTCGTCGAGGCTCAGCGAGCCGACCCCGCAGACCATGTCGGAGCACAGCGTGGCGTCGGCCTCGCCGGTGTACTGCCGGCGCAGGTCGGCCATGCGACGGACCAGAGCCGGCCGGTGCGACATGACCATCTCCCCAGGTGCTGTTCGGCCGATACTTCAACCTCGTCAAGAGCACGCCAACCATATAGCCTTTCGCGAATGGCGGCAAGGCCGGTGAAGTTGATCGGGGCAGCCGTATCACTGTTCCGATAAAGTTCAACCCGGCGACAGAGGACCCGCAGGCCGGCGAGCAGAGGAGCCTTCACCGTGCACGACTCGGGCGCGTGGATCAGCGTCTCCATGCCGTACGTGACACCCCGCCAGGCCAGCGCGCCGGACCCGTGGGCGCAGGAAGCCGCCGACCACGGCCACGTCGGCAGCCAGCGGCTCCTGCACGTCGGCGAGGTGCAGCCTCCGCCGTTCGTCGCCGCCGCGCTGCAGGTGCCGCCGTCGAATCCCGTCGTCCTGCGGCGCCGTTTGGTCCTGCTCGACGACGAGCCGGTCGAGCTCGTCGAGTCCTACTACCCCACCGACATCGCCCGCAGCACCCGGCTCGCCGAGGCCCGCAAGATCCGCGGCGGCGCGCCTACGCTGCTCGCCGAGCTGGGACACACCCTCCACCACGTCGAGGAGGATGTGTCCGTCCGGCTGGCGGCAGAGGACGAGGCCGATCTCCTCGTCCTGGCTGAGCCGACGCCGGTCATGCAGCTGGTGCGGACCAGCAGCAGCCAGAACGAACGCCCGGTCGAGGTCAGCGTGATGACGATGCTGCCTGGCCGGCACCTGCGCTACCACCTCACGATCGGACATGACGATGCCCAAAGCCACTGACTCCCGGCCGCTGCACCAACAGATCGCGGCCGAGCTGCGGGCCCAGATCATGTCCGGCGACCTCGCCCCGGGCGACCAACTACCGTCCACCAGCCAACTCGTGGACCAGTACGGTGCGGCGAACCCGACCATCCAGAAAGCCGCCGGCGCGCTGAAGGACGAGGGCTTCCTCCGCAGCCGCCCCGGAGCCGGAGTCTACGTCCGCGACCGACAGCCTTTCATCGTCGACGCTGCCAACTACCTCGAACCGATGCCGCGCGGCTACGCCTACCAGCTCATCGACGTCTCCGAGGCTCGGCCGCCCGCGGACGCGGCGCAGCAGCTCGGGCTCGGCGCGGACGAGCTGGCCGCTATGCGGCATCGACTGCTGCTGCACGACGACGAACCGGTGGAGATCAGCTGGTCGTTCTACCCACTCGACCTGGCCAAGGGAACGCCGCTGGCCCGCCGTCCACGGATCCGGGGCGGCGCACCCCGTGTACTGGCCGAGCTGGGCTGGCCCCAGCAACGCTTCACCGATCGCGTCTCCGCCCGCCAGCCCACCACCGCCGAGCTGGAACAACTCGACCTACCCGCCGACGTGCCCGTGATCCGTCAGCTACGCACCATCTACTCCGGCGACCGGCCGGTCGAAGTCAGCGTCCTGGTCAAAGGCGCGCACCGGTACGAGCTCAACTACGAGCAGGCGATCCCGGAGCCGCCTTCAGCGTGATCGGTCCCCGATCACTGCTTGCTCGACCTCGCGGACGACATCGCCGCCAGGACCGGGATGGCCGCGATCTTCTCGGGCGTCAGCTGTTCCCAGATCAGGCCCGCCGGACGGCGAGCCGGTCCGCAGGCGATGACCTCCTCAGGCGTGACGATCAGGTCCACGCTGAAGTCGTGCTCGGTCTCGGGTAGCTCGTCGTCGACGATCTGGAGCTGGTGGACCGTGGTGACGATCGTCGTGTTCGGACCGATCAGACCGGCCTCCTGGAGCAACGCGACCTCGATGTCGGCGTAGCCGGCCCCCTTGCCCAGTCGCACGCCGGCACGGTTGACCGCGACACTCCCGCATACCACCAGATCGATGGGCCTGAGCTCGTCGACGCCCACGTTGCGAGCTGCCTCGGCGGCACCGTCGCCGGTCGCCGCAGTTTCGGCCGACACGCTCAACGCCGCGGGATCGAGCAGGTAGAACGGATGCTGCTTGGCCAGTCTCGGCACCGCCATGTACACGAGCTTGTTCTCCCGCAGCGCTCGCACGCGCACAGGGAGCTGAGCCTTGTCCGGCACCGCCTTCACGACCGCACTCGACATCCACGCGTCCAACTCGGCGAGCCGATCGGCTGCCGCTTCGCGCCCCACGAAGTTGGGGATGCGGCCGTGCACATCAGTGTCGTGGGCGGCTTCCCGCCGTTCGAGCAGGTCCCAGATGCGCTGGCGGATGGCGTTCTTCTGCTCGTCGAGGTTCAGGCCGGGCACGAGACTCCTCACGCTGCGGTCATCAGGGAGAGCAGTCGATCATAGACGTCGCCGACGTCCTTCTCGGCCCGCCACGGGCCGAGCTCCCTGGCGGCATCGAACACGACATTCATTCCTCCGCCGCCTCGCGTCTGTTCGAGGACGCTGATCGCCTCATGCAGCGCAGTGGTCGCTCCGTCGAGCTCGCCCTGGCGGAGGCGGGCCAAGCTCAGGTTGCCGAGCACGATCGCCCCGCTCTTCTGCCGAGGTTGGATGCCGCCCGCACGCCTCTCCAAGATCTGCTGGGCGCGGCGATTGTCGCCCAGGAACAGGTGGCAGGAGCCGGTGATCCGGTCGAACTGCGAGGGGGACAGCATGAACCCGGCCGGATCGTGCGGATCCACCTTCTCGAGGTGGGATTCGGCCTGGCTGATGGACAATTCGCACGCCCGACGGTCTTCCAGCATGGCGTGGGCCTCCGCGCAGTGCAGAAGTGCGAGGCCCGTAACAACATGGCTTGATCGCTCGGTCAGCTCGACAGTCTGTTCGGTCAGCGCCAATCCCGCCTTCGGGTCGCGCTCGCCGTAGAGGGCGATGTAGCCCTTCCGTAGGAGTGCATGCCCTTCCGTCACGGTGTTTCCGACATCGTGGGCCGCGGTGATCGCGCCGTCGAAGTAGCCACGGGCGTTGTCGTGATCGCGCCGCTGCGAGGCGTCCCACACGAGTTGCCCCATCAGCGTCATCGTCTCGGCCTCGACGTCACGGAGTTGGCACCGGACGCGGCCGTCCGCGACATGGCTGCCGAAGAAGGCGATCTGCCCCAGGATGAGACCGGTTTCCGCGAGCAGGTTGGTCGATGGCTCGCTGTCATAGCGCTCGTCCACCTTCTGGACGCGTTCCCTCAGGTCCGCGACGGTGACCGCGTCGAGGCGGTGCGGTATGCGAAGCGCGTCGGAAACGCGATCGGAACGCGCCGGCGGCGCGGCTTCGGCGAGCAGGTTCTCCATCTGCTCGGCGGAAACCTCGAGCACGTCGGCGAGGGCAGACTGCGCCACCGGCAGTGGCTTTTCCACGCCTCGTTCCCACCGGCTCACCGTGGACCGCTCAACCTCCATGCGCTCGGCAAGCGTCTCCTGCGTGAAGCCCAGCGCCTCACGGCGTCGCCTGAGTCCGTCGCGTCGGGTCGCCATTGCTGTCCCCGTTTCGTGTGACCGACATTGATTGCCGTCTACACTGTTTGACCAGGTCAACCCTACCGCAGGTACCTCGCTGCGCCGCGCGGCCGGCCGACTGAACCTCAAAGTCCCTGCCACAGCGCGCAAAGAACCACCCGATCGGTGCAGCGAGCACGCCGCCACACAACCGCAGGTCAGGCCCGACCTCGCCTCATTCCCGCCTCATGGACGCCCCACCGCCGCTCTGGTCCCGGCGATTTCCCGGCGTTTAGCTGGTCTCGTCAGCAGCGAACAACAAGTCAACCTCGATCGGTGGTCTCAGATGAGCCCGAACGCGCTGGAGAAGGTCCGTCTGGACATTCTGGACGACCTCTCCTCGTGCTTGCGAAGCTGCCACGACGGCCACACCACTGGAATTGCCGCGTTCGGCGTGTCCACCCCGAGCGAGCTCGCACTTCGTCTGGCCGGGGCGCTCTACGTGCTCACCCGGCTTCACGAGGTGGACGACCGAGGCCGATGTCTGGTCTGCCGGCCCGACACCCTCCACACGCCCTCGTCGCCGGCCTTGGCCAACGCGCACGGCACCGTGTCGGCTGATCAAGGTCGTTGCGTTCTTCGCCACCGCCGATGAAGAAAAGATCTGGCTGCGGCTCCTGCCTCGGCTGGGGATCCGCCTGAGTCTGAACGAGATTCGAGCACACCTCGCCACCGGCTCGATGACACACGACTTCGCCGGCACGGTGCCGATCCCCGATCAGGTGGACCGGGCCGAACGCCCGACTCGACACAACAAGCACGTCAGCGCCTAGCTACGCAGCCGCCTTCTCCACGATGCTCCCCCTAAGTCCGCACCCCGTCCTGCTCCGCCACCACCAGGAACGCATCATGGCTATTTCCCCGCATCAGCAACCGGAAACCGACGGCGTTCACGAGTCGCTCGCCACATTGGTGGCGTTCATGGGCACGACCGACGACGCCATCGTCGCGGCGGCCGCCAGGCGTGAGGTCCCGCGCCTGGTCGGGGTGATCGAGGTGCTGCTCGAGGACCACCAACCTGGCTGCGACACGCTCTGCGCGGCTTGCCGCCCCAAGCGAGGGCTCAGGTGGAAACGTCGCTGCCTGCCCTGCCGCGTCTACCTCGCCGTCCAGCTGCACCTCGACGGCGCCGCCACGCTCAGCCGCCACTACACGACCTCCACGGCGTGAGACTTCGTGTCGGCCCCGCTTACCCCCCGCCCCGGGCCGACACCACATGACCGGGTGCGCCGCCCGTGCTACGCGGCGCACCCGGCCCCCGTTAGTGGTCACGTCCCGAGGCGGCGGTGTGGACGTCGCTCTGCGTTTCGGGCCGACGATCAATCTCAGCCTCGCCGTAACCAGCGACAGCGCTGGTGAAGTCGACCAGGTTTCCCTTCCCCCCAAAAAAAGACAGCGCCCACGACCTCGCCCGGCGACACCACGCGACTGTTCTCCAGCGACGTGTTGTGCCCTCGGCGACACGGCGGCCACCAGCAGGAAGAAGAACAGATGCCACACCGTTTGTCGCTGGTGCCGCAACTGGCTGAGCTGCGGCGGGCCTACACAGGGGAGACCGACTCCTCGCTGATGCCGACCGTCACGAACGGCGTCCAGCGACTCACCACCGCCGACCGCGCCCTCCTCCACGAACTCCTCGGCCACAACTACGTGGCCCGCCTGTTCGGGCACGACGAGATGCCGCCACCGCCAACCCATGTCCGCCAAGCACTTCTGCCCGACGCAACCGATCCCGCCCAGCAGGAACTGGAATCAGCCGTCCTGTGCGCCGCCGGCAAAGCCGTCAACTACCTGCACCTACGCCAGCCGGCCGACCTGGTGCGACCGGCACAGGTCTTCCGCATGGTGCGCCCCGACCGCGGCGCGATGGTGCTGCACCTGCACGGCGGCGTGTTGGGGCCGCTGCTGGCGGAACTGATGCCCCGCGAGATAGGCGGCGCTGTCACAGGCGTCCCGGGACTACGAGCAACGGTGTGCCGCCGACACGTCGAGCTCTACCTGGTGGACCAGCCCCAGGCCCGGATCATGCTGTCCAGCGTGTCCTGGCGGCAGTGGACCGCCGCACTGACCTTCGTCGACCACGTGGTCGGGCCGCTGGGCAAGTTGGCCTGGCTGGGCAACGACCCAGCTCCGCTGACCGAGGCCGAGCAGTTCACGTTGACCACCCGGCGCCGAACACCGGGCCCCGTCGCGCTCAACAGCGCGCTGTTGCGCCGCGGCGGAGTGTTCCGGGACGTGTGGTGGTGGCGGGCATGGAGTCGGGGCCGCGTGAACACCACGGTCGAGTGGCCTACCGAATGGGCAGTGCCCGCCTGGCGTACGCACGACACCGACAAGCCGGCGCCGGCGCCCGCATCCCTGACGCTGGGCACCGTCGCTCGGCTGCTGCTGCACCCGGTGTACGGCATCCCCGGACGCTGCCCGCGACCGCGCTACTTCGATCACGACGGCCTCACCCTGACGGTCCCCGCCCATGCCGATAATGATGCGCATGCCGGGATCGGGTCTGCGGAACTCGTATTGCGCCTACGCGACGCCGGACAGGAGGACGGCGACCCATTCGAGGGGCCGTCATGGCGAGACGCCTCCGGCGCATGGAACGACTTCACCCGTGTGCTCGCCGCCCCCAATCCAACGCTCCCCAGACCCATGACCGCTCCCAAGCCAGGTCCCGATCACTAGGGTGCCCGTGGGCTTTCCCTACCCGTGATGACCAGGTAGGCCACGGGCTGGCCGAATGTCCCGTCGCCACCGTCTACAACCATGTCCGAGCCTTCCTCGCGACCACAGATGGCAAACTCAGCGGCAGCCGGAAGGGCCGAACTGAACGTCGACCGTGCAGATCATCGTGGCCAGCACCCGGCCCGGCCGGGTGGGCCCGTCAGTGACCCGGTGGATCGAGACCGCCGCCAAGGAGCACGGCGGCTTCGCCGACGTGGAGCTGATCGACCTCCTGACCGTGAACCTGCCGCTCATGGACGAGCCGCACGCCCCCGCCGAGCGCCGCTACGTCCACGCCCACACCAAGGACTGGAGCACGACCATCGCCAGGGCCGACGCCTACGTCTTCGTGACCCCGGAGTACAACGGCGGCTTCAACGTGCAGCTCAAGAACGCCATCGACTACCTGTTCACCGAATGGCGGCACAAGCCGGTGGGCCTGGTCGGCTACGGCGCCACCGCCGGCGGCGCCCGCGCCACCCAGATGCTCAAGTCGGTGGTCAGCGCCGTCGGCATGACCCCGGTCGACGGCCCGCACTTCGTGTCCGTGCACCACCTGCTCGACGACAACCGCGAACTCCGGCCGGCCGCCCCGGCCCCGGCGATCGCCGGCCGGATGTTCGACGAGCTGCACCGCCTGTCGGAGGCGTTCAAGCTCCTCCGGGACGCGTGACTCTCCCCTTGAGCACGACGTCCAGGCCCGCGGCCGGCTGGCCGGTGTCACAGGTGCCGCGCAGTGCGATGACCGAGCGCGGTTCTTGGACGTAGGCGGCCGCAACAAGCCCAGGCCGTTTGCGTACACGAGCGGCGTCCCGTGTTCGGCCAGCGCCGGGTACGCGCTGGCCTGCTCCGTCACCAAGGAGTCGGCCAGCACCGCGGGCCGTCCGGTTGCCAGCGCGAGGCCGATCGTGTGCAGTTCCGGATGGCTGTTGGAGGCGGCCAGTCCACGCAGTCGGTACACCAGCGCGATCTGTTCCGACGTGCTCGGCCTGATCTGCACGCCGAGCATCAGGAAGCGGTCCAGGGCCATGTCGGCGAACTTCTTGGGCTCGGCCTGACCGGCCTGCTCCGCATAGCTGGTGAGCACGGCGGCGAACTCGACCATCGCAGCCTCGGAGAGGTACGCGTTGGCCAGCAGCCGCATCGCGGATTCACTGTCGATGTCCCACGTGGGATCGAGCATCATCAGCACCACAGCCGGCGCCAGCACGACGCCGTGTTCGCAGACCTCGCGAAGGTAACGCTCCTCGGCGAAGATGGAGCGTCTCAAGACGCGCTTATACGAGGGGATGGCGCTCAACGGCATCGTCGGGGAGTTGGCCAACACAATCTTCTTGCGACTCAAGGCTTTCTCCAACTATGGCTTCCCGGAAAGCCATGCCTTGTCGTTCGCGGTGTTGGTCTACGCGTCGGCGTGGATCAAGCACTACTACCCGGGCGCGTTCTGCGCGGCGCTGCTGCGGGCGCAGCCGATGGGCTTCTACTCCCCGCAGTCGCTGGTCGCTGACGCCCGCCGGCACGGTGTCACGGTCCGCGGCGTCGACATCAACGTGAGTCTCGCTCACGCCACTCTCGAACTGCTCGATGCCGACAGTGAGGTGCGGGCGGTGCGGCTGGGGTTTGGGCGGTCCGCGCCATCGGATCCGACCTCGCGGACCGGGTCGTCGCCGAACGCGAGGCGAACGGGCAGTACGCGAGCATGGTCGACCTCGCCCGGCGAACGCTCATGACCACGCCGCAACTGGAAGCGTTGGCGACAGCAGGGGCGTTCGCCGGGTTCGGGATAGATCGGCGGCAGGCGTTGTGGGCGGCGGGGGCCGCGGCCGGGGGAATTAGGGTTGGAACCGGGGCGGAGCTGGGTGGTCAGGATGCGCTGGGCGGCCACACGGACCTGGCGTTCCTGGGCAAGGTCACGATGCTCATGGCGCTGCTCATCTGGGCCTCGGGCCCGAGGCTGGTATCGGGCGGCAAATAGGGCATGCGGAGGTAGGCGCACAACACCTGCACGATAGTGGGCCGCTGCCGCGGGTTGTCCTGGGCCAGTCGTTCCAGCGCGTACAGCCCTGCCAACCGGACTGGCGCTTTGCCTGAGCCGAGCTGGTCAGCGGCTTTGGTGTACAACTCGGTGATGCGACGAGCGGTGGCGTCGGCCTCGGTGGCGGCGGCCACCCGCTCCTTGTGCTCGGAGTCGGCAGCGGTGCTGACTTCCTGGTGCCATTGTCGGCGTACGGCTAGCAGCAGCGCGAATACTCCGCCGGTACCCGCGGCGATGCTCAACCCGGTCTTGATCGCCTCCACCTGCGCGGCGGCAGGGTCCTTCGCCGCGCTTGCCACGTGCCAGAGGCCGATGGTGGCGCCCCAGGCCACCGCGGCGATCACGACCGCGGCGGCCGCGACCATCCACCAGCTCAACGGCGGCCGCGCCACTGTTGAGCTGCCGCGGCCGGCCCGACGTCGAGCCCACCGGGGAATTAAGGCAGTCACTCGTTGCGGCACCACTCGCCAGGCCGCCCAGCCCGCCAACAGTACGGTCAGCGTTATCCAACTCAGCGACACAGCGTGCTGGGGCCAGCCACACGCCGACCCCCGGCCAATCGATCCAGCCGGCCTCTGTGGCCACCCACGCCGCCGCGGCCACGCCGGGCGCACTCCACTGAACGGCCGCGACCACGCCGCACCGATCCACCGAATCCTGATCAGTCACGTCGGAATGTCGCGCCGCATCGGCTTCGCGCTACGCGTGGAGGCTCGGTCCCGCGCTCCTGGTACCTCGCGGCTGCCGGGACAGGCCAGGACGTGACACTGCTGTGAGACTGATCTTGGTTGACACCGAGCTGAGACAAGGCAGTACCCGCAGGTCAGGGAAGATCAACGTGTCACGCGAGGTGAGGCCCTACAGATGTGCCGGAGGTGGCGGTCGCCACGCCCTCGAGGGACTGGGCCTGATTCGGGCTTCAGTCCATTCGTGGCAGCGGCATGTCGAGCTCCGGTGTCTCCTCCGTGGAGGACGCGGACCTGTGGGGCCGGCGGCCGTAGTTGCCGTAGAAGTAGATCCCGGAACTCGGCTGCTTCGCCTCGATGACGACGACCTCCTCCTGCCCGCACTCGTGGCCGTGTTCGAATCCGTCTACTGTGGCAGTCACGTCGTCGAGCTGACCAGCCCGCTACGGGAGCCACAACACAGTAGCGCCGTCGTTGTCGACCGCGACGGGATGCAGGCTCGTGAACCAGTGGACGGTCGAGGTCGGCTCCATGTACAGCACTGCGGTCAGGAGCCCCATCGCGAGTTGGTATCGCTCGCTTGAGACCTCCTCTTCGGTCGGGCGCCCCAACAAGGTCGCGGCAGCCAGGGCTCGCGGCGAGCCGTCGCCCACGGTCTCCTGCCGCAAGCGGCATTCGTGCAGCACTGTCAGCGCAATCTCCTTGGGGTCCGGCGCGCGGTTGGTCGGGCGCGCCGCGCTCACCGCCCGCACCTGGTCAGCGATCCTGTGCTGCCACGCCGACAGAAACCGGTAGTACAGCTCCCGCGCGCGGAGTCCTCCACGCCCGGCCACATCGCCGGTGGACCGGTCCCCGTGGAGGAGAGGAAGAAGATCGGCTACGAGATACTCGCGCACGTGCCTGTGCTGGTCGGTCTCGGCCCTCGCTCGACCGGCGATCGCGTCGGCCTCCGTCTGAGCGGCGGCGATGATCGACGCGGCGTGCTGTTCGGCGGCCGCGACGATCCGGTCCGCATGGGTCTGGGCGGCCAGCACGAGCTGGGCTGCCGCGTCGGCGCGCTCCACGGCGGCGTCGCGATCCTGGTGCGGCTCGCGGGCGTTCGCAGCCAGCGGGGTGTCGGCGGCCGCGGTGGTGGTGTCGCCGATCGCGTCGGCCAACACCGCGATGGTGGCCAGCCGTTCCGGGGCGGCGATGGCCTGGTGGGCGGCGGCCATCTCGAACCACATGCGGGCCGTGGCCAGGTCGCCGGCAGCGAGGTGCTGCTCACCCAGCGCCATCGCGGCCAGGCCGACGTCCTGCGAGTCCAGGCGGGCCTGCCGCTCGGCGGTGTGTTCGGGGGTGCGCGCGGCGACCCGGGCCTCCAGCGCGGCGAAGTCGGGCGCGGCGACGGTGGCCGGCGCGGGCTGGAGATCGGGATCGTGGTGGTAAGTCATCGCTGGGGCCTCCACCGCGTCTGCGTAGCGCTGGTCCTGATGGTCGGGTCGTCGGCGTGGCGCCGCAGCACCTCGTGGGCGTTTTTGAGGCGGGCTTGCAGGGCGCGCTCGGTGATGCCGAGCTCGGCGGCGGCCTGGGCCTGGGTGGTGCCGTCGATGTGCACGGCGACGATCGCCGCCCGCTGCTGGGCGGTGAGCAGGTCCAGCAGTTGCGGGACGCGGCGTTGGGCGTCGATGCGGGACAGCAACGCGAGGATCTCGTTGTCGTGGCCGGTGGTGCGCTCGAGGTAGTCGAGCAGGATCTTGTCGTCCACGGCGGCCAGGTCGGTGCGCTGCCGGCACTGCTTGGCCCACAGGTTGCGCAGGTCGCACTTGATCGACTGCTTCATCATGGCCACCGCCCTGCTGATCGGGAACTCGCCGCGCTGTCGCCACCGCTGGATGAGGTCGACCGCCGCATCCTGCACCAACTCCTCGGCCTGGCCGGGGTCGCGGGGCAGTCGGCGGTGCGCGTAGGCCAGCACCTCCGGCCAGAGCTCGGCCAGGACGGCGCGCAGCCGGTCCTCGCTGTCGGGGTTACCCGGGGTGCTCACCCGTGCCGCACCCCGGATTCGGCGGCCACCACGCCGGCGTCGGGGATCGGCGAGGTGACGGTCAGCGTCCAGTAGGCGTCGGGGTTCTCGACCACCAGCGCCTCCGCCCGGACTCCCGCGCTGGCGACCGCCGACGCGACCTCCGCCATGGCGTGGGCCCGAGCGCGGGAGCAGATCCAGCGCTCGATCCCGCTGACCAGCGTCTCGATCAAGCCGAGCAGGCCGGCCGGCCGGACCAACTCCCACCGGGCATCGTCCTCGAACTCGTTCCTCGTCACGCCGTGCTCCGTCCTGCCATCGAGTAGCCGGCGAACACGCCGACACTAGTAACTCCCGGCAGCGCCCACCGACACGAAACCCCACCGGCTGATTACTCCCAACAGAGCAGCGGCCTAGTCACGGGGCGGTAGCCGCCGCGCCGGCGGACACGTTTCGGCGTTGTGACCTGCGTGGATACCAACTCGTCTACCGAGCCGGCTACCAGGTCGCCGACCGGCCCGGGGTCCCCTGGTGCTCTCGCCCCGCCGCCAGCGGCGATTCGGGAGCGTGACCACCACCATGGGCTCGACCCGCGCCACCTACCGCGCGTGCGACCACCAGCGGCACCTCGACGCCGTCGCCGGCCCCTGCGGACTCCATCACGGCGCCGGTCGGCTGTTCGTCCCCGAGTCGGTCTTCAGCGAGCCAGCGGTACGGGCCGGACTGGCCGTCCGCAACGTCGGGCCGCTGTTCAAGGCAGTGCGGACCGAGCTTCGCCTGAGCCAGCTGGAACTCGCAGTGACGCTGGGGCTGTCCCAAGGGCAGGTCTCCGACGCCGAGAACGGCGCACACCGGCTGGTGAAGGTCGGCCCGGTGCTCGACGTGTTGATCGCGCTGGGAACTGCACCCGAACTGATCGGATTCCCCCACCCAGTCCCAGTAGCGTTGTGGGCGAGGACGGGGAGGCGATCGGCATGTGGCCCTGGCGATCCCAACCGACAACGCCAGCGACAGGTCCGCGCACCGACCGTCGGACCGTGCTGCACGGCGCGGCCGCGGCCGCCGCGCTCGCCGCCACCGGCGGGCCGCCGCGTTCCGCCACCACGGCGGCCCCCGTGATCCCGGCCTGGGGCCGGCCGATCCACAACGCCGTGCTGCACCCCACCGCCGCGATGCGCGCCGTCCGGGCCGCAGCCACGACCACACCGGCCACAGCGCGGTCCGCCGCCGAGACCACGCAGGTCGAGGTGCAGGCCGGCGTCGCCGGCGTCGCGCGGGAATCCCTGGCCTCGGCCTACGCCACGCTCGCGACCACGCTGCCCCGCCTGATCGGGCAGGGTGCGATGTTCCTGCACGGCCTGCCCCCGGTGGCGATCAGCGACCGGCTTTCGCGGCCATGTCCGATATCTGGGCGCTGGCCGACTGGACGTTGATCAAGGCCAACCTGGCCGGGACCGCCCGCGTCGCCGCCGAGAACGCCGTGCACAACGCCGAGGTGGCCGACGACCGTATGCGACAGGCGGCGGCGCTACGGTGCGCGGCCGAGGTGGAGATGAGCGCCGGGGCCTACCCGCTGGCGATCCAGACCGCCCTGGCCGGCGCCACCGAGCTGGCCGCGACCCCGGCCGACCACCCGGAGCTGGCCGTCAACATCCGGGCGCGGCATTCCTTTCCGCGGCCACTGCTGCCGCCCGCGCCCGCGACGCCCGCAGCTGCCTGCGCGCGGCCATCGCCTGCGCCGAGCTGGCCGAGCGGCGCGGGGGATGGCTGATCGACGTGGCCCGGGTGCACGTCGAGCTCGGCTATCGGGCCGATGCCCTGGCCACCCTGCTGGCGGCGACCGCGCCGCCCCGGGCGAGGTGCGCGCCCACCGACACAGCCACACAGTCGTCCGGACGCTCCGGTCGCACGAGCAGGCCGGCAGCGGGCTGCGGGAGTTCGCCGTGCGCTGCGGACCCGCGCTCTACGACCTCACGGCCTGACCGGGGCGAGGCTGGGCACGCCGTGGTGGCGGGCCGAGCGGATCGGCCGCCACGTCATCCCCAACCCCCTGTACAGCCTGATCGCGGTGGTGTTCCAGCTGTCGACCAGCAGCGCAACCCGGCCGTGCTGGTCGGCCAGCTCGCCGAGGACGAACGCGCACACCGTCGCGCCGAGTCCTTGGCCCCGTCGGTCGGGGGCGACCGCGACGCCGGCCATGAACCCCACAGTCGGTGCCGACCACGCCTCGCACGCCACCGCCACCAGCTCGCCGTGCTGCCGGATGCCGGCCCAGCACCCCACTACCACCCGGGCGGGCCTCGGCGTCCGGGTGGGCGGCCGCGAGCAGCTCGGCGACCTCGTCGTCGGCCGTGGCCGGCAACCACGCGACCGGCCCGGCCCTGGCCGCCGGCCGGCGGAGTTGGCCGGCGGTGGCTTGCATCCAGCCGTACTCCTCGCCCAGTACGAGATCGGGCCGGAGCGGGCCGAGCGCGGTGATCAACGCGGTGTCGCCGGTGACCCGGACCTCCCTGCGGTCGGCCAGGACGTGGTCGGCCAGCACGGCGACCGCGTCGGGCCGACCACCGACCAGAAGCCGATCTCGCGCCGACAGATCGGAGCCCAACGCGCCGTACGCGCCGTCGCCCATCCAACCTGCGTGCTCGCGGCCGGCGGCGGTCCACGCGATCAGCGCGTCGTCACCCGCAAAGCGAACGACCTCGGCCACCGAATGCGCCTGTCGCACAGTCTCATCCCCGCTCATAACGCCCATCCTCATCCACTCGGCCACGCCCTTCTGCTGCTCGGCGCGGCAATGCGGTGACCACCGAGACCGCCCGACCAGCGACACCGGCGGCGACGTGATCGCGCCGTCCGGCGCTGGGCCGGCGGGTGCTACACGCCCGCCGTCGTATCGCCCTCGGGTGGCGTGATCCCCAGCAGCGCGAGCAGTTCCCAGGCCAGCGCGGTCATACTCGGCCACGGCGCCGGCTGGGCAGCCGCCTTGCCCGTCGCCGCCTTGACGGCCGGTGCCGGCTCGGGCAGCGGCGCGTGAACCTCGGCGACCGGCTCGGCCAGCTGGACATCCTCGAACCGATAGACCTGCAACGTGGTCCGCAGCGGGACCATTGGCATGAGCATCGTCTGGCCGCCGAGCTGGAACTCCACACCGAGCACCTCGCCGTGCTCGGACACACGGCGCACCGGCCCCATCCTCGCGGTCGCGCCAGCCTGCGCCATGACCGCGAGCACCTCCTCGATCAGCGTGTAGCTGCACGTGATCAGGGCGGTACGGGTGCTGTAGTCGCCCGTGGGATCCAGGGTGTTGCCGGCGGCCTCCCACAACTCCTGCGGGGTGCGGGTTTCGCGTGGTGCACGCATCAGCGAATCAGACATCACGTTCTCCAGTGGTCGGCCAGGTGGCCCGTCGCCACTGGGGTGCGGGCAGCCGGCGACAGGCCCGCGAGCCGAACATCCCAGTGCCCGCAGCTCACCGACTGAGTATCGTATCTCTGTTCGCATTGGAATGTGTCGAGCCACGGGCACGCGTGATCGCGACCGGCATGCTGCGCTGTGCGGGGCCTCAGACCAGGAACGCGCTCTACCCGTCGGCCTGCTCGCGTCGACGGCCGAGGTAGTCGTCGGTCTCGAACCGGGCGAGCATGTCGAAGGCGCGGGCGAACCGCATCATCAACCGCCGGGTCACCGCGGCCGGTGCACCCTCCAGCTC
Source organism: Kutzneria sp. NPDC052558 (assembly GCF_044547355.1). Lineage (NCBI taxonomy): Bacteria > Bacillati > Actinomycetota > Actinomycetes > Pseudonocardiales > Pseudonocardiaceae > Kutzneria > Kutzneria sp. NPDC052558. Next base: position 17,619 of record NZ_JBIUAG010000057.1, read on the forward strand.
GACCGTGCTGGCCATCGTGCCGGCCACATAACGCTCTTGGCTGAACACGACCAGCTCGCCCAGGCCGAAGTGGCCGTCGCTACGGCCAGGATCCGCAGGGAGTCCGGCAAGGCCGGTCACCCCGACTGCCAGTTCCCACCGGCCGGCGTAACCGAAGTCGGTGCCGATCGCGCCGGCGAGCTGCACCAGGCTGCGGACCATGCCCAGCACGGTCTCCGTTCGCACGAACTGCTGCTGAAGGTGACGTCGGTACTGGGCACTTGACAGGCCGGCGGCGAACAGGGTGAGCCTGCCGTCGTCCGCGATCTCCAGGTCCGACTCCTCGGAGAACCCGACCGTCCATCGGCGGCCACGTAGGTGCCGCGAGTGCCAGCCAAACCCCGTCGCTCTGGGCTCGACGTTATGGATCATCTGTTCCCAGGGGCGGTCTGCGCCCTCGGCGCACACATCGAAGATCAACGAATTGAGCGCGCCGGGGTTCAAATGCTCGGTGAGCAGCTCCGGCGGACTCGCCGTCGGCTGCGCGACCGCATACAGCCGTACCCCGTCCCGCTGCACGGCCGGCGCGGGGTCGCGGGCGATCTCCTGGTCGATCAGCTCCTGTGTGGTGACCTGCCGTGCGCGGCGCACGGCGTGCAGCCGCGCAATCTCGCCGTCGGGCAGCACGCGCTTCACCGTGTCGCCGCGTCCGTGGTACTTGCCGTCGACCATGTGCGGTGCCAGCGGACTGGGTGGCACCTCCACGATCAGCACGCCCCGGTTCAGGCCGCCCGGGTCGTCGGGATCGACGATGCGGTGGCACTGGACGAACAACGGCGGATCGCAGTGGTGGCCGACGACCTGTTCGATCATCTCGGGCACGCCGTCGAGCGACTGCGGCGCGAGCGTGAAGGTGCCGGCCTGCTTGTCCTCGTCGATGCCAATGATGAGCATGCCGCCGTCGTTGGCGAAAGAGGCGAGGTCGCGGGCCAGCTCCTTCCTTACGTCCTTCTTCCCCGCCGCACTCGCGTTGATCTCGCGCTTGGCGTCCAGCCAGTGCCGCTCGGCCAGCAGACCATCGTTGAGCACGGCCTGGACGTCGGCGATGGTGCGTGGTTGCCAGCGGGGCACGGTAGGCCCCAGGTACAAGGTCGGCGGCGTGGGCTCGGTCATGCCGCCATCATCGGGGTAGCCGGCCGGGCGACGCGACTTACTTGTCGGTGCTTCGGCAGACCCGCGACCGTCCCCGGGCCGGCAGTACAAACGGCGAAATCCTGGCCCAGATTGGGTCGCCGACCGGCAGAATAGGCCCGCCTCGGCCTGCGCCGGGAACGCTGTGGCGGCGGGACGGCCCTACCGCCCCGCCGCATCCGGTGCTGTCAGGGCAATTGACACGCTCCCGGCGGTGCTGCCACGTGCACCTGGGTGCAACGTCGTGCAACACGACACCCGACGGCATCGATTTCGCCGCCGAGTTCGCCGTGCTGGCCCGCGTGCTCGGGCCCGCTCTGAGGGCCGCGCCGCAGTGCTGGACGGGGAGATCGTCGCCTACAACCCATCTGGCCAGATCGACTTCGGGCTGCTACAGGAACGCCGTGGCCGCTGGCGCAAGAACACCGGCGCCCCTGCGGGGCGGGCCGAGTTCGACGACGTGCCGGTGCGGTACCTGGCCTTCGACCTGCTCCAGCCCGGCGACCACGTGCTGCTGGACCAGCCGTATCAGCGCCGCCGGGAGCTACTTGCCGAGCTGCCGATGCCCGACCGACACAGGGTGACGATCACCTCGGCGTACACGTTCGAGGAGTCGGCCCCCGACCGGATCACGCCGCAGGCCCTGCTCGCGCGGATCGGCCGCGACGGCGGCGAGGGACTCTTGTGGATACGGTTTGCGCCTGACCGTTGACCGGCAACATGCCCTGGTTGGCGGGCCCGGTGACGGGCGCGCCGTGCGAAACTCTTACGACCAGTTGTGTCTGTCTCCTCTGGGGAGGCGGACCGGCCGGCGTGGCGACCCAACAGGACGCCAGCGTCCAGGCCGGCCCGATCTCCCTCGGACACAGGCGCTGTTTCTTCGTCATGCAAGGAGAACAGCGCCATGTCCGTCCCCGTCGATGTGCTTGTCACCGCCCCGATCTCGGTCGGCCTGCTCATCGTTCTGCTGCGCGGCGGCCCGAAGGCGACGCTCACGCGCTGATCGCCGGCTTGGTGGCGCTGCTGGCCCGGGATCCCCGTACGGGCCCGGCGAGCCTTGGCCGTGCTCCGGTTGATGCACAGCCAGTCGCAGGCGCCGAAACGTGATCGGCCCGTCTCGCCGGCGCGTCCAGCATCGGCGGACGACGAAAGTGTGCCGATAGCTGACAACCGTTGACCGGATGTTCATCCTCGTTCGGTCAACGGTGGACGACGCGCTCGTCCGTCAACTACTCCTGCTCGTCGTCAACCTGGCCGGCGGTTTCGGTGTGGCCGTCCCGATGCGATCTCGGAGCAGCGGTCTCGTCGGCCTGGGGCGTGAACTGGGCGAAGTCGGGCACGTTCTTCCACGACAGCGTCTGCCCAAGCTCGGCTGCCATCAGGTTGCCCAGGTGCTGCCCGCCGGTGATGTAGATCCGGGCGCAGCTGATCGCGCCGTTCAGGTTCAAGGAGTGCCGGCCGTCGCGTTTATGCCGCAGAACGGTCGATGCGTGCGGCTTGTCAGCACGCAACGGCGCCGGCCACACCTCAGGGCTTGCACCGCTGACCAGTCCGTGCGTCAGGCAGTGACGGACCTGCATCCAGCCGCCAGCCTCTTGTTTCAGCTCGTTCCAGTTCAGCGTCAGGCGGACCCACGCGTCATTGCTGTGCGGCAGGACCTTGCGCACGTCCACCGTCACGTCAACTCCGACAGCCCGTTTCACCGTCGGGAAGTTGTTGAGGACCAATCGTTCCATGTCCTCGACGTCCGGGTTGTTGATGCTGAGCTTCTTCGCGATCTGACCGAAGCTCTGCTGCTGGAGGTAGAACGCGGTGGCCAGGACGTCCTCGACGTACCCCTCGAACGCGGACAACACGCCTAGCGTGATCGCCGGGGCCAACGCGGCGGCCTTGCCGGGGTTGCCGCGCCGGCGCGGGTGTAGCGACATCAACTTCGCAGGCACGACGAGGGCCTTGGCGAACCGGTCAACGCAGGATTGCAGTCGAGGAGTGAGCGAGGTCGGACCGGCTGCCATGGCGTGCTCCTGACCGTTGAGCTGCGTCGCTCGATCGATAGTGCCAGGGGGTGACCTTGCGCAGTAGGCCGTCGGCAGCGTACGGCCCACCAGCCGCCGTTCGGGTAAAGTGCTGGACCTTCCGCTTCGCCGACCAACTCTTGCGCGCGTCACCGTCCAGGCCGTGTACGAAGACCACATCCAGCACCGAATCGTCGCCCGCGCTCACCTTGACAAGCTCGGTCACCTTGTACCTCCGCGCACCCCTGCCGAGGCCAGGTCCGCCTCGGCACCAGCGTGGTGACAAGTCGCTTCGAACTCCGGCACTGTTACACGCCTGATTACCGTCCGTGAACGCACTCTCATGCCGCCGGTGGTACGGCTTGACCAGCCGGCAGCCGGGGTGCGGTTCAGGGTGCGTCGCGCTCCGTGGTGAGGTCGTCGATGAGCCACCGAAGGGCGCTGACGGCGTTCGAGTACCGCAAGTACCTCGGGTTCTGGTTCGACTTGGGCTCGCACTGCTCACGCATCCGACGTAGCTCATCGATCATCTCGCGCAGCCGGTCGGTGTCCGTCATGCCAGCGATCCTGGCCTTTGGAGCGGACATGTACAACGCCCGGTCTCGCACGGGACTGGCATCAGCCGCAGTCGCGCTCAATCTGAGGTCATGGAGCCCTCAGACTTGGACGAGACGGTGCTGCGAGCGGCGGCCCTCGCATATCTCGGCCGCTACACCGGTGTCTCGCGTGCCCACTCCGAATCGGACCTGCGGATCTTCTTCGTCTGGTGCCACGACCGCGAACTCGCACCGCTGACAGCGCGGCGCGCGCAGATCGAGCTGTACGTGCGGTGGATGCAGGAAGTCCGACGATTCAAACCCTCCACGGTGTCACGCAGGATGGCCGTGGTCACCGGCTTCTACCGAACCTGTGTGATCGACACGGTGCTCGAGCACTCGCCGGCGGAGTACGTGCGGCGCCCGACGGTGCCGAACGAGTCACCCACATTGGGCCTGTCCCACCTGCAGTTCGAGGCGCTGTTGACCGCAGCACGGGAGTCGGTGAGTCCGTTCGACTTCGCGTTGGTGGCGATGCTGGGTCTGTTGGGGCTGCGGGTGTTCGAGGCATGCGCTGCGGACATCGGCGATGTGGGCGAGGAGCACGGGCACCGGGTGCTGCGTGTGGTCGGTAAGGGCGGCAAGGTCGCGCTGGTGCCGTTGCCGCCGGCGGTCGGGCGCGCGATAGACAGAGCTGCCGGTGACCGCGACCGCGGCCCGGTCCTGCTCAACCGGCGCGGTATGCGCATGGACCGGCACTGCGCGACCCGCCGGCTACGCAGGCTGGCCGAGGTGTCGGTGGTGCGGTTGCCGCGGATGCATCCGCACATGCTCCGGCACACGTTCGTGACCACCATGCTCGACGCCGGCGTCGACCTGCGTGACGTCCAGATCGCCGCCCGCCACGCCGATCCACGCACGACGATGCGTTATGACCGAGCCCGCAAGAACCTCGACCGGCACCCGAACTACATCCTGGCCGCCTACATGGCATCTGGCACTTAATTCTCGACGCCCTGTCCTGCCGAGTTGCGCGTGTTGCACCTGTACGCGGTCTGGCCGGAGGGCGACCGGCTCACGTACCTGCCTGGCTGGTCCGGGTTCGGCCTTCTCGGTAACCTGGTCAGCCGCCGGTGGTGTAGGAGGCGACGACACCGCGCGAGAACTTGGTGTCGGGGGATGCCAAGGCAATGCCGACCGCGCCGACTGCCCACACCTGCCGGGTACCGGGCACGAGTGTCAGGTCGTGGAGCACGAAGAGTTGCTGCCGGTCCTGGTCGGTGACCTCGCTCCCACGCCCTACGACCGGTTCCGGATTCGCGATCGGGGTGAGGTTCCCGTCGCGCGAGCGGTGTTGCACGCCGCCCGACGTGCCGGACAACACGAAACCGCCCGCACCGTCACCGGTCGCCCTCGGGCCGGACTGCGATTGGGTATGCGCGCCGGGGTCGTCAAAACCGTCTGCGTACTTCCGCCACTCCGAGCCGTTCCAGTTCAACGCGAACGTGGCAGGGCTTGCGGTGGTCGAGGTGAGCTGCCCGAACGCCCAGACGTTGGTACGGGAGATCGCGAGGATGTCGTGGATCGAGGCCTTCTGCTTCGGCGCCGGTTTCATCGAGGGGATGTTGACCGGTTCCCACCGCGTTCCGTCGTAGTGCATGATCGCGGCCTGGTCGCCGTGAAATCCTGAGGCCCACACATCATCGGGACCGGTGGCGGTGAGCGAGTCGAGGTAGTACTCGGCGGGCGACCACAGCTGCTCTGTCCACTTTGTACCGTCCCAGTGCCGTGCCGCGGGCCCGGCTGACGATGCGTCGAGCGCCCACACGTTGTCGGGTGCCAGGACCACGGCGTCGTAGACCGGGAAGTCGACGGAGGTGCGGCTCCACCGCTGCCCGTCCCAGCGCAACGCACCGTACTGCCTGTCCCTGACGACCTCGTCCGGGGCCAAGTTGCCGAACTGCCACACGTTGTCCGGACCGGAGGCGGCCAATGTGCCGAGTTCTGCGCCCTTGTAGGGGTCCAGCGCGGGTGGTGTTGGCGCAGGCCGCCACTCGGCACCGTCGCGGTGCAGCAGGACGTCCGAACTGTCGCCGTCGCCGTTGTTCTCAGTGGCCACAGCCCAGCCCTCGTTCGGGGACACGGCGACAACGTGTCGCACGTACGCGTCGCGCGAGTCAGTGACGTAGTCGAGCCGCCATCGGGCGGTTTCAGGGTCGTCCGCGCCACAGCCTGCCGCCGACGACACGAGTACCGCCGTCGCGAGCCAGACCCGCCCCCACATGACCAGCGCCATGCCGACACGCTATCGCCACCTGCGTGGGACCGGTCCCACGCGCTGTACCCGTTGCGCGCCCATGCCGCGGACCGGGTATCGATGTCCGCTGCTGCCGATGACCGTGCGTCGGGGCCGAGTTCGGGCATGATGACGCCGTGATCGACGCGCGTGGTGACGAGTACCAACCCAACGAATTGCTCGGCCGGCTGGTTGGATTCCGCCTATTCTCCGCGCAGTTCGTGCTGGACTATGTCCAGTTGTATTTCGACGGTCCCTCACAGGATCTGCCCGTCCTCCACTGCGAGGTCATGCCGACCGTGACGATCTCGGGCGACACGTTCACCGACGGTCTTCCGCGATACGCGGACGCATTGCGGTCGCTGATCTCCGGCACTGTGGTGTGTACGGAGGAAGGCGCCGGGTTCGGCGTACGGATCGAACTCGACAACGGTTTTGTTGTACTGCGCCCGGCACTCGTTGACCTCGCGGGACCCGAGATCGCGACGTTGGATGGCTTCACCGACGGGCAGTGGATGTGTTGGCGCCCTGGCGAGGACTCATTCGAAGATTTCGTCTGACGGGCTGGCGGCCAACGCGCTGTCATGCCGCGATGAGGACGGTCGGCAGGCGGCAGGACCGGCCCACGCTGCCGGCTCACCGCAGCGGACGGCTCACCCGCCCAAGGAAATACCATGAGTTTGAGACTGATCATGGTGGCGTCACCGTAAGACAATCGAGAACACCCAGGTCGTACAAGAACGACATGTCAAGAGCGGTGAGACCCTACACCGGCCGGCCAGCGTCGCCGGCCCACTACCCAGTGAGCTTACCGACGCTTCCTGGCAGCGGATCCACCCGCTGATCCCGACCTCTACGAAGGGTAGACCGCCCCGCGACCACAGGCAGACCATCGACGGCATCCTGTGGAAACTCCGCACCAACCATGCCTGGCACGCGATCCCAGCGCGCTACGGCAACGGAATGACCATCTACTCCCACTATCGCAAGCGTGTCGACATCGGTGTGTGTGTGGCAAGCTCGAAACCCACATCAGCACGACGCCGTGAGCGGAAGGCACGAAAGCTTTGTCACCACTCCCTCAAATCAGGGATTCATAGCAGCCCACACGCCTGCCTGCGTGAATTGGCTAGGCGCTGCACCGTTGCTTGGCTAGCCCCGTCTTTCGCACGTGAGGGTGGTTGGGGCCGGAACGACGATTCGTCTTGATCATCTTATCGTGGCCAGATGCGGGAACGAGGGGCTCGGCAGCCGATCGCCTACGGCGGGCCGAGTGTGGAGAAGATGCTGGGCGCGTTGCCAGTGGTGGCCCAGTACTGCCACCGGCTTGACCTGGCCGGGATCGTCGATCGGGCCTGCCCGATCCGGACGGATGTGGCGATCCTGACCCATGGCCAGGTGATCGAGGCGCTGGTGGCCAACCGGCTGACCTCGCCGTCGCCGTTGTACCGGGTCCAGGACTGGGCACGAGCCTGGGCGGTCGAGGAGACGCTCGGCATCGACCCGGCCGCGTTGGGCGACGACCGGATCGCCCGCGCTCTGGACGCGATCGCGCCGGAGCTGGACAGGATCGTCGGATCGGTGGGGGCACAGGCAATCGCCGCATTCGGGGTGGACGTGTCCCGGCTGCATTGGGACATGACCTCGGTCTCGCTGTTCGGCGCCTACGAGCAAGCCGACACCGACTTCGTCGCGCCGAAGTTCGGTCATCCCAAGGATCGCCGCCCGGATCTGAAGCAGGTGCAGGCCGGGCTGGCGGTGACCGGGGACGGCGGAATACCGGTCTGGCACCGCTCCTACGACGGCAACGCCGGCGAGGTGGCCCAGGTCGTGGGTGCGATGACCGCGTTGAAGGACATGGCCGGGCCGAGGGGTTTCTTGCTCGTCGGGGATTCCACGCTGGTCTCCTACGGCAATCTGCACGCGATGATCGCGGCCGGGGTGGAGTTCATCGCCCCGGCGTCCAAGCTCTATGTCGGGGCTGGCGAGCTGGCCGGGCTCGATATCGAGGCGGCGGTCGCCGTGGACTACCTCGCGGGGCGTGACGCGGGCAAACCCGCCGATCGCACCGGCGCCTGGCGGGTGCTCGAAGACGAACTCGTCGTGCCCGGCAAGAAGAAGACCGATCCCGCGCTGCGGTTGCGCAGGGTGTTCGTGCACTCGGACGTGAGGGCCGGGGCGGCGGCCACGGCACGGGCTAAGAAACTCGACCGCGCCACGGGCGATCTCCAGCGGCTGACCCGTGGGCTGGGCTCGCGGCACTACCCGACCGAGCAGGCCGTGCTCGACCGGGTCACCGCCATCGCCCGCGATCGCCGGGTCAAGGCCTTCCTGCGCAGCGAGACCGGCACCGACCCGGCTACCGGCAAACCCACCTTGGCCTGGTGGTTCGACCAGGCCGCCCTGGACGCGGAAGCGGCCAGCGACGGCTGGTACGCCCTGCTGACCAACCTGTCCGTCACCATCGACGCCGCCACGGTGCTGATCCGCTACAAGGGCCAGGAAGTGGTGGAACGCCGCTACAGCGCGTTCAAGGGCCCGCTCGCGGTCGCCCCGATGTTCCTCAAGACCAATCGGCGCATCGAAGCCCTGATCACCGTGATCTGCCTGGCCCTGCTGATCTTCTGCCTGGTCGAGCGTTCCGTCCGCCGAGCCCTCGCCCCGGACATCGCCATGACCGGGCTGTGTCCCGGGCAGAAAGCCACACCCACCGGCCGCCTGATCTTCCAGGCCCTGGCCGGGCTGCGGCTGATCCCGGCCACCCACGGGCGACCAGCGCTCATCCCGCAACCCGGCCCGGTCCAGGCCCGGCTACTCGATCTTCTTGCCGTCGACCCGACTCAACCGCCATGATCAACAATCTGGGGAGCAACTCACTCACTCCCATGTGCGAAAGACGGGGCTAGCGTCGGATGCTCCGCGTGCGTACGACAGGGGTCGAGGCGATGACGGACGAAGACGAGCACGAAGCTGATAGCAGCGTCGAAGACAGTGCATCTCAAGCGGGGACAACCAACAACACGGTGAACGCCGACGTGGTAAACGGGGTCGTGCAGGCCGGGCTGATCACTGGCGGCGTCCACAACTACCTGCCTGCACCTCAGCCTCCGACGCCCACACCGCGCCAACTGCTCGCCGCGCCGGCGGACTTTGTCGGCCGCGCCGACCAACTGGCCGCTCTCGACCGTGCCCTTGCGCCGGCTGACGGAGAACAGAATCGGGCTGGGACGGCCGTGATCTCCGCGATCGGCGGCGCCGGTGGGATCGGCAAGACCTGGCTCGCGCTCACCTGGGCCCACCACAACCTCGACCGCTTCCCCAACGGACAACTCTCGGTCGACCTACGTGGCTTCAGCCCTGGCGAACCTCGGCACCCCACCGACGTGTTGGCTGATTTCCTCGCCGCCCTCGGCGTCGATCGCGATCACCAGCCCACCGACCTCGATGCCCGCGTCGCGCTCTACCGCACCCACACCGCCGGCAAACGCCTGCTGATCCTGCTAGACAACGCCGCAACTACCGACCAAATCGAGCCCCTACTACCCGGCGGCACCACATCCACAGTCCTGGTCACCAGCCGCCATCGGCTGCCCGCCCTGCTCACCCGCCGCGGTGCCCGTCCCATGTATCTCGACGTGCTCACCGACACTGAGGCCCATACTCTGCTATACGCTGCACTCGGCAGCATCCGCGACCGCGCCGCCGTCGAGCAGGCAATCACCGAGCTAATCGGCCTGTGTAAAGGGTTCCCCCTCGCGCTCGGCCTGATCGCCGCCCGGATCCGCACCCACCCGGACCTACTCGACGATCTCGTCGCCGATCTGCGCGATCTCGGCCTGGATGCCCTGGACTCCGACGACCCCACCGCCAGTCTGCCCTCAGTCCTGTCGTGGTCGCTACGTCACCTCGCCGAGCAACACCGAACCGCGTTCGCGCTGCTGGGTATCGCCCCCGGCCCCGAAATCACCTTGCCCGCCATGGTGTCTCTTGCCGGGTCGTCCCAGGCTGGCGCGCGAGAGTCACTGTCTGTGTTGGAGGAGCGTCCTTGCTCGACCGGCGTCCGGGGAGCCGGTACGGGATGCACGATCTGGTCCGCGACTACGCCGCCAATACCGCCGAAACCACCCTTCCTGACGACGTGCGTGAGACGGCACTGACCCGGCTGGTGGATTTCTACCTACACACCACCTTCGCCGCCCAACGACTCGTTGACCCTCATTCCACGCTCCTAGACCTTGCCCCACCCGCGACCGGTGTCCACCCGCTCCCGCAGTTCGACGCGGCGGCCGCGATGGGCTGGTTGGAGGCCGAGCACGCGACACTCCTAGCGGTAGTTTGTTAACTTGGTATCCTCCCTGGTTGTCGCGTCGTTGCGCCGGCAGGTCGATCGACAGGGCGGGTGAGGTGCTGGTGGCTCGGGTGGCGTGCCCGGAGGCCGCGGGTCCGTTGGAGGACTACGCGGCCCGGTTCGACGAGCTGTTCTCCCGACTGGCGCAGCGGCGAGGGTTTCGCGAGTATCTGACCGGACTGCTGGCGCCGCGTGACCGGAACAAGACGCTGACCGGCCTGGCCGGGGCAGAGCCGGTGGCGGGTGCGCAGCACGCTGCTGTGCAACGATTGCAGTACCTCCTGTCCGAGTCCACCTGGGACAGTGAGAAGGTCAACGACCGGCGGCTGGAGCTACTATTGTCCGATCCGGCCACCGCGCCACACCCTGGCGGGGTGCTGGTCATCGACGATTCCGGTGACCGCAAGGATGGCAGCGCGACCGCGCATGTCGGGCGGCAGTGGCTGGGCCGCTATGGCAAGACCGACAGCGGTATCGTCACGGTGACCACGGTGTGGGCCGACGAGCGCGTCTATTATCCGCTGCACGCCGAGCCCTACACGCCGGCGTCGCATTTCCCCAAGGGCCGCAACGATTCCGACTTTCGTACCAAGCTGAAGATCGCGGCGAACCTGGTGACCAAGGCCCAGGAGGCTGGGGTGGTGTGCCGGGCGGTGGTGGCCGACTGCTTCTACGGCGACCACGACGACCTGCGCGCCGAACTGCGGCAGGGCGGTTGGGGCTTTGTCATGGCGCTCAAGCCCTCGCGGGGCACCTGGCAGTATCAGGCCGAGGCATACACACCCAAGGACGCGGCAGCCGCGGTGCGCTGGAACGGCCCTGACGATCCTGGTGGCTGGAGCAGGGTGCGGCGGGTATTCCGGTATGGGCACACCGAAACCTGGTGGGCCGCTGATGCCACGCTGGGCTGGTGGGGGCCCGATGGACACACCCGGCTGGTGGTGGCCACCACGGACCCGGAAACGTTGCCGGACAAGGCAACTTGGTACCTGGCCACTAACCTGCCGAGACCCGGTGGTCCGCACGATGGGCTCGACAACCCACATGAGGCCGCCGATCTGACTGAAGTGGTGCGGCTGTACGGCATCCGGCACTGGATCGAGCAAAGCTACAAGCAGGTCAAAGACGAGTTGGGATGGGCCGATTTCCAGGTTCGGTCCGCCACCGCGATCCGCCGCCATCAGACGTTGGTCAACTGTGCGTTCTCGTTCTGCTGGGCCACATGGTTCGACCTACTGTCTACACGCGACAGTCTGAGCGCGTCGTCTCCGGGGTCGTCTGCCGACGACCCCGGAGAGAGGGGGCACCCAACCTCCCCAGCCGGCACGAATGTCCTGTTGGCCCAAGGCCTTACGCGCCGTCCGGGCCTGGCTGACCCCGTGGCTACTGCTGCGACGCTGGTGGAGAGCGTGGTCAGACAAGCCCCCGCCCGATGAACTACAACGACTGCTCGACACCCTTGCACAAGGCCGGGGCATCGATCTCTACCTACCCACTTGAAGTTAACAAACTACCGCTAGGGGCTTGGCTCGCGCGGTCGTCCCCGCGGACGCGGGGCTGTTCCGGTAACGCAGAACGAATGACCCACCGGACGCGGGGCTGTTCAGCCACGTTTGAAGGTGGCGGGGTCCCAGGTCTGCGTCGTTCCCGCGGACGCGAGGCTGTTCCGGTCGCGCTGCCGGCCGAGGCCAAGGAGCGCTCGTCGTCCCTCGCGGACGCGGGGCTGTTCCGATGACGCGCGCACAGTTGGCGGACCTTACGCAGTCGTCCCCGCGGACGCGGGCTGTCCCGGTGATGGACACGCCCGCCTCCGTTCTTGCAGTGAACCTTTTTCATCCTGGTCTGGATGTCTTGGGAGGCAAGGGATGCAGATCAGGAACTGAGGGGCATCGGCGTGTCGGCGCGACAACGGATGAACCTCCAGTAGGAGGGCTGTCGACCAAGAGCAGACCCTGCCACCGAAGGCTTCGCATGCTGTTCTACCGTGCCGCGCTGCCGTTGTCGCATCAGACCCTGACCTTCGTGCCCGAGCTGTTGGCCCAGTCTTATTCATCCGCACCCTCGAAGCACCGAGCTCGGCACCGAACGGATCCAGCGCACCTACGAGTTCTTGCATGCGACGGTCGATGGGTATCTGGTCGCGAGGGCGGTGGCTAGAGGCGCTTCTTGAAACCAGCGCGGGGCTAGACTCCCGACTTCGCATGAGAAATCCCGACGGCAGCCTACTAGTCACGCCGCTCTCCCATCACTGATGGCGCTGTTCATGGTGGTCCTGCCAACCTTCACCTCCTTTCACAGATTGTCGTTGATTAACCGGCCGTCGGCGCGCTCGGGGCGTGGCGTCGCGGCAACGTTTCCCGCGACGACCAAGCCGCTCGGCCGATCTAGCGATCGTGATGTAGGTTCCCACGCCGCGTGACATGTTGATCTCCTCCGACCTGCGGGTACTGCCTGTCTCAGTTCGATGTCACCCAAGACCAGTCTCAGATCGGTGGCACTTCTTCGACAGTGCTGTGAGGCGCAAGGTACACCGGGGAATGGCGCCGAAGCACCTCCATACCGAGCGCGATGCAGTTGCAGTACGACATCCAGACGTGACCGATCAGTATCCGGTGGAACGGCGTGCGGTCAGTGGGTCGCCTCATCCACAAGGGACGCGCGACAACCCTCTTCGCCGTGCTGCTTGCAGCTCAGCGGACGTCTGAGTTGTTAAGGCGCGTCAGGAGTAGGTGACCCGTCTGGGTCCAAGCCGAGCGGCCACCTCGACCAACTGCCGAGCAAAAAGTGGCCGGCGTCGGCGGCCTGCCGGAAGAGGGCTTCGGCGCCCTGCTGATCCCCGGCCTCCTCACGCCTCTGCGCCAGGTAATCCAGCAGGCCGAGGTGTCCAGCGTCGGCGGCTTGCCAGGCAAGCGTTTCGGCGCCCTGCTGATCGCCGGCCTCCTGTCGTCTCCGCACCAGGATTCTCAGGACATCGGGGTCACCAGCGTCCGCGGCCCGCTGGAGGAGGCTTTCGGCGCCCTCGACGTCGCCCGCTTTCTCTCGCCTTCGCGCCAAGCACCACAAGGCTTTGGTGTGGCCGGCGTCGACGGCCTGCTGGCAGAGGGCTTCGGCGCCCTGCTGATCGCCGGCCCCCTCAAGCTTCTGCGCCAGGTATTCCAGGGCTTCGGTGTGGCCGGCGGCGGCGGCGTGGCGAACGAGCGTTTCGAAGCCCTGCCGATCACCTACGGTACGCTCATGCCATTGCGCCAGGCGCCACAAGGCTTCGGTGTAGCCGGCGTCGGCGGCGTGGCGAACGAGCGTTTCGAAGCCCTGCTGATCCCCGGTCCCCTCAAGCCTCCACGCCAGGTATTCCACGGCATCAGGGTCGCCGGCCTTGGCGGCCTGCCAGGCAAGGGTTTCGGCACCGTTCTTGTCCCCGGCCTCCTCGAGCATCCGCGCCAACTGGAGCAAGGCGCCCGGGTGGCCTGCGTCCGCCGCCCGTCGGAAGAGGGCTTCAGCTCCCTCCCGGTCCCCATCGACGTACCACTGCTGCGCCAGAGCGAACAGGGCTTCGGGGTCGTCGGCGGCGGCCTGCAGGTGGAGGGCGTAGGCACCGTTCTTGTCCCCGGCCTCCTCGAGCATCCGCGCCAACTGGAGCAAGGCGCCCGGGTGGCCTGCGTCCGCCGCCCGTCGGAAGAGGGCTT
>NZ_JBIUAG010000057.1:31765-46186 GCF_044547355.1 Kutzneria sp. NPDC052558
TCAGCTCCCTCCCGGTCCCCAGCGTCGTACCGCGACTGCGCCAGGTATTCAAGAGCCTGTGGGTGGCCAGCATCGGCAGCCCGGCTCCAGAAATGATAGGCCCACTGAGCGCGGCTTCTTGACTCTGCGGCTTTGGCGAGGTTGTTGAGGTCGTCGGGCTGCGTGAGGTGGGTGTCGGCGGCGTGCCAGAAGGAGGCTGGCGGGCACAGTCTGCGGCGAGTGGTGCGGCCGTGCTGTTCGAGGTAGTCGGCGAGACGGACGATCGGTCCTGTTCGCGGGGCCGGCGCTGTGGTCGGCGTTGGGGCGCCAGGGGGACGCCGCGAAGGACGGGTGGAGGTCCGGCGCAGGGGGGCTTGTGTGCCGTGGACAGGACGGGCGAGATCGGCAAAGGCGGTTTCGGCCCAGTCGTCGGTGAGCTGGTCGTAGTCGTGGTCGGTGAGGTAGTCAGAGGCCGCATCGACGAGGAATTCGTATGGGATATTGAGTCCGACGCCGAGGCGGCGGGCGTCCATCGCGGCCTCCAGCAAAGCTCTGACAGATGGAGTGCCGTGTTCGTAACGGCGCAGGAGTTCAGGTGCGCCAGCGAGGTCCTGGGCGAGACGCCCATGCGCGCGGGCGCGGGTGAGGGCGTCGGCCATGAACCGGTCGCCGGTCTGGGCGAGGGCGGTGGCAGCGTCAAGCGCTTCCTGATCAAACGTGTCGGGGACGGCGACCGTACGCCCGGCCAAGAGTTCACGAACCCGACTATGCGGGTCAGGTTCTTGGGGGGCTGGCAGGCGTGCGTAAGCGTTGGCGTACTCGGTCCAGAGAGTGCCCAGGACAAGAGCTGGTCGGCGGTCTGTGTCGGTGAGGAGCGTGTGGAGTGCGGCCGCGATGCGTTCGCCGTATTGGGGGTGACCGAGGTAGTGCTGGGTCTCGTTGAGCCACACCACCGTGCGGGGCTTCACACGGCCGAGGTCGGCGAGCGTGGCCTCGGCCCGGGTCGGATCGTGCGGGTGCCACAGCCGCCACCCCCGATCAGCTAGCGCCTGAACTGCTTCCCAGCACGCCCTTGTCTTGCCGGTCGAGGACGACCCGACCAGCACCAGCATCCGACTGCGACCCGCCGCAGCCTCGCTCACTGCCTTGGCCAGGATTTGATCGTGGGCGCGACGCACGTAACCGGGCAGCTCCCGCCGAGACCGGGCCTCGAAGCCAGCTGCGCCGGTGGCGGTTCCAGCGGGATGGACCTCCAGATCGTGCGGATCCCACTGCCCGATCGGCTTGCCCGGTGGGTCCTCCTCCAGAGGGACAGAATCGACCTCGTTTGTCGCGGCCCGCTGGAGCTTCAGCAGCTCCTCTGCCGGTAGCTGGAGCGTGCGCGCCAGCGCGGCGACCGTCACGGCAGACGGAACACGCCCTCCGCGCTGGAAAGCCGCATTGATGGTTCCGTGGCTTAGTCCCGTTCGACGTTCAAGCTGTCTCTTCGTCAGCCCTGCACGGGCAAGCCCGTCGTTCAGCCTGGTGCGTAGTTCGATCAGGGCGGCCTCGCGCCTATCGCGTTCTCCAGCCACACTGACCACCCACCGATGCGTGTCCAACCGTGTTCATCTTCGTCCAGTTGGACCATGGTAAACACGGCTTCCGCGACATTTGGTCACGTCAACATTCCCGCCCACCTCGGGGAGGCCGTCGTGAACCGCATCGCCATCGTCCTGCTCGCCGCCAGTCTGGTCGTCGTGCTTGCGATCCTGACCGCCGCCGCCGCGGGCACGCTCGCCCGTCTCGACGGTGCCACGTACCCCGCTGCCCTGATGCGTGCCGCTACCACCTTCGCCGCTGTCCTCACCCTCGCCGCCGCCGTCACCGCCGCGCTCGCCCGGGTCTTGCCCTGAGCCGTCCCGCGCCGCTGCGCAGGCGACCACGCCATAGAAGCGCACCCCGAGTTCGTCCCCCAACCGATGTCACCCGATCTTGTGATGACTAGACCGGCATCCGCCACCGCTGATCGATGTCGCCATGTCGGCGATTCGGCGATACTGGCCAACCTCGATGAGACAGCCGTCAGTCCAACGGGTGACGGGCAAGCCGTCGAGGCGTCATCTACATAAGATCCGGCCAGGTATGACGGCCATACGGTGAGAATCGGCCAAGTTCGGCGAGAACGGACAGGTGTGTCTCAGTCAGATGGCGGATCCGCCGTCGGGCCGCCAACGCTACTGAGAATCCGCCATCAGAAATGCGAACCTACAAAACGTGTAGGGTCTCAGCGCGCTTTACAGGTTGATCTTGCGTGACCTGGGCCTTCTTGTCTGTCTCACGGCGATGTCACCATGATCAGTCTCAAACTCGTGACATTTCCTTGACCGCGACGTCCCAGCCGCCCAACGTCGAGCCCCCACTTTGCCCCTGTTAGTAAGTGTTCCGTCGCTGGCGCAGACCGTAGAAGCATTCGACTCTGTCGAAGGTTGAGTTATCAAGGACGGTGCGCGATGATCATGTGCGATCACTCGCTGTAGCTGAATAACGGGCCATGCGGATGTTTACGGGCCAGCTTCGGTATCGGCAACCCATTGCCAATGGGTAAGTTGCTGGCGGGTGTCCAGGATGTCAGGATGATTAGGGCCAAGCACCCGCAGCCTGTCAGCAAGCAGTGCTTTGAACAGTTCGACCGCCTTGTTCGGATCCCCTGCATTCCCCGTCCAGCGCGCGATGCTACTTCGGGTTCTCAGAGTGTCAGGATGATCAGGCCCTAGGATTCGAAAGTCGTCTTCCAGTAGTGCTTCAAACTGATCAATCGCTCCGCTTGGGTCTCCCGCCTCCCCGCGCCAGCGTGCGAGATTTAGGCGAGCCGTGAGAGTGTCAGGATGATCGAGTCCCAGTACTCTCATGGAGTCTGCTAGCAGTACCTCGAACTGCCCTACTGCCCCGACAGGATCTCCAGCTTCTCCTAACCAGTAAGCCAGATTGTGGCGAGTTCTCAAAGTGCTCGGATGATCGTCTCCGAGTATCCGTTGTCGATCTGCAACCAGCGTTTTGAATAGCTCGACTGCGCCAACGAAATCTCCCACACGGCCCTGCAGGTAGGCGAGTTCATGACGAGTATTTAATGTGGTGGGGTGGTCCGCTCCGGTCAAACGTTGACGGTCTGATAGCAGGGTTTCCAGCTGTTCGACGGCTCTAGTTGAGTCGCCAGCACGTCCGTAGGAGTAGGCGAGGTTGTGGCGGGTTCTTAACGTCTCTGGGTGGTCATTTCCTTGCACCCGCTGGCGATCCGTGAGTAGAGCGTGGAAGAGCTCGACAGCCTTTGCCGGGTTCCCTGCCTCGCAGTGTGAGTAGGCGAGGGTCTGTCGGGTTCTCAACGTGCTAGGATGGTCGGGTCCAAGTATTCGTATCGAGTCTACAAGTAGCGTCTCGAATCGGTTCGCAGCCTCAACCCAATCTCCAGTCTCGCCATAACAGCCAGCTAGGTTGTGGCGAGTTCTCAATGCGGCGGGGTGATCAGCGCCCAACATCTTACTAACGCCGGCGAATAGCCAGTTGTGATAGTCAATAGCAATTGTAAGTAGACCGGCTTGACTAAGACTTTCCCCGTAACGAAATAGGATCTCATGAGCGTCAGGGTGCCACAAGTAGTTCTCAGCGACGGAGCACAGGGCGGCAGCGTTCGCGCGCAGCACCTGCGCTAGTTCGTCTTCATGTTCGACCTCCGGCCAAATCTCAAGCAGGGCGTCGGCAGCATTGCGTACTACTGTGGCAATGCGCTCGGGAGTTAGCGTATCGCGGCTAGCGCGTTGCACCAGGGCGTGGATGCGCACCGCGCGATTCGGCGCGTCGGGGTCTAGTGTGATCAAGCTTAGTCTGTGCAAGCAGGACGCGGCGTTCACAAGGTCCTCGGCATCCACCTCGCGGCCAACCGTCGCGCCTACGTGCGCGAGTGTTGCGTGGTCGATGAACATTGACATTGGAATTCCGTTCGGATCAAGTACCGATGCTAGTTCCAATGTCGGGCGAGCCAGCCCTGGGGGCATCAGCTGATTGGCGCGTTCGATCGACAGTGACCAAGTTGCCGCGACCGTGGCCTGATAGTCGTCGGGTAGCCCGTCGGCGTCGGGCAGCAAATCAAGCAACCTTCGGCGCTGATCAACAAATCGAGACAGGTATTCGGCGCAAGTCATCGTCTGCCGGTCAGCGATATAGACAGCTGCTTGCCCTAACGCTAGTGGCAGATGTCCCAACTCTTCGGCAAGCTGGGCAGCCCCGTCGACTTGGGCAGGCCGAGCGGCAAGCCTAGCTGTCAGGAAAGCCAGGGAGTCCTCAGGGGTAAACAGGCCGACTTCGACTAGATGGCGGTGATCCCCGGCCAGAGCGGCGTCTCGGCGGCGAGTAGTCACGATCACACGGCCGTTGCCAGTATGCGGCGGCCACAGCGCACGTAGGTGAGCAGGAGATTGGAGGTCATCCAACACAACCAACCACCGCGTGTCGGTGGTGGCCAGCCAGGCCAGTAACCTCCGTGCGCCGCGCTCGATATTTCTTTCATCGATACCAGTCAACTCAGTGAACAGGCTGGCATAGCTTGAAAGTATTACCTGTTGGCTACTTGCGGTAATCCAGACAAGCAAACCGATTTGGCCTTCACCCCAGAGAGTATGGGCGTAATCAGCCGCCAACTGAGTCTTGCCCACTCCGCCCAAACCGGACAAAACGCGCGTGCCAAACAAATCGACATTTTTGAGCGTGACATCCGCTCGACCTGCTCCAGTCAGGACAATGGTGCCCCCGTGGTCCAATGCGCCAGTCAACTGACGGGTGGCGTGGCGCTGTTGGAAGCAGGCCGCCCTTGCTGGCACTACACCAAATCGCCACCGTGACTTCTCTGTGTATATCGATTGCACTGGCGAGTACGGGAAGGTACGTGCCCTGCCAGGGGCTGCGGTACCGCGGCCGGACCGCACGTGTCGTACGTGGTCGCGCAGTGCGTCACTCGCATCGTGGTCGCGGCAGTAACGGGCGAAGTCGGCAGAGATCTCGGCTTGTCGGCCGTCGGCGGCCATCACACTTATTCGCAGCGTGTAGAAGCGTTCATCGTTAGGCCAACGGGCGAGATAGTGGTTGAGTTCGGAGAGCGCATCAGAGTGCTGGCCGAGCGCGAGCCGGTAGGTGGCGTGCTGGTAACAGGCTTCACGCCATTGGTGGTCCAGGCCGGTTCTAAGGTTGTTCAGCCGCCCGCCCGTGATACCAGACAGCGGCTCACCCCGGAACTCCGCGATCGCGGCGCCGAATGCCGTCAGGGCGACGTGAGGGTCGCTGGTCGAGCGGGCCGCAACGGTATGCCGTGAGAACCGGTGATAGTCGACATAGTCCGGATCGAGGATCAGGCGTTGCAGGCCGGTGCTGCGCGGCAACACCGCAGCGGTGCCGAACGTGGAGGACAGGACGGCGCGGAGGTCCCGGATGTATTTGTATAGCGTCCGCGGGTCGTAATCGTCCTCGCCCCACAGCCAACCGCCTAGGGCGTCATTGGTGATCGGTGTGTCCAGGTTGAGCAGCAACACCGCGAGGACCGCGCGGACCTTCGGTGCCAGAGCGACCTGCGTCCCCGTGTCGTCAAGCACTTCCACCGGGCCCAGGATGCGGAACTCCACAGGCACCCCCTCGACCGTCCTCCGCAGTCGTCAAGCCACCACTCAACCAGATCCAGCCGCGGTGCCTGGCCGTCGCCATACGGCCAATCAGGTGAAGTCAGGGACCCACGACACTTTCCAGTTGATCTTCCACATGATCTTCCACCCCCCGCCCTCAGCCTTGCGTCACAACCCGCACAGCCACAGGGAGGCGGCGAGCATGGACACCGACGAGTGGGTGCTGGCACCGGGCAACCCCGCAGCCGAGTGGTGGATGACGCGGCCGGGCTGCCGCACGGTGCTGGCTGTGGTGCCGCACCTGCAGGCCGGTACCCGGCTGCTGGACGTGCTGCCGGTCCTGGAGACCGATCACCGGGTCGCGGTCATGTTCACGACCCCGGCCACCGGACACCACTGGTACGGGGTCGCGGAATTCACCCGGAGTCTGGGCGGTCTGGTGTTGCCGTGGCAGCAGGCGGTCCGGACCCGGTTCGACCTGGCCCTGGCGGCTTGCCACTGGGGTGTGGGTGAACTGAACGCGCCGCTGGTGGTGCTGCCCCACGGGTCGGGCAGCGTCCGCTCCCGCATCGGCCCCAGGACTCCCGAAGCCGCGACACTACCGGGCCACGACCTGCACCCCGGGCACCTGATGCGTGACGGCCGGGTGGTCCCGGCGGCGCTGGTGCTCGCCCACGATGACGAGCGCTCCGTACTCAGGCAGTCCTGTCCGCAGGCGTTGCCGCGGGCAGTGGTGGTCGGTGACCCGTGCTTCGACCGGATGCTGGCCAGCCGATCGCTGCGCAGGCTCTACCGAGAGGCACTGGGCGTGCGCGCCGGTCAGCGGCTCGTAGTGGTGAGCACGACCTGGTCGCCGCACTCGCTGTTCGGGACCGACATCGAGCTCTTCGACCAGCTGGCCACCCAGCTACCGGCTGAGCACTACCGGGTTGTCGCGGTCATCCACCCCTTCGTGTGGGCCGAGTGCGGCCGTCGGCAGGTCCTGCTGTGGCTGGCGAAGGCACGGGCCGCAGGGTTGGTGGTGGTCCCGCCAGAGGAGGGGTGGCGTGGGGCGCTGGTCGGCGCGGACTGCGTGGTCGGTGACCACGGCTCGGTGACCCAGTACGCAGCCGGACTCGGTGTCCCGGTCCTGATGGCCACCGCGTCCCGAGCGGATGTGCGGCCCGGGAGTACAGCCGATGCCCTCGCCCAGGTCGCCGCACCGCTGCGGATGGACCAATCGTTGCTGCCCCAGATTCAGCGCGCCTGCGCCGGACCGGTGCCGCCGGGCTTCGCCGAGATCGCCGGACGGATCACCTCTAGGCCGGGACAGTCGGCGGCGATCCTGCGGCGCACCCTGTACCGGCTGCTGGGCCTGCCGGAGCCGGCTTGCGGGCTTCCGGTGTCTCCGGTGCCCCTGCCGGAAGTGATCGCATGACCGCCCCCGGCGT
Organism: Kutzneria sp. NPDC052558; assembly: GCF_044547355.1. Taxonomy (NCBI): domain Bacteria; kingdom Bacillati; phylum Actinomycetota; class Actinomycetes; order Pseudonocardiales; family Pseudonocardiaceae; genus Kutzneria; species Kutzneria sp. NPDC052558. The sequence continues at coordinate 38,820 of NZ_JBIUAG010000057.1, forward strand.
ACGCATCGTGGTGATACATCAGGCGGGCAGGGAGATCGACCGGATGGTGGTGGCTCACGCGGGGACGGCGGGCCTGCGGTGGCAGCAGGTGGCCGACGTGCTGGTCTGCCGCGATCAGCTAGCCGTTGCCGATGCGCGCCGGTCAGTGAGCGCTGCCCTGGATGGCTCGCCGGGGTGCAGTGCGGCCGTGGCTCGCTGCGGGCAACTGTTCGTACTACTCATCGCCGGAGGACGAGAAGTCGTCAGGACATGGACCGAGAACGGACTGGATGCCGCGCTGGCCTACGTGTGGCTCGCCTGGTCAACGTCGTCCGACGGCGGGCCGCCAAGTGCGTCCAGCAAGGCGCGAACCTGATCGGCTTTGGGATCGCCCAGGCTGGTGTACAGCCGTATCGCCTGCTCCCAGTGCGTTCCGGCCGCCACAAGATCACCAGCTTGCCGGCTGATCTCGCCCAGTTGGTGCAGGACATCGACATGCAACGCCGGGGCAGCCGCGTAGTCCAACAGCGACAGTGCCTCGGTCAGCCCGGCGATCGCATCGCAGAACTGGCCCTGCCGGGCCTGGGTCGAGCCGAGGCCGACGAGGGCTTGGGCCTGGCTGGTGAGATCCCCGATCGAGGCCGCCAGGCCCCTCGCCCGGTGAAAGTGCTCGACCGCCTCCGGGAAACGGTTCAGGTCGCGCAGGAGGTAACCCAGGTAGGTCGACAGCAGCACCCCACCGCGGGTCTGGCCATGCTCCTCGCTGAGGCTCAACGCCCGCCTGTAGTGGCCCAGGGCGTCCTCCAGGCGTCCCTGGCCGTGCGCGACGGCGCCCAGGGTTTCCCGGGCCGTCGCCTCACTGGCCCAGTGCCCGGCGGCCTCGGCCCGCTCCAACGCCGGCACGCCCCACCGGGCGGCGGTGTCATGCTGGCCCAGCCGCAGGTAAGCGGCGGCGAGCTGGACCAGCATTCGGGACTCGATGATCGGATCCCCCAGTACTGCCGCGGACTGCACGCCGAGTTCGTGGATTTCGATCCACTCCGGGTAGTGGCTGCGATGCAGGAACAAGCCCCACATCGCTTCGCACAGCTGCCACATCAGCTCATGCCAGCCCCGCTCGAACGCGACCCGTGCGGCGGTCGTGAGGTTGGGCAGTTCCTGCTCCAGCCAGTCCAGACCATCCGAGGCGGTATGGAAGCGCTGCGGCTGCTCGGCACGCCGGTAGCGGTCGCCGTAGTGCGTCCGCAGCGGTGTGACGACCAGGTCGGCGGCCACCGCATGGTCGAGATACCACAGGACCATCGCCTGCACTGCGCCCGCTCGGTCCGTCTCGCTGTCCTCGTGCTTGGCGTGGCGCTGCGCGTGCAGGCGCAGCAGGTCGTGCACGCGGTAGCGGTCCTCGGCGTGGTCGGCCACCATGCTCGCCTCCACCAACTCGTCCAGCAGATTCTCCGCGTACGCGTCGGAGCAACCGACGCACGCCGCGACGATCCCGGGGCCGAACATGGCACCGGGATGCAGCGACAGCAGCCGGTACAACCGCGCGGCCTGCGGGGAGAGTTCCCGGTAGGACAGGTCCAAACTCGCTTCCACGGAAAGCTCACGGTCGTCGTCCGCCAGCGCACCGAGGCGGTGTTGTTCGTCGCGCAGGTCCTCCACCGCGCGGGTCACCCGCCGCCGCGGCCTGCTGGACAGGCGCGCCGCCACGACCCGCAACGCGATCGGCATGCCGCCACACAGCTCGGCCAGCTCACACGCCGCGTCGTGTTCGTCAGCAACCCGGTCCGAGCCCACCGCGAGGGCCAGCAGCTCTACCGAGGCGCCGGAATCCAACGGATCCACTGGGATCACCTGGGCACCGTTGACCGCGAGACCGGTCAGGCGCCATCGGCTGGTGACCACGACCAGGCTGCGGGGCGAGGACGGCAGCAGCGTCCGCACCTGCGCGGTCGACGCAGCGTCATCCAGCAACACCGCCACCGCCTTGCCTGCGGTGATCGACCGAAACAACGCCACCTGTTCGGCCACGGCGAGCGGGACCTCCGCCGTTGGCACGCCCAAGCCGCGTAGGAGCTGCCCGAGTAGCTCGGAGGGGGCCGCCGGGCCGCCGGCGCCGAATGCCGACAGATCGACGTACAACTGCCCGTCGGGAAAGGACTCGCTCACCGAGTGCAGCCACCGCAGCGCCAGCGCCGTCTTGCCCACGCCACCCGAGCCGGTGATCACCGCAAGCACGGGAGTCGAGCGATCCGGATCACCCGCCATGAGATGATCCAGTGACCGCAACTCCTGGGATCGGTTAGTGAAGTGCGAGGGACAGGGCGGCAACTGCCGAGGAACGCTCTGACAGGGGGCGGGCGCATGCAGGTGGACATCGCCATGGATAGCGCCGGCCTGCACCACCGAACCACTCACCGACTGCGTCACGGTGTTCCGTGCACCTTGGTCAGTGGGACTCACCGAACACCTCCGCGTGCCGACGCCCGATGGCGCTGAGCTGTGCGCCGCGTGGTCGGCAGGCATTCAGTGCGGCAACGTGGAAGGACCTGACCGGGGCAGGTACGCATGCATGGATTATGTCCAGGCCCAGCACGGGAACGGCTCCATGATCGCGTCGGCATCATCCGATTGGCGCAGCCTTCGCTGGCGTTTCGGCGCGGAACCCACTGTCCGTGGGGGTGCGTCAATCGTCTTGTGGTCCCTTCTGTGGCGCCCCTTCGGTCGAGTGGGTGGCCTGCCGCACCGTGGTAAGAGCCCCACCACGCCGATGACCACGCGAGTAGAGACGCGCCGTCACCAGCGTTGCAGGGATTCGATTGCTCATGTTGTGGCTTTCTTTCGGTTTCCGGGCTTGTGCTGGTGGAGTTCGTGGAGGGCGGCGCGGCGTCCTTCGGGGGTGAGGTCGTAGTAGGTGCGGCGTCGTCCGGGGCCGCGACCGGGTGGCGCGCCGGCGAGCCAGGATTGTTCGTCTTCGGGGTGGCTGGTGAGCCAGCCGGCTTGGTGCATGCGGTGGAGCATGGGGTAGAGGGTTCCGTAGTCGATTCCGGTGCGCTGGTGGAGTTCGAGGCCGTAGAACTGGCCGGGGTGGTCGATGATGTCGCGCAGGACGGTGAGGACTGGGCGGCTGATGCGGATCTGGTAGGCGGTGCCGGCCGACGGTGCGCGCGACGCGGTGCTGTGCGGGACAGGAGTGCGGGGAGTGGTCTTGCGGGGCTTGGTGATGACCTGGTGCGTCGCTTCGGCGAGGGTGGCAGCGTCAGGCATGGGGCGGATTTGGTGGTGCCGTAGCGCGGCCGCCATCAGCTGTTGGATGGGTCCCTGGGCCAGGTCGCGCAGCAGGGCTTGTCCGCGTGGGGTGGGGCGGTGGGGTTTGCGGAAGGTGGACCGGTGGAACAGTGGCCTGCCGATGTCGCGTTCGAGCCGCTGGAATTGGTGGACCAGGGTGCCGGGGTGCGCGCCGAGGTAGGTGGCGGCGGTGTCGATGTTCGGGAATGCCATGGCGATGTGGAAGCGGTGCAGGCGTATCCAGCCGTGCAGCGCGCCGTCGACTGCGGCCCGGATGTCCCGGGGAACGCCTTCGTCGAGGACGGTGATCATCTGTGGGAAGCTCGTGACGCCGGATGGGCGCGCGGGGATGCTGTAGCGGTTGAGGTTGCGGGTGACGGTCTCGGCCGAGATCCCCAACTCGGTGCCGATGTCCATTGTGGATCGTGCTCGGTGGAGGTACTGCTCACGCAGCCACTGCTCGTCGATGGTGATCGCTCGCCGCCCCTTGGCCAGGGTGAGAGCCGTCGTCGTGGGCGAACTCGGCGATGATGTGACGGGGTATCCCCGTCTCGTCGGAGATCTGCCACAGTCGCTTCCCTCGGGCGACGTACTCGCGGCGCAGGACGTCCGGGGTGAGAACGCCGCGGGCGTGTTGTCGTCGCTGCCAGGCGGCGGGACTTGCGCTGGCCGCCCAGTCAGTAGGAGTGCGGGGGATGCGTGCGAGCGCGACATCCTCATCCTGAATGCCGCCTAACAGGTGCAGCCGCGTTGGCCTCCCGTGACGGCGGCGCCGATGCTCTCCGGGCAGCAGCAGGCACGCCGACATGACCATGCGGAACGGCTCGGTGTGAAAGCCTTGTGGGGGAAGCAAGCGGATGGTCCAGCCCGGCCAGAGCAGTTGCGGGATATGACGTTCCCGTATCGCCGGTAGATCGCTAGCGGGATCGGGAAGGTGGGCGGTGGCGATGGCCGACCGGTGGCGGAGTCGGTCGATATGGCCCCGGTCGGGGTCTCCGGCCCGCAGGAATCGGCCGCGCAGCCGGGTGGAGATGTGCCTCCATTGCTGGCTCAGGCCGGGTGGGCAGACGGCGGTGCGGTGCGGTGCGGGCTGCGCAGCAGCAGGGTCCGCAGATGCGTGATCGCCGTATCGTCGTCGCCGTCGATGAGGGCGATTGCCCGCGAGGCGGTGGCCCCCATCAGGGCGGCGTCAGTGGGTGGGAACTGGCTGGGACGAACCCCGCCGGCGTAGTAGCCACACGCGGCCTGCCAGGCAGCGTCGATGCGGGCCCCGAAGGAGTGGAAGTCCTCAGGGTCGGATTGGCGCAGCAGCCAGCCCGCGACGGTGCGCAGATCGGTGAACACCGCTGCCGGGGCATCGGCCACGCCATCGGTGGTGCCGGCTTCCACTGTGTCGAGGATGGTGTCGATCCACGCCTGGGCGACCAGCAGGCGATCGTGCGTGCGTAACCGGCGCGGGTGGGTTTCACGCAGGTCGGTGCCGCATCCGCGGCGGGGACAGGTTCCGGGCCGATGATCGTAGGTGATGCGCATGACCGAGGTCCGGGGACTGTGCCCGCACCCGGGGCAGACGTCCAGGAGCAGCATGCGGTGTCGGGTGCAGGCGAACACCCACGCCAGCCGCCACCGCAGCAGCCACCGGCCGTCTCGCTCGGTGAGGCAGCGGGGGCAGAACCGGGAGCCGCTGCCGCGGCTCCACCAGGTCGATCGGGTGACCGCCCGTCGACGCGGGTGTAGCGCGACCACGTGCCCGTCAAACAGCCGCAGCATCATCGCGTGCGCCTGCTCGACCGGCACCCCGGTCAGCGCGGTGATTCGCTCCGCCTCTTGTTGCCGCAGGTAGACGGTGTAGTCGGGAGCCTGCCGCCCGGCGATGCGCAGGCCCAACGCGGCCAGCAGGTCCCCGAAGGTGACATCGAGCCGGTGCGCGTACGCCTCCAGCCACCCATCCAGCGGCTCACCGGGCAGCGGCGCCACCCGGATCGGCAGCGTGCGCCCACTGCTCATCCCGCATTGGCCTTCTGCTTAGGTTGGTTGGCGCGGGTGGTGATGCGGCGGGATGTCAGCGCGGCGTCCAGTTCACGGCGGGCGGCATCGGCGGCTGCATCATTCTTGACCTTATCCATTAGGTCGCGGTCCAGTCGTTCGACGCCGGTGCGCACCGCGCGTTGGCAGCTTCGGTTGATCAGTGTCATCAGCGAACCGATGTGCCCGGTGGAGCGCGCGAACAGGTAGTCGGACAGTTCGTCGGCGAGCATCCCGGGAACCTTGTTGGCCAGCACGAGGCGCTGCTCTATAGCCAGCAATAGCTTCCGCCACTCACGGCGGCCCCGCCCGGTATTGACCAGGAACGGGTCCATGCCCAGCCGGGTGGTGCGCCGTCCGGTCTGCGCCAGCACCGCGTCCGCGTAGGAGGCGCCTTCGCTGAACAGACCGCGCTGTTGCAACCCGACCCCGATGAACACCAGGGTGACCGGGAACTCGTTGGCGATATACTTGAAGTGATTGGACACCTCGACCCCGTTGGCGTGGTTCCATCTCAGGAAGTGCAGGTCGTCCACGGCGATCAGTCGGCACTCACACGAGAGCACACAGTCCAACGCACGATGGGCGAACTGCGCCGTGGTCCCGGACTTGCTCCCAGGATGCCCGAAGAACTCCAGCAGGGCCCGGTTGAACTCCTTCATGCCGGTGTTGCCGGTCAACCCGACCCGACAGACCGGCAACCGCTCGTGCCCGGCGTCAGTGTACTCACCGCTCTCGGCGATCTCTCGGTGGTGGAACTCCCGAGCGAACGCCAGCACCGCGGTTGTCTTCCCCAGTCCAGGAACGCATCGATCGCGACCGCTCCTTTGGGTTTGTCCCCGTCCTGGGCGTTGCTGTCGACGATGTCCCACAAGTCCTCGTGCAGTTCTGCCAACTGTGGGGTGCGGATCGGCCCGAGGTTGGCATGCCAGACTCGCCGCGCCCGCTCATAGTCCCTTCTCGCGCGGTCGCTCAGTGCGCGAATCTGTCGCCGGGACAACAGCTCCGGTATCTGCCTGCGGGGGGCGTCGACGAACTGGCACCATCCCTCCTTGCGAGCCAACGTGAGGTTATCCAACCTCGGCCCGGCACCCGTAGCCATCAGACGTCTTTGAACGCGTCGGCGTAGAAATCCCTGTCGGCGTCGAGGTCTTCCAGATCATCGGTGTCGTCGTCGCCCATCTGTGTGGCCCGCTCGTCCGGCTCCTCGCTCACCTCACGCGTCGGCGTCGACGCTGGTTCGCTGGTGGCCGCCAGTACCCGTGCCACCGATGGCAGCGAGGACACCGTCTGCTCCGGCGAGGGTGCCGGTAGATCGATGGCGGCCTGCTCACGTGACAGGCGCAACGCCATCCGCCGCTCGGCCAGCGTGGTGCCCAGCCCCAGGTTCCACCGCTCCAGCAGATCGGCCACGGCGACCTTGTCGTCGGGGTAGGTGTACTTGGCCGTGGCCAACCGACGGGCGAACACCAGCGCGTCCTCGCTCAACGGCATGTCCAACGTCGGAGCGTGCTCCCACCGCAAGGTGTGCCACCGGTGCTCGTGTGGGTCGCGGAAGTAGACGCGGGTGATGTCGTCGGGGTCGTCTTGGAAGGGCCAGCGGCCCTTCGCTTTACCGGTGTAGGGGCTGGTCTGATTCTCAAACTGCTTGAGCACACCATCGGGGTCCGTGTAGCGGCGGCCGTCGATCTCCACCCCGTAGTGCTGGACCGTGCGCCACCGCGTCCGCAGGAACTCATACGCCAGGTCAGGGTCACGTGGGACCTCGATGTAGCCGGCGCGAGCCATGCCGTGCTCGAACATCGCCGCTGGCGACATCCGCAACTTTGGCAGGTGCGGGTCGACCAGACTTGAATGCGGCCTGTGCTTGTGTTTTAACTCTTCTTTCGTTTCTTGCCCTTCCTGGTGACGGCGGTGGTCTTCTTCCCCGGGGTGTAACGCCTGGCCCGACGCGTGTTCGGCGTCCCCGCCGGTCGTCCCGGACCTGGCCGGGAGGGTTTCGGCGCGCCCGCTGGAACCGTGATCGTCGACCGGACGCACCGAAACCCCCGCCGGACCCGGACCGGACTCAACCGCGC
>NZ_JBIUAG010000058.1:0-35505 GCF_044547355.1 Kutzneria sp. NPDC052558
TATAGCGTGTCGATCGCCGCATCCAGGTCCACGGCCGAGGATACATCGTCACTTGACCGGAACAGCGCGCGATTCCGGTTGCCGGCTCGCCTACCTACGTCCAACGGAACCACCACCACTTCACCGGTCCCCCTCCGGTTCACGGAACCACGGCGACCGGGCAGGGCGCTTGATGCAGCACCGCATGACTGACAGACCTCGGCGGCGGCCAGCCTGCCGAGGTGCCCGCGACCGGCGTCTCCCACGGGTAGGTCCGCGCGATGTGACCTGGTCGATCGCCCGCTGCGGGTTGGCGCCGCTGCTCGGCGGCGCGTCGATCGCAGCGCCCGACGGCGGCCGGGCACTGCGATCTGGTGGCCTGTTACGACGTGGGATAACCGGTGAAGGTGTGGTCGTGGTCACCGAGTTGACAGGCTTGCACGCCCTGGACGTTCGTGTAGGCGTTGAAAGAGTACAGGGTGTTGTCGCCGTTGAAGCGCATGTCCACGTGGAGATGGTCTCGGTAGAACGCCGATCCGTCGCAGCCGAAGTAGCCGGCACCACCGATCGCGCCGGTCGTGGTGTCGAAGTCGGCCACGCCGTTCGTCTCGTAATCATGGCCGGATGCGATGGCCAGGCCGGACTCGAGCTGATCGGTGTTCAGACTGGCGTCGATGTGCGCGTCGGTGACGGTGGCGCCGGTCGCGATGTCACGGGCGACCACTCTTCCATAGCCGCGAACGTGGTTGTCCAGATGGTTCCAGTCGTAGCCGATGCAGAAATCGACCTGCACATGTCCCTCGTATACCCAGACGGTCCCGGAGTTCGGGCCATCGGTGCCACACCAGCGCGCCACGTCGGTATGAGCAGCGGCACTGGCCGGCGTCGCCATCGCGGCGCCGCTGATCAATGTCATGGCAAGAGCTGCGACAATCGTGACTATCCTGTTTTTTCGCATGGTCGACCTCTCTGTTTGGGGCTGTCAGCGCGTGAGCCCACTGTCGGCGTCCCGGACGGCCTTGACCCGCTTCACGAGGCTGACCAAGACCGCCACGTAAGACGTCCTCTCAGCACACCGTGATGTTCCCGATGTTCGCCCAGTTGATCGAAGGGACTTTCACTTTCGCGACATAACGCAGATGTCCCGGCGGACTGATCCGTTCGAAGGTCGATATGGTTCCGGACGTCTGATTGTCGTTGAACGATCCGGTCGTGTACCACGGCACGAAGACGGTCTGACACTTGTAGAAGTACAGATAACTTCCGGTGTAATTCTGGCCGCTGTACAGGCAAAGATCGCCGGCGTAACACGGCGGCGGGGCAAGCGGGGCCGCGACGTCGCGCGCGTAGGTCTCGCCGGGCAGCGCCACGACCAGTGCCCCACCGCCGAGATCGATCTTGTTCGCCGAGATCTGCCTGCCACCGGTCTGTGCGACATAGGCATCGACCTGTCGCTGCAGCTCGCCGGCCTGCGCGGTACTCAGGCCGGCCATGCTCGCCTGTTCGGTGAACGACGAGGCATCGGCCGCCTGCGCACCCGTGAATCCGACGGCCAGCAGAGCTGCGGCGAGTAGAGCGCTCCACGCGCCGCGGCGGACATTGATTATTGGCATCCTGACTCCGTCTTATTGGGGAACCGTCGAAACGATCGTGGCCGAGATGCCCTATCCATTCGCTATCGAGTTCTGGCATGCGTAGCACGCGCGGCGCGCGGGACTTGGTCGGACCCGGATGCGTGCTTGAGGAACGCGGAGAGGCCCGGCTAAACTGCGTCGGTTGGCCTGATGCGGGGGAGGCATCGCCGGTGCTGGAAATCGATCTTCTCGGCCCTGTCCGGGTTTCCGTCGCCGGACATCCGGTGCCGGTGAAAGGGCGGCTGGGCCGCACCGTGCTGGCGGCCCTCGCGCTGGAACCGGGACGGACGGTGTCGGTCGAGCGGTTGATTGACGCATTGTGGGGCGAATCGCCCCCGGCGACCGCTCGCCAGCAGGTACACATCCAGATTTCGAAACTGCGGGCCAGCTTGGCCCGGGCCGGGGCAGCGGACGTGATCGGCACCGAGGCCGACGGTTACCGGCTGCGCACCGCCCGGATCGACCTCGGCGAAGTGGTCGACGCGCAGACGGTCGCCCGCGCCGACGGGCCCCGGGAGACGACCGTGACCACGCTGCGGGCCGCGCTGAAACTGTGGCGAGGCGTCCCGCTGAGCGGGACCAGCCCGCATCTGGCGTCGCTACAGCGTCCCCGACTGGACGAACTCCGGCTGAGCCTGCTCGAAGACTGTCTCGACGCGGAGTTGGCCTGCGGGCACGCGGCCCAGGTCGTGCCGGAGCTGACCGAGTTGGTGCGGGCGCATCCGCTGCGTGAAGGGCTGCACCACCGGCGGATGCTGGCGTTGCACCGCTGCGGCCGGCGGGCCGACGCGCTGGACGCGTTCCGCCAAGCTCGGCAGGTCCTGCGGGACGAACTGGGCGTCGATCCCCCCCGCGAGCTGATCGAGCTGGAGCAGGAGATCCTGGCCGCCGACCCGGCGCCGTCCCACCGGCCTGGCCGCGAAGCGCCCGCGCAACTGCCGCCCCGGACACGAGGGTTCGCCGGCCGCGAGGCCGAGCTCGCCGTACTGGGTGACGTCCTGTCCGGCCCAGCCACCGAACCGCGGTTGCTGCTGTTGACCGGCATGCCCGGCGTGGGCAAGACGGCGCTCGCGGTGCACGCTGCGAACGCTGCGCTCGACGCTTTCCCCGACGGCCAGCTCTACGCCGATCTGCGCGGGGCCGGCCCTCGCAGGGCACAACCGAAGGAAGTGCTGGGCGGTTTCCTGCGCGCGCTCGGCGTGCCGGCTCGATCGATGCCGGCCGACATCGCAGGGCGGACCGCGGAGTTCCGGAGCCGGACCGTCCGTCGACGGCTCTTGATCCTGCTGGACAACGCGGCGACGGCCGGCCAGATCGAGCCGCTGCTGACCGCAGAAGCCGGCTGCGCGACGCTCGTGACCAGCCGCGCAGTGCTGCCCGAACTGGAGTCGGCGGTGCGCGTCCCGGTCGGACCGCTGCCCGACGACATGGCCCGCGACGTGGTCGCGAACGTCGCCGGCGCGCACCGGATGACCGACGCGGCGGCGATCGCGACGATCGTCAAGGCATGCGCTGGCCTGCCCCTGGCGCTGCGGCTCGCCGCAGGGAACCTGGCTGCGTTCCCCTCCCTGAGCGCGGCCGAAATGGCCCGCCGGCTGGCTGATGCCCCAGGCCGGATGCGCACGTTCACCGCAGGGCACCGCAGCGTCCGCGGCAGCCTGAACACCGCCGTGCACCTGCTCGAACCGCAAGCACGGCAGGCACTTCTCGCAGTGGCGGCCGTCGACTGGCCGGATTTCCCCGGCTGGGTGCTGGCCCCGGCGCTGGACACCACGTTGACGCGGGCCGGCGAACTCATCGCCAGGCTGGCCTCGATGCACCTGATCGAGCCCGCCGGCCCTGGCCCGGATGGCGTCATGCGCTACCGGACCCACGACCTGGTCCGGGCCTACTGCCGCACGATCGACCCCGACCTGGCGCCAGCCGCGCTCGACCGGCTGGTCTCATGGGCGGCCACGCTCTCGGCCGCCGTTTGCCGCGAAATCACCCACTGGCCACTGAGCTATGCGGTGGTCACCGAGGCCGCGGGCAACCTCGATCTGGACATTCGCGAGCGGCTGGCACCCGAACCGTTGCGGTGGGTTGGCGCGGACGTCGGCGTGCTGCTCGCCATCGCCGAACTAGCCCTAGACCGAGGGCAGGCCCGCGCGGCGGGGGCGTTGCTGCTGGTGCTCTGGGCGCCGATGGTCCGCCTTGACCTGCTCGATCCCCTCGCCCGCCTCGCGCCCCGGCTCGCCGCGATCGCCGGGCCGGACGTCACGGTCCGGGTAAGCGCTGCCCTGGTCACGGCGGTCGTCCGCCTGCACCGCGGCCGCTACTCCGACGTGCCGCGCGTGCTGGCACCAGTGCGCCCGATGCTGTCCGATGTGGACGCGGAACTGCGCGGCAATGTGCTGTCCAAGCTCGGCGACGCCGCCGAGCGCTGTTGCGATGCCCCGGAGGCCCTCGTCACGCTCGACGAAGCCGTCGCCTGTTACGAGGCGTGCGACAACGTCGCCGGCCTCGCCAGCTGCCACAGTTCACTGTCCACGCTGTACCGCGATCAGCTCGGCGACCCGGAAACGGCGTTGCGACACGCGCAACAAGCGTTGCGGCACGCCGAATCTCTGGGCGAGTGGAAGATCACCGCACAGGCGAAGGTCAGCATCGTCCACACCAGCCTCGCTGCCGGAGACCTTCCGTCCGCGCTCCGGCACGCGGCCGAGGCGCTCGTCCTTGCCGAACGCCATGGCGATCCCATCGGCCGGACGTGGTGCCTGATCCTCAACGCCCAGGCGCTGCGAGAATCCGGCGACCTGACCGCCGCCCGCTCTTTCGCCGACCGTGCACTGCCGCTGGCGCGGCAGACCCGGCGTCCCGATGCCGAAGCGGCGATCCACATCGAATACGCGCGAATCGACCGCGCCGCAGGCTTGCCCGCCGCGGCGCTTCGGCAAGCCCGGACCGCTCTCGAACTCGCTGGGAAATACGACAGCCCAGTCGAACGCGGTCGGATCGAACGGCTGCTGATCGAACTTGCCACCGAATGATCGACCAGGACGCGTGAGGGCCACGGAGGGAGAGGGCCAGTAGCGCGTGGGCGGGGCCTTGCCGGCTTGTCGGCGGCCGCCCGAGGTAGCTGTCGCGGGGCCGGAAGCGGCCGGGCGTCGTTGATCACGACGGACTTGATACTGCCCGCTTGGATGAGGCTGTGCGCGACGCCGGCGAACTCGTTGCGGACGTTCGCCTGATCTCCGTCATGCATCGGGCGCCGAGCCTTTCCCGACGGCCCGGACCGTGGGCAGGCCCAAGTCATCGAGCTCCCGGAAGGACGCCTCCACCAGCATCATGTGCTCACGAGCGGCTACTGCGTCGCCGACAGCCAGCAGTGTCCGGCCGAGCTGGAGCCTGGCTGCCCGGTGATCGGATACGGGGCATCCTGGTTACATCGGGCTCCGCGCAGGACGCCCGTGACGCGGCGGACCGTGCCCGCCGGGTTCACATCCCCCGGCGGGCACGGTCGCAACACGCCCTATCCGCTCATACTGTGGCCAACACGTCGACAGTCCGTCGCTGACCGACGCAACTGTGCCCGCGGTCAACGCGATAGCCCCAAGGGAGCATGACGGAATCAACTATGCGAACAGCACTCGGTTGGGCTCGGTGAAGCCCGTGCCGACCGTCTTGCTCGGTCCCCAGGGCATGTCGGCGAAACCAAGCGCGTTGTACCACGCGATGATCGTGCCGTCGGGCTGGACACTGGCGATCTCGGCCTTGCCGTCGCCCGACAGGTCGGCGAACAGGACCCGGCTCGGGTCGGTGAACCCGGTTCCCACGGTCTTCGCCGGTCCCCACGGCATGGTCTCGAAGCCCAGCGCGTTGTACCAGGCGGTGATCGTGCCGTCCGACTGGATACTCATGATCTCAGCCCTGCCGTCGCCGGACAGGTCAGCGAATCGGATCCGGGCCGGGTCGCTGAACCCGGTCCCGATGGTCTTGCTCGGCCCCCAAGGCATGTCGGCGAAACCAAGCGCGTTGTACCAAGCCGTCAGCGTACCGTCCGGTTGCAGCGCAATGATCTCAGCCTTGCCGTCACCCGACAGATCAGCGAAGAACACACGGCTCGGATCAGTGAACCCCGCACCGATCTTCTTGCTCTGCCCACCCCACGGCATGTCGGCGAAACCAAGCGCGTTGTACCACGCAATAATGTCCCCGTTCGGCTGGATGCTGATGAACTCCTTGCGACCGTCACCGTCCAGGTCGGCGAGGCGAACCGTGTCAGGGGCGCCGAGCCCGGTGGCCACCGTCTTGCTGTCGCCACCCCACGGCATGTCATCGAAACCGAGGTTGTTGTACCAGGCACGCGCGGTTCCGTCGGTCTGGAGGGCCACGATCTCCGCCCTGGCGTCACCCGACAACGAAGCGCCCGGTGGGGGCGCGCTGTTACCCGCGCCCGGCGGGGTGACGTAGCCGGAGATGGGATAGTTGCCCGTACCCGTTCGAGCCGTGATCGGGTTGATCGTCCACCGTCTGACGGCATTGTCAAAGTTGCCGTTGATCGTGGTGATGGTGCCGTTGTCATTGACGGATTCGACGATGGCCACGTGCCCGCCGGCCGCTTCGGCCGGCGGGCCGAACACGACCATGTCACCGGGCAGCGGATTACCCATCTGGCCATCCGGCCTGGCCTTGAACAGGCCGTGATCCAACCCCCATTTCCCCTCACCGCGCCCGGTGCGCGTGGTTGGCACGGGGTTCACACCGGCATTCCGCCACACCCAGTTGGCGAAATCCGCACACCATTCCTCGCAGTCACCGTACGGCTGGCATCCACGGCTGTCGCCTCGCACACCGACCTGACTTGCCGCCTTGGCGACGATAGCGTCGCGCAGGGTGTCCGCGTGCGCGGCCGGCGCGGCCACCAAATTGACCGCCAACACACCAACCACAACGGATACGACCATTAATAACACAGCGACGCGTTTGGTCGCCAATTCCAGCACGTGGCACAAAACAACCGTTCCTCGTTCCATCAATTCACCTCTCCGACGATGAGGAAGGCGTGATGGTCAGCCGGCGACGCGGTAACGAGGTCGCGCGAAGTCATCGTCTCCCCCCTTCCTTGAACGGACGGGGTGGACACTAGCCAGGGGAACTCAAGAAAAACTGCGAGCGTTCTGTCAGCCGCGCCAGGTCGCCACGGTAGGCGTCTGACCTGCGTTTTCTTCCCGCGCCTCGCGGCTTTCGCAGCGAAGGAACACGGCCATCGCCTCGGCGTGCACGCGGTCGGCCTCCGCGTGCCTGTCCAGCGCGCGCAGGGCTCGCGCGAGGTCTCGCTGGCAGCGGGCGTGCCACAGCGGCAGCGACAGCGCGGGCCACCATTGCATCGAGTTCTCCAACTGGTCGACCGCCGCCGCGGGCCGACCAACGGCCAGTTCGAGCTCGCCGAGCGTGCGCAGCACCAACGCCTGCCCGAAACCGTCCTGCATGTCGTGGCACGTGCGCAGCGCCTGCGCCAGCGATTCCCGGACCTCCCGGCCGTTGCCCTGACGAATCCGCACCTTCGCCAGCGCCTGCACCGCGTACGCCGTCATCAGATGATCACCGACAGGCCGTAACAGGGCCAGTGCCCGCTCGCAGCAGGTGGCCGCCTGGTCGAGACGCCCGGCCGCCCGGTGCACGATCCCCATCGACCGCAATGCCAGCCCCACGCCGTGTGCGTCGCCAATCTCCTGGTATCCCGCGACGGCCCGCTCGCACAGCCGCAGCGCCTCCGGAAACTGCCCCAGTTCGGTCAGGATCGTGCCGCGGATGTGATGGGCGCGGACGGGCGCCTCAGGCTCGGTCGCCGCCATCAACGCGGGCCACGCCTGCTCGATGGTCCGCAGAGCCGCGGTGAGCTGGCCCAGTTCACGCTGCGCGCTGGCGAGCATTAGGTGGGTGGCCACACTGCCGCGCTCGTCCCGAATCTCGTCGAACGCCGTGAGCGCCTGCTGGTAGTAGTCGATGGCCTCGTCCAACCGATCTTGCTCGCTGCGCAGCCAGCCGAGCCCGACCAGCAACAGACCCTGGCTAAGGACGTCTCCCGCTCGGCGGGCCGCTTCCAGCGCGGCGGTGTGCGTCCGCCACCAGTGCGTGAAGCGGTTGCTGATGGCGAACGAGGACGAGCACAGCGCGGTGGCCAACCGCGCGGCGACACCGGCGAGCTCGAGTTGGCTCGTTCGCTCGACGATGTGCACCAGCGCGGCCTGCTCGGCGTCGAACCAGGCCAGCGGCGCCAAGTCGGTCACGAACTCGGTCACGTCACATCGGAACTCGGTCGGCAGTACCGAGCCCAGCAATCGCATGGGAGTCCCGTCAGAGGCATGGTTCACCAATCCCATGCTGCACTCGGCCACCCGCTCGACCACGGCGACCAGATCCGCCTGGGCCTCCTCGTCTTCGGCGCGTTCCCAGGCGAACACCCTGGTGAGGTCGTGCAGCCGGTAGCGGACGACGCCCGCGCTGTCCTCGGAGGCGGTGTCCGCGAGCTGCGCGTCGACCAGGTGTTCCGCGATGTTCTCGGCGTCGGTGAGGGTGGCGCCGATCAGCACCGCGAGCAACCACACGGAGAAGTCCGGGGTGCCGAGCCAGCCCAGTCGACGCAGCGCGAGCCGTTCCCGCTCCGGCAGCGCGTGGTAGCTGAGGTTGAGACTGCCACGCACCTCCAGGTCGCCGACGCTCAGCTTGTTCAGGATCCGGCGCTGCTCGCCGAGTCGATCCACCAGCCGGGCCAACGGCCAGTCGGGGCGGGCGGCCAACCGCGCTCCCGCCACTCGCACGGCCAACGGCAGCCGGCCACAGAGTCGAACAATCTCCCTGGCCTGCTCGGGCTGCTGGGCCACCCGCTGGTTGCCCACGATTCGGGCGAACAGGTCGAGCGCATCCGGCTCGGTCAACGTCGGGACATTGACGTGATCGGCGCCGGCCAATGCCGACAGCCGGGCCCGGCTGGTCGTCAGGCACCGGCAGTTCGCGCCGCTCGGCAGCAATGGCCGCACCTGCGCCTCGTCCACGGCGTTGTCCAGCAGCACCAGCACGGCTCGGTCGGCGAGCAGGCTGCGGTACAGCGCCGCGCGCTCATCGAGCGGGCCGGGTATGGCAGATTCGTCGACACCGAGGGCGCGCAGGAACCGGCCGAGCACGTCGATCGGCAGCAGTGGCGTGCGGTCACCGCCACGCAGATCCACGTACAGCTCACCGTCGGTGAACCGTTCGCGCATCATCTGTCCAATATGGATAGCCAGGGTGCTCTTGCCGGCGCCGGGTTTGCCCGCCAGCGCCACGATCGGCGCCCGGCTGCCGGCCAGCCGTCGCAGCTCCTCGACCCGCCCGGTGAAGTCGGCGATGCCGGCGGGCAGCTGGCGCGGCACGATCGGTGCGACGACCGGATCCGGTGCGGGTGCGCCGGCCAGCAGCTGCCGGTGAATCGCCTGAAGTTCGGCGCCGGGCTGCACCCCCAGCTCGGCGGCGAGCACCTGGCTGCCGGCCTGGTAGCACGACAGGGCTTCGGCCTGCCGGCCGAACATCGCCAACGTGCGAATCAAATGGCCACGCAGTCGTTCCCGCAGCGGGTTCTGTTCGACAAGAGCGGTCAGCTCGTCGATCGGCATGCCTTGCCGGCCGGTGGCCAGCGCGGCTTCGAGCAGGTCCTCCTGGAGGCCGAGGCGGAATTCCGCGATCCTGGCCCGTTCGGTCTCGACCCACTCGCCCGTCGCGCCGCCGAGCGTGGTGTCGCCGCGCCACAGCGCCAGGGCCCGGCGCAGCACGGTGACCGCTTCCTCGTGCTGGTCCTGGCCCGTCAGCCCTCGCCCGGCAGTGGCCAACTCCCAGGCCTGACACAGGTCGACCGTGGCATGTTCGGTGCGGAGCAGATAGCCGTTTGCCTTGCGCGCCACGACGTCGGGGCCGAGGATGCGACGCAGCGCGGACACGTGAGTGTGAATCGTGGCGCGCACGTTGGCGGGCGGGCGATCCAACCACAGCACGTCAATGATCTGATCGGTCGTCACGACGGCGCCGGCGTGGATCGCGAGCAGTGCGAGCAATGTCGTCGGCTTCGGACCACCAAGATTGACTGCCGTCCCCGCCAGTGTCACCTCGACGGTACCGAGCACGCGCACGTCCACATCGGCTCCAACCAGGAGGCCGGCGAGCCCGGTGTCCTCCCCAGTGACAACCTTGCTGTTCGGCACAGCGTATCGAGGGATACGTGGCGTTACTGCCAGTCCGACCGATACGACATTTTTGTCGCCCGGGTCACGCCCGGACGGCCGATCGGCCGAACCGCTGTCCGGAGGTCTCCCGTTCCGCCGCGTCGACGATCTGGCCGGTTGCTACGACAGTGCCGACGTGATGGCGAGCAACGTCGTCGGCTTCGGGCCGTCGAGATGCGCCACACCGCCTGCCTTCGCGCCCTCGACAGTGCCGAGCACGCGCACATCCGCACTGGCGCCAACCCGGACGTCGGCGTGCGTGGTGCCCCCGACCCCATGTGCTTCCCCCTGGTCACGATGCGTCCCCCACCTGACCTGTTCATCCTGGCAATACGCCGAAGAGGTCACCAGGACACGAACCGGCCATATGTGGCCGGTCAGGCACTACCGCCACCGCCACTTAACGGCTACTCGCCGGCACCCCGCAGGCATCGGATTGAGCGGCTTCACGCCGTGCCTCGCGGATCACTACACCGGGGCCAGGTGGAGTGAACTGGTCGGCCAACAACGCCATGAGTACGACCCCGACGCGACGGCCATCACGATTCGAGCGCCACTCAAGGAGGTCAACGGATCGGTGTCCAAGGGCGGGGTGGTCGTGAGCGCCGACGTTCCACCGCCGTCCGTCAGTGCGTCGCGACGGTCACGCGGTTCACGGAAGGGCGGGCGGACCAAGACGCCCGCGGACACCCGGGTCGTGGATCTGCCGCCGTTCTTCGCCACCTTTTCCGAACTCCTGATGAACAGCCATGGCCATCCGTTCGTGTTCGTATCGCCGGACGGGGCACCGCTGCGTCGGGCGAACTTCCGGCAGCGGTACTGGCGACCCGCCTGGGACGGCGTGAAGCCTGACCGTCCGGAGGACCCGCGCCACGTGCCCGCGATCCTGCCGTGGTTCACCTTCCACGAGGGCCGGCATTCCCACTCGACGTGGCTGACCGAGGACGGCATCGCCGAGGTCGGCCGGCGGGCCCGACTGGGACAGAAGATGAAGGGCATCGCCCGGGTCTACGACCACGTGACACCGGCGATGAACGCCCGGATCCTCGACGTGCTGGAGGCGAGGTGGTCTGCGTCACTGGCCGCCCTGACGGCGTCCGAGCGGCTCCAGCTGGGCGAGTGGTTCCCGCACCTGAGGCCGGCTCTCGAGGCGGCCGCAGCGGAGGAGGCGAAAAAGATCTTCGCCACATTTTCGCCACATGGTCTTGGTCGGGCACGAAAAACGGCCGACGAAGATCGTCGGCCGTCCTTGTCACCAGTGTATATGTCTGGTGGGCGATACTGGGATTGAACCAGTGACCCCTACCGTGTCAAGGTTGTGACACCCTCCCGCTGACCTGCGACAATCCCCATCGCCGCAGGTCAGCGGCACATCAGGCCACTCGTTCCGACTGCTTCCAGCCCCTTCCACCGGGTTCCCGTCGCCACAAAATCGCCACATGATCATGCGTCGGCGCAGCTCCAAAGAGAGGACCTGGATGCCCTCCACGTAACCAAAGTCCAATCGCGCAACCACAACAAGCCGTACATCCCAACCACCCCCTCGCCGCACCGCACGTTCACAGCGAAGCTACCTCGACACGGTTCGCAATCAAGCCCACCCAAACCCCAGTCGAACCGGCCGCCAACCTATTACGAAATCGGCAAAATACCCCAGAAGGTAGATCGCGCACACGAGAGTCTTTCAGAGTTCAACCCTTAGCGTGCCAAAAGTCGATCGCTCACCCAAATTCTCGGCCGAACCTGGACGCGCAATTCACCAAAAAGCGAGTTTGAATCGAAAGCAATAGAAACGAAAGCTTTACCATCATCATCTTCCACCGACAGGCGCACTGCTTCTTCGCGAAAGATTTCGACCACACACATACCCCGCCGAAGCCATTTAAGATGGATTGAGCGCCCGGGAGTATCGTATACCAGATGAACCTCGTCGTCATTTTCGCTCACAAGACGAAGAAGCCTTGTCGACTCTACCCCATCAAGCGCTTCCGACGCTACACCGAACAGTTCAACGAGTTCACGGTCATCCGGAACTGTGAACTCATGATGGACCATCATCGACCTCCGCGAGGAATAATCGTAGTGAGGCGAAGGCCATTATCCGTGACCTGCCAAGCCGACTCTACATGTAGGAATCCACCAGGACCCGCAAGCAATCCGTCTCGAATCTGGTAACTTCCATACTGGTCAGTATACTCTCTCATGATATTGTCAGTACGAGACACTTGATCATTAAAGAAGTCTGTCATTATCTGACGACCCCTCGGGTCATCTTGTATGCCAATCCTATTAAGCTGGGAAAGATTCTGGGCAGACCTGGGCGCGTTATGATCCCCGGTCTTCACCCTACCGAAGAAGTAGTCCCACTTGCCCGGTTCGACGATGGCCGGGCCGCACACGCTGTCAGAGTTGTGCACGAGAACTGGGTCGGCACCGACGAGAACGTAGAACGTGTGCAGGGTGTTGACAGTCAAGTTGTAAACGCGCGCTACCTCGTCGTGTGCGCGCAGGCTCTGGACAACGACAGCGCGGCCATCATCGGTGAGGAGATGCTCGCCGGCCGTGAGCTGATCGGCGTTGACCCAGCGCGCCGAGTCCTCCATCCAAAACGAATGGTTGTCGGTCGCGGTGACCGTGCTCGTCTTCCCATTGTCGGCAACGGCGACGTCGACCATGTGTTTCAGCCCCTGGCCGACGATGACGTCGGTGACGGGCTCGGCGGCCGACTTACCGGTTGTGGGATCGGTGGCGCGCACCTGGTCACCGACCTCGACGGAGTCGATCCGTTTGGTCGAGCCGTCGGCCATCTCTACCTGTGTGTCGGCGGCGAAGCTGTTGGCGCCGCGCATACATGAGCCGCCAGGCCCGAGGTCGTTGGCCAGCCGGGGCGCACCGCGTTCGGCATCGCCGGCCAGCCTGGTGATGAACCTGATGTCGCTGGCAAACGGGATGGCGCTGACAGCCGTAGGCACGGCGTTCGCCCAATCACCTTCTCCGGCGTACCAGATCGCGTTGGCACCTGCGAAGGCCGAGCCGATGCCAGGGACCAGGGACATGATGTCGAGGAACGTGTGGCCAGCTGCCTCAAGTCGATCACCCAGCGGCGGCCGGCCTCCGATGCAGGTCGAGCAGTCTGTCGGAGTGACGTCGGACGGGCCGGCGTCCGTGACCGACTGAATCACCGGCTTGTCACCGGTCACGGACTGCTGCAACTGCTGCGCCTGGGTGGCGTTGTCCGCGATGACATTCGTGGACTGCGCAACCTGGTTGGCAGGCAGGGACGGCGACGCTGACACCGGCGGCGCCTGCTGCGCGTAGTGCGGTTGTTCCAGTGCTTTAGGCACCGGGATGGGGTTGTTCTGCGCCGCCTGCTGCTGCGCTTGCCGTGCAGCGATTGCAGGATCGGGAGGCGCGGGCGCCGGGCCGAAGTCACATTCGTAGCCTGAACAATTGCCGGAGCCGTACGGACCGTGGCCACCACCCGAACTCTCGGATGGGCCATTCGGACCCGACGGATTGTTGCCGCCGCCACCGCAGGAGCCACATGTGTTGAGGTAGTGGATGTTCTTCCGGCCACCCTTGACGGTGGGGTCAGGCTTCGGCGCTGGTGCGAAGATTGCGTTCGAAAGGGCCGCAATTCCAACGACGGCGGCGACGGCAGCACCAATGATTACCCAGCAGGGGCAATGCCCTGATGGATCGGTGTAATTGGTCGGAGCACTTAGACCGTACCCGTACCGATTTGGCATGCTGGGAATCTGGATACTGTCGCGCGAGTCGAAGCCACCGGTGGACGGGTTGTACCAGCGGGCGCCCATGTGCACCTGGGCGGTGTCGGGGTCGGTGTAGGCGCCCTGGAAGCCCACGGACTGCCGCGTGCCCGAGGTGGCGGTCACCTGGCCGAACGGGTCGTACGCGGCCGAGTGCGACAGCCCGGTGTTGCCGTCGCCGGGGGTGAAGCCGGCGATGACGTCGTCGTGCTTGTCGGAGAGCGTGAGCTGCTTGTCGCCGCCGTTGCCGGTCGCCAGCAGGTCGCCGCCGGGCGCGCGGCTGTAGGCGGTGGTGCCGTCGTTGGCGATGGCGTCGCCGAGCCCGGAGTAGCTGAACGACTGTCCGTTGCGGACGGCGAGCCGGTCGAGGCCGTCGTAGCTATAGCTCGACGAGCCGTCACCCACCATGCGGTCGAAGGCGTCGTAGGACATCTTCTCCGTCAGGCCGGAGCTGGTCCTTGACGCTGCGGTGCCGCGAGGGGTGTACGTGTAGGTGTAGTCGCCGTCGGACAGTAGGCGGTTGCGCTGGTCGTAGCTGGCCGTCTTGGCGCCGACGAGGGTCCTGTTGCCGGCGTCGTCCCAGCCGTACGGTGTCGTCTTCCCGCCGGCCGTCCACGACGTCATCCGGCCCGCGTAGTCGTAGGTATAGCTGTTGGCGCCAGCTCCGGCGGTCCCCGCGGTGTCCTTCTTCGTGAGGTTGTCGGCGAGGTCGTAGCCGTAGCTGACCGACGCGATCGCGGAGCCGGCGGCGGTCTTGGTGGTGTCGGAGGAGATCCGGCTCAGGTCGTCGTAGGTGTAGCCGCGGGACTGTCCCGAGGAGTAACCGACGCCGTCGACATCGCCGGCCGCGTTGTAGTGCGCGGTCTGCACGACACCGGTCACACCGTCCTGGACGGTGGCGATCCGACCGTTCGCGTAGTGGTAGACGGCTTTGCCCGACGCGTCGGTCCTGCTGGACATGCGGCCGTCGCCGTCATAGGTGAAGGAGGAGTCCGCTCCGCCGCCCGTGGTCGACAGGACGTCGCCGCGGTCGTCGTAGCCAATGGTGATCGGACCGCCGGGCGCGGAGACCGAGGCCAGCCGGCCCGCGGGGTCGTAGCTGAGCACCCGGTCCGAGGTCATGGCTTCGGCCCCGGCGCCGGTCTGGTTGACCACGCGGTTGAGCTCGTCGTAGGTGCTGGTGGTCGAAACGCCGCCGGGCGCGGTGACACCGACCACGTTGCCCGCAGCGTCATAGGACGCCGTCCAAGTGGCGGCCGTTTCGGTCGCAGTGGCCGGTTCGGTGACCGACTCCGCCAGTCCGAGACTGTTGTACCGGGTGATGGTCGAGTTGCCTCGACCATCGGTCAGCCGGGTCTGCCGGCCAGCCAGGTCATAGCCGTAGCTGGTGGCGATGGACTTGGCGTCAGAGACCGGCTGGGTCTGCCGCACAACCTGGTTGGCCGCGTTGTACGCGAATTGCGTGGTGTGGTTGAGCGCGTCGGTGACGGAGGTCAGGTTCCCGGCCGGGTCGTATCCGGCGCTGGTGGCACGCAGCTGTGTGCTGCCGCCCTTCCAGTCCGAAGTGGACACCGCGCGACCGGCGAGGTCGTAGTTCGTCCAGTGCCGGTGGTCCAGCGCGTCCGTGACGAGCACGGTCCGACCGGCCAGGTCGTAGCCGAACCTGGTGGTGACGCCAGCGGGATCGGTGGTGCTGATCTGCTCGCCGACGGCGTCGTAGGCGGCAGTGGACTGCTCCCCGCTTGGCGTCGTGACGGAGGTCAGGCGGCCGATGTCGTCGTAGCCGTAGTGGGTGGTGTCGGCGGCCGGCTGCGGGAACCTCTCCAGTTGGGTGGAGGTGATCATGCGACCGAGGTCGTCGTAGGTGGCGGTGGTCGTCGCGCCGCCGGGCTTGGAGGTCTGGAGAAGTTCACCGTCGTTGTCGTACCGGTACACCGAGATCCGTGAGCCCGGTTCCTCGGTACGCACGAGCCGGCCCAACTGGTCGTAGGCGTACTTGGTGACGTTGCCCCGCGGATCAGTCTGAGCGACGACGTGACCGAGGGAGTCGTAGGTGAATCTCGCCGTCGGCGTGATCGCGGCGGCCGTGCCGGGCGCGGTGTAGCTCGGCGCGGCCTGGCTGACGGGTCGACCCGCCTGGTCGTACTCGGTATGGCTGATGTCGCCGACCGGATCCTTGATCGCCACCTGGTCGCCGAAGGAGTTCAGGCCGATCGTGGTCACGGGTCGCTGGCTACTCGGCTGGCCGCCTCCCGTCTCCGCGGCCGTCGGCGGCAGCGTCTGGCTGATCTGCCGCCCGAGTTCGTCGTAGGTGTAGTCGGTGGTGAAGGCCGCACGGTCGGCGTCGGCGACGTTGCCCCGCGGGTCGGTCATCGAGGTCATCAGGCCGCGCTGGTCATACGTATAGGAGGTGGTCAGCGTCGAGGATCCGTTGTGGACGCTCTGGCTGGTCTGTCGGCCGGCGAGGTCGTAGCCGAAGTCGACGATCTCGGCGACCGACGGCGTGAAGGCTCCGACGTTCGAGCTGTCACCGGTGCGCGTCACGGTGGTCACGGCACCGTTGAGGTCGTAGGCGTAGCTCGTCTTGCGGGCCAGTCCCGCAGGGTCGACCGTGCTGGTGGCGATGCGCCCGACCGCATCGTAGGTCGTCGCCGTGGTGGATTTGCCGCCGCCAGCGACGTCCTTGATCACCTTGCCGGTGGCGTCGTAGCCGTAGTCGTGCAGGACGATGTCACGGGTGGTGTTGTCGCTGTGGAAGCCCACCTGGATGACCTGGTGGATCAAGTCGTCCGCATAGTAGGTGTACTTGGTGGTGCGGCCCATCGCGTCGGTGTCGCGCACCAGGCGCCCGCCGAGGTCGTAGGCGTACGACCGTAACGGCAGATCGTCCTTCGGTGTGCCGTCGCCGGTCCCGTCGCCGCCGCTGCCGGCGGCGCCGTTGAGCGGGGCGCCCGTCCACCCGACGAGCACCACTTCCGCGACCTGGTTGCGCGCGGTGTACAGGTACTTCGTCTTGGTGCCGCCGGCGTCCACCATCCAGACGCGGTTGCCGAAGGCGTCGTGGCCGTAGCTGGTCGTGCTGCCCAGCGCGTCGGTCTGCTTGCTGACCAGGTTGTGCGCGTCGTACTCGTAGGTGACGACTCGGGGGCTGTCGCCACCGGTGAGGTCGTCGGTCTCGACCTTGCTGACGTTGCCGTCGACGTCGTAGCTGGTGATGATCTGGGCGGTGTGCTTGGTTCCGGTCACGGCGTCGGTGGTGGCCGGCTGGGTGACCGTGCGGACGCGCGACAGCACGTCGTAGGTGAGCTGCGTGGTGACGCCGGCCGGTTGACTGTCCGAGACCTGGGTTTGCGAGAGCACCCGGCCCTGGCTGTCGTAGGTGAGCTTGGTGACCATCCCAGATGGACTGGTGGCCTGCGCGAGCGAGCCGTCCAGGAAGTACTGGTACGTCGTCGCTGCGCCCATGGCGTCGGAGGAGGTCATCACCAGACCGGCGGGCACACACGGACAGACGCCGGTTGCCGTGCCGGATATGCCGGTCTTGGGATCGATGGACTCGCGACCGGTCGTGTACGTGTGCTTGACCTTGCCACCGTCGGCTGTGGTCTGCGAGTCGAGCAAACCGGTCGGCGTGTAAGTCAGCGCGGTCAGGTACGTGTTGTCGGTCGCGGTCGCCGAGCGGGCATCGCGGGTCGCGACCGGCTTGTCGTTACGGGGATCGGTCGGGCTGTCGCCGTTGAGGAAGTAGCTGAGGTAGGTGGTTTGGCAGTCCGTCTGCTGAACCCGGCACGTCTTCTTGGAGGTGATGTTTCCTCGCTTGTCGTAGGCGAGGGTGACCTGGTCTCCGTTCTCGTCCGTGATCGTGTTCTGGAAGCCTTCGGCGTCGTAGGTGTATGTGCGCACCCCTTCGCCGGCGACCGGGCCGCCGACCCAGGTGGGTTCGCCCCCGACCGGGCCGCCGCAGAAGATCGGTCCGCCGTCGGTGGGTGTGGTGCAGGTGTCGGTCGGCGAGGTCGTGGCGGTTGTCGGCGTGGTGCTGCCTGGCGTGTCCTCCGGGCGCACGCCCATGCCCAGCGGCGCGATCGACCGGACGATCCTGCCGCGCAGTGGGTCGTAGTCGTACTCGTGGGGGCGACCAGCGGGGTCGCTCACCATGGCGACCTTGATGGGGTTGTCGGCCGAGCCGGTGGTGGTCGGAACCGCCAGCGTCCACACCCCGCCGTTCGCATCGGTGTACTGGCGCACCCGGTCGTTGGTGACGTCGTAGGTCGCCGCGGCACCGGTCTTTCCGCTGGGCAGCGTGATCTTGTTCAGTTCGTCGCTGCCGCCGGCAGCAGCGAACTGACCCGCCACCGCGGGCTGTCCGAGCGGGTGCTCATAGAAAGCCACTTCGGCGAGATCGCCGGTGTAGTACTGCCATCCGGCAGAGGTGCCTGGCCAGTCGCCCGCGTTGACGATGTAGTCCGCGCCGAGTTGATTGGCGGCCATATCGATCGAGTTGATCGCGCCGTCGAGCGTGCCGACGAGTTGGCCATCCAGGTACATCGCCTGCGTTGTCATCGCGCCGGTGAGCACCGCCTGGTGCCATCGGCCGTCGTTGACCGCCTGGCCGGTGGTGATCGGCGCGACGTGCCCGGTCCACAGTTGGCCGCGCAGCTTGCCGTCCGACCCGATGTAGAGCATCGGCGTCGCATTGGTCGGCGGGGTATCCGTGCCCATGGCCTTGTTCTGCAACGCCATCAGCGGTCCCGATTTAGCGGTCCGGAACCACAGCGACACCGCGATGTTTCGGTCCTTTTTCAGAGTGCCCGCTGGCAGGGTAACGCTGGAGGTGCTGCCGTTGAACGTGGCGGCCGTCGAGCCTGCGACCGGCCCGGCCGTGCCGAGGGTCACGTTCTGGTATGTGCCTTTGTCGCTGCCCAGGTTGACTCCGACCTCGCTCCTGGCTTCACTGCCGGAGCTGTCGCCGAGGCGCCAGTACGAGTAGGGCTTGCCGTCGAGCACCGCGCTGCGGTAGTGCGTCCCGCTCGTGTAGTCGTAGCGTGTGCATTCACCGAGCGGATTGCAGACCTTGTTCAGCCGGTCCCCGTCGTAGCTGTACTGCCAGGTCGTCGGTGTGCCGCCGACCTGTCCGACGGTAACCGCGGTGATATGGGCGCCGGTCCAGGTGAAGCCCAGACCTGGGCCGTTCTGGCCGGTCCGCGTAGGGAGGCTGACGGCGCTGAGTTTGCCGTCCTTGTAGGAGAAGGCGATCGAACGGCCCTGCGCGTCGGTGATCGACGAGAGCTTGCCGCTGACGAACTCGTACTTCGTCGCGGACTTGTCGGTGAAGTCCCACACCGCGTCGCTGGGATGGGTCAGCGACGCGTAACGTCCCTCCGGCGGGGCGTAGCTGCCGTCCGGATTGAGCCCGAAACGCACCTGTTGCCCGTCGGCGTAGGTGACCACGACATTGCCTGACCCGTCGTTGTCCGGTGTCACCGCCATGTCGTAGACCGTCGCCCAGCCCGCCCCGAAAGCGTTGCCACGCCGCGGATCCAGGCTGTTGTACGTGCGCGCCACGGACATCTGCGGTCCGACGAAGGACAACGCGGCATCCTGGGCGCTGCGGTAGAAGTTGCCGACCTGCGGGTCGAAGTCGTTGCTGCCGGTGCTGTACGGCGCGGAACCCAGGTGCGAGGTGATCTCGGGCTGCGGGACAGCGGTCAGCAGCGCGCTGTAGGGCACCTTTTGGCTCTCGGAGGTGCCGTCGAACGCGAATGACCGCCACAGATAGGTCTTGCTCCAGCTGAGTTTGCCAGCCGGCACGGACCAGCTCTGGTCTGGAATGTGCCCGGAGTCGAAGCAGTTCGCCGGATTGCCGGCACTGTCCCGCTCGCAGACCTCGAACCGATACTGCAGGGTGCTGTTCGGCGGGGCGTCGACCTTGACCGCATCGGCCCACAGCTGCGGCGTGAGGGTCGGAGTCGAGTACCCGTTGGGTGGGTACTGGTCGCGGACGACCGGCGGGATGTTGTACACGCGCAGAACCAGTCGCGCCGGCGGGATCTGCTCGTCGGTGAAGAACGGGCCGCCCTTCTTGAGCATGCTGAAATCGACGTAGTAGTCGCCCGGATCCAGCGCCTGGATGGTCGCGTCGAGGCTCACCGACTGGCCGCGAGCGACGTTGCCCGGCAGCTGCGCCGCTTCCTTCGACGCCACCGGCCGGCCGTCGCTGGTGAACACTCGGTAGCCCAGCGCGTAGGCGCCCGGGGTCCAGGTGTCCACGCCACGATTGGTGACCGTGATCTTGATCTTGCCGCCCTGGATGCGGGTGATCGGCGGCTCCGGCGTGGCCTTGGTGATGTCGTAGTTGGCGTCGTACCGGGTGTGCGTGACGAACAACCTGGGCGGGTTCGCGGTGCCGGTGCCGGTGAACTTCTTCCAGCCATAGCTGTCGGTCTCAGAGGCGCGCACGGTCAGGCCGTAGTTGGGCATCGAGCCGTTGGCCCACGCCTGCACCAGATCGCGCCCGGCCGGCCCGAGGTCGATGCCCTCACCGGCGATCGGGCAGTCGGAGGAAGACTGGCCGGAGGCGATGTAGCCGTGTGCGAAGGACGACGAGGCGAGTTCAGGGCCGAACGCGGGGCCGGGATATCCGCCGCCGCTCCAGGGTGCGGTGACCGCGTGCACGGTGACCGGGCTGGGCTGGCATGACCACGACCAGTCGTTGACCAGGTACAGCAGCGCGCCGAAGATCTTCTCGTTACGCAGGCTGTTCTCGATGCCGTCGAACTTCAGGTACGTGGCGGCGTGGATGCGGTCGTCGCCGTCGTAGCCGGTCTTCAGCTCGGTTCGACCGTCGTTCTGGGACCCGTTCTGCACGTACATCGACGCGCTGGCCTTGGGGCCGTCCACACTCGGGTCGACCACCACCGGGTACTTGCGCGCAGGGTCAGCAAGCCATCGCTGGTCGAGCTCGACGCGAAGGCCACCGGGCTCCAGTCGGTAGGTGACCCCCGTAGAGGTGGCGGGGTCGCCGGTGTGCGGGTTGCGGCTGGAGTCGGCCATGGACCCGGCTGGCACACTGGCTCGTTCCCTGCCCGCGCTGTCCATCAACGCGACGCGGCCGTCGATCAGCTTGGCGGTCAATCCCTTGAGCTGCAAGGGGAACAGGAAACTGTGCGGCGCGTTCGGCGAGGCCAGCACGAGGGATTCCTTGACACTGCCCGGCTGCACGTCCAGCCGCATGTCGGTGTCGGGGAGCACACCACGGTAGGTGAGAGTGCTGCCCTGAGCCTGGCCGGCGACGGTGCGGGCGCCATCGAGGCCGTAGGCGAACACATGGTCGCCGTCGAGGCCGAAGCTGACCATGCCGCTGCTGCCCGCGTGGCCGGCGAAGCGCTCGTCGACCTCGTCGGCGGCGTTGCGCCAGCCGCCGACATCGGGAACGAGCGTCGTGTCGACCTGCTGCCAACTGCCGTCGGCCGTGCGGTAGTTGACGGGGTCCTTGCTGAACGCCGTGGTCTCCGTGCCGTCGGCGTTGCGGTAGGTGGACTGATACCGCCCGCGTTCGTTCGGCAGCTCCTTGCTGGTGTTCGGGTCGAACCCGCGCACTGTGGTCGACCCGGCGCTCACGCTCGCGGCGTTGGGGGTCGCCTTCGCGGTCGGGAATTTGATCGACGGGTAGTCGGCGCGCAGGCCGCGTGCAGCCTGTTGGTTGCCAGCCGTGGTCGCGACCACATGCCCGTGCTCGCCGGGCTGCCGAGCCGCGCCGTCGGCGGCCGAGCCCTGACGTTGCTTGGGCGCCAGAGACAAGGCGTCCGTAAGGGCGTGCAGATCGCCGAACAACGGAGGCGTGACCTGCGAAGCGATCGGTCCGAAAAGAGCGATGACGAGAACGACCACCAGAAGACCGACCACGCTGCGGACCCGACGCCCATGCGCGCGTCCGACACCGGCTGAACCCACCGAATTCCTCCCCCGAGAAAGTGCGCCCACCAAGAGGTGGCGCGCCCAAGGATGCGCCAGGAACACGAGTAAAAGCAAGGCAAATCGCCCCCTAACACAGCCTTTACACTCTGTCAATCGAGCGACCGAGGCAACCTCACTGCGATCCAAATTACGTAACGCTTCCCGCACCAAGAAGCGGTCCACGCACGCGTCACACCCATGCGGTACCGTCGGCCGCTGCTACCTGCATCGCGGCTGCGATCAGGCAAAACACGGGGTACGGGGGAGCTTTGAGAACCAACAAGAGGCCTGCGGCCACCGCTCTCGCCGCAGCGCTCGCACTATCGATAGTCCTTCCAGTCGGCGTCGCCCATGCGGATTCGGCAACGCATTGCGCGGGATCGGCCCAGATTTTCGCCGCCCTTCCGAACGGCACGACCAGGCTGTACAAGCACACTGATCCCGTTGGCGGAACGTCTAGTTGGGACGCTTCAGCCGATGTCGGGGGTCCTTCCGGAGGAAGGCTCCTGGGCGGCCCAAACGGGTACGTTTACAACATCAAGATCGACGGCGACGTGGTGCGTTACCGCTGGAACGGGTCGGGGTGGGACACCGCCGACGGCAGCCAGTTCACCACCCTCGCGCACGGCTGGACCGGCTGGGACGCCCCCCAGTTCCACAACCGCATCACGATGGATGCCAAGGGCGACATCTACCAGGTCCCCCACGACGGCGGCCTATACGTCGACCACTACGACGCCGCCTCGGGAGGTTTCGTCGAACAGCAGATCGACACGAACTGGGGCAGCTACGACCTCATCCTGGCCGCCGGTGCCGGCACGCTGTACGCGAGAGACCCAAGCATCAACGGCGGCCAGCTGTATCGGTACCAGTACGACACGGCGTCGCAGCGGTGGTCGCAACGGGCGAAGGTGGTCAGCACCGGCTGGAACATCTTCAGCGGCATGTTCTCACCGGGCGGAGACACCCTGTACGGCCACACCGTCGATCCGCACGGCGATCTACTCTGGTACCACTACACGGACGCGACCAACACCTGGGCGGGTGGCAACAACCTCGGTTGGGGCTGGGATCCGAGTTGGGAGGTCACCGCGCTGGCCGACACGTGCAGCACGCCGATCACGACGCCCGTCGCTCCGGCCGTCGCCTCTCAGCCGCAACAGCCCACGACGTTGGTGGCCAACAGCAACGGCCACCTCGAGTTCTTCTACATCGGCGGTGACGGCAGCACGGTTGTCGGCGATCAGGCTGACGTCAGGGATCCCAGCACGGCCCACTTCGCCGCGCTGCCGGGGTATCAGTCCTCGACCGGCCGGGTAGCGGCCGCACTGAACGACAACGGCACTGCCCAACTACTCGCGCTCGGCATGGACGGCGACAGCCGCGGCTCGGCGCAATCCACGACGGGATCCTGGCTTCCGCTTTCCAAGGCAGGCGGATACTTCCCGTCCGCTCCGACGCTGGCGCACGCCTCGGACGGCACACTCGTCGCGTTCGGGATCGACAGCACCGGCGGCACCTGGTACCGCCCGCAGGCCAGCAAGAACGGCGTCCTCACGTCCTGGCGGAGCCTCGGCGGCACCGGCGTGACCGGCACGCCGACGGCTGTGGTGCAGGGCAACACGATCCGCCTGATCGCGTTGGACCCGAACGGCATATTCCGCGTCGCCGATTTCACCAGTGGAGCGCTCAGCGCATGGACCCCTTTGGCCGGGATAACGGGCACGGGCAGCGCATCCGCTGTGCTGCGGGGCGACTCGACTCTTCAGGTGTTCGCTCGGGACAACGTCGGCAGCGTGCGCACCATCCGCCAAAACGCTGACGGCACGTGGCCCTCATCCTGGTCCACGATCGCCGGCGTGACCGCCGCAGGCGCACCGTCGGCTGTGCTCACCGCAGCCGGAACTGTGGAGCTCGTCGTGCGAGCCGGGGACGGGTACATCTACAACACCGGCCCCGCCGCCGCCGGCAGCACAACCTATCGACCGTGGTCGGTTGTCAGCACGGCCGGCAAGGCCGTCACCGACCCATCAGCCGCCCTGATGAACACCGGCACCTGGGTTGTGTCCTATCGGGACGCAGACGACCGCACGCTCCTCTTCCGGGCAACGCAAGCGAACGCTCAGGCGCGTAGCCGCGCGCAGGACGCGTCTCAGGGGTGGTCGTTCGTTGGCGGGGCCCTGCCTCCGCGCACGAGCTGAGCATCACCGGTCGGGCTCGGCAATACCCCGAGCCCGACCACCGCCAACTGATCAAGACAGGACATCGATCCGAACGCTTGCCGGCAGCCTCCTAGGCAAGGGACCGAGAACCACATCGAGTGGATCACCGTCGACCTCGGCCGATCCCCAGCCACTATCCCGAGTGGACCTCTACCCCCGCTCCGACGGCGCCTCCACCGGCCTGGGATTCCCGGTCGACTTCGTCATCGAGGTCTCCGACGACAACACCACCTGGGTCCCCGTCACCAGCCGGCAGGGCTACGCCCGCCCCGGCGCGGACGCCCAGGAGTTCGCCATCGCCGGCCGCGGCGGCCACTACCTGCGGGTCACCGGCACCAACCTCTCCACCGACCCGTTCGGCCACTACCACATGCAGCTGGCCAAGATCGAGGTCTACCGGGCCACCCTGACCACCGGCAAGACCGTCGACGCCTCCAGCTCCTACGAGGCGCCGCCCGCGTGGGGCCACGCCAACGCCACTGACGGCGCGCGCACCGTCACCGGCGGCGGCTCCGCCGGCTGGAGCAGCCTGGCCGGTCCCGCCGACCACAAGGAATCGATCAGCGTCGACCTCGGCGCCCCCACCACCGTGCACCGCGTCGACCTGCTGCCCCGAGGCGACCACCTCGACGGCAGCATCGGCTACCCCAACGCCGTCACCATCGAGACCCTCCACCGACGGCCAGCACTGGACCACCACCGCTCCCGCCGGCACCCCCAGCCAGGCACAACCCGGCCGCACCTACGAATTCCCCGCCACCTCGACCCGCTACATCAAGGTCACCGGCACCGGCTACGGACCCGACGAACACGGCAACTACCAACTCCAGTTCGGCGAAATCGAAGCCTGGTAACACAACCAGCACACCATGGGGCCCGGCACACAGCGCCGGGCCCCACACGTCTACCGCCACCGACAACCACCCCGACGACCCCGGGCAGCCCTACCGACCGCCCGCACACCGGGCAGCCACCGAGCACCACCCTCAGACACCTAGTTGCGAAAGAGGCACACCTTCAGCAACGATTGGTTCAGGACCAAAAGTGAATGAAAACACCACATCCACCCGACGTATGCGCAGGTCAGGAAGTGTGGTCCCCGCGCAGGCGGGGCTGTTCCGGCGTCCAGGGCATCGTTGCCGCCAGGCTGGCGTGGTCCCCGCGCAGGCGGGGCTGTTCCGTTCTCGATGGCCCCGTCGGGTGCGTCGAGGTCGGGGTCGGTGACAGGGTGGTCCCCGCGCAGGCGGGGCTGTTCCGGGCCGCAAGGGCGACGACGGCCGGTGGGAGGTGTGGTCCCCGCGCAGGCGGGGCTGTTCCCAGCGGCTGGCCATAGTTCGACCATGGCAGCAGGTGGTCCCCGCGCAGGCGGGGCTGTTCCGCGGAAAGCGTGAGATCCAGGCCCGTGGTATCGGTGGTCCCCGCGCAGGCGGGGCTGTTCCGGCGGTCGAGACCGCCGACCGGAACCGAATGGGGTGGTCCCCGCGCAGGCGGGGCTGTTCCCGAGCGTCAGGATAAGATGTTTACTCAGTTCGGTGGTGGTCCCCGCGCAGGCGGGGTTGTTCCGCCGTCGTCGACGTCCTTGGTGTTGACCTGCAGGTGGTCCCCGCGCAGGCGGGGCTGTCCCGTGCGCCTGCGCCACCTCTGCCGGCACGGTGCCGTCGTCCCCGCAAAGGCGGGGCTGTCCCGCATCTCGCCGACACCGGCCACAACCCGGATGAGTCGTCCCCGCGCAGACGGGGCTGTCCCACTGGCCGGGTCGCCCTGGGTCACCGCTGCCCAGTCATCCCCGCGAACGCGGGGAGGTCGCCGCTGACAGCAACTCATCAGGGCCATCTCCCGTAAAACCGGGAGACCCGAACGCCCCAGCACGGTAAGAGCTATCGCCGAACACCGCGAGATCAGGATCCATCCTTCACACCATCGAGTGCATGACAACGAAGCAACTTGAACCACCAACCGTCAGCAAGTCATCCTTGCCCTCGTTCTGATCAAGACGGACCAGCGGCAGCCGAAGACGCCGCTCCGATGGAGCCGTCGAAAACGACGACCACGCTACCTGCACTCCGCTGATCTGTTGACACAAAAGGGTTTTAGTGACCGAGATCGTCCCGCCGCCACTGGCGGCGGCCTGGGGGAAAGCGCAACGCGGGCAGGTCCCGCACCCGCTGGCCTGCCACATCCTCGACACGGCCGCGGTGGCGCGGCTGGTGTTCCCGCTCCTGCTCGGACCGCGAGCCCAGGACGAGCTGCTGACGGCGTTCGGCGCGCTGCCGGATCCCGTGGGGTGGATAACGTTCCTGGCCGGCGTGCACGACATCGGGAAGTACTCGCCGGCGTTCCAGGCGCTGCGATCCGACCTGGCGCGGGAGCTGCTGGCCCAGGGCGCCGCGGACATCGAACTGCTCGACCAGGTTCGGGCCTCGGTCCGCACCGACACCCCACACAACCTGATCACCGAGATCCACATGCGCGAACAGCTCCGCGACTGGGGCGCCGGCGGGGTGACGGCGGGGCGGATCAGCTCCGCGCTCGGCGCGCACCACGGACACTTCGCCACACCCGCACGCCTTCGGCAAACGCGCGGCTCGATCAACGACCACGGCGGCGCGACGTGGGCATCGTGGCGGCGGTCGATGACCGACGGGCTGATCGACCTGCTCGGGCTGCAGCGGCCGACGCCGGCCCAATGGGCGCAGGTCCGGCTCAGCCATCGGGCGACGGTGGCCTTCGCCGCCTTGACCTCGGTCAGCGACTGGATCGCCTCGGACGCCGCGAAGTTCCCTTACGCCGGCACCGACGTCGACCTCACCGCCTACGCGCACACCCGGCCCGACGCGGCGGACAAGGCCGTCCGTGAGGTCGGCTGGAGCAACTGGCGGCCCCCGGAGAACACCAGCTACACGGCCCTGTTCGAGAAAGAGCCGCGCCCTGTCCAGCAGGTTGTCGAACAGCTCGCCGCAGGGCTGGACGAACCGGCGCTGCTGATCATCGAGGCGCCCACGGGCGAGGGCAAGACCAACGCGATGCTCCAGTTCGCGGCGACGGCAATCCGACGGCGTCACCTGGGCGGCCTGTATGTGGCGATGCCATCGAAGGCCACCAGCAACCAGGTCCACCACGACATCACCACGTTGCTCAAACGGCTCGACGATTCGTCCGCGCTCGGGCTGGTCTACGCCGGGGCCGCTGACTTCCTCGCGGCCCGCGCCGCGGAGAAGAAGGCCGCCGCCGACCCCAGCGCGGTGTCCGCCGACGATCTCGACGACGGCGACCTGCAGGCCCGCACGTGGTTCACCAGGGCGCGGAACCTGTTGATGGGATTGGGGGTGGGCACCGTCGACCAGCTGATGAAGGCGGCATTCCGGTCTCGTCACGTGTTCGTCCGGCTGGCCGGCTTGTCGAACAAGGTCGTCGTCATCGACGAGATGCACGCCTACGACATCTACATGTCTACGCTGCTGGACCGGTTGCTGATGTGGTTGGGGCACCTCGGCGTCACGGTCGTGGTCATGTCGGCGACACTGCCGTCCCGGCGCCGCGACCAAGTGGTCTCCGCCTGGCAGAAAGGCGCCGGCGGCCGTCCCGACACATCCCATGGCCCCGAGACGTCTCGGACCTATCCGCGGGTCACGCTCGCCGTGGCGAACAAGACCGCGCTGCCCTCAGGTTTCGAGGTCGACGACGTGAACAAGGACCGGGTCGTCCGGCTGAGCCACGTGCCGGACGACCGCGTCGCGGACTGGGCGCTGCAACGAGCCCGGGCCGGGCAGAGCGTGGCCGTGATCCACAACCTGGTCCGCCGGGTGACAGCGACGCACGACGCGCTCGCGGAAAAGATCAAGGCCCTGCCCGAGGGCGAGCGGCCGGCGCTGATCTACCTCACCGGCCCGATGCCGGCCAAACAGCGCCACACCAACGAGGAACGCCTGCGGGCCGAGTTCGGCCCGCAGGGCACCCGGCCCCGTCCGACGATCGTGGTCGGCACCCAGGTCCTGGAGCAGAGCCTCGATCTCGATTTCGACGCCATGATCACCGACCTCGCGCCGATCGACGTCCTGATCCAGCGTGCCGGCCGGATCCACCGCCACCGGCGCGAGAACCGCGGCCCGCTGGAGTTGGCGATCACCGGCGTCACCGACACCGGACGGGGCCCGCAGTTCCCGCCCCACGCGAAATCGGTCTACCAGCCCTGGATCCTGCTGCGGACATGGGCGCTGCTGCGGAGCCGCACCGTCCTGACCTGTCCCGACGACGTGCAGCCCCTAGTCGACCAGGTCTACGGGCCGGCCCAGGACGTGGCCTGCCCGGCCGGCTGGGAACGAGCGTGGGCGCAGGCCGCCGACAAGATCCGGGCCGCCGAACTCCACGAGGAACACCGCGCCACAACGATGTTCCTGCCACTGCCGGGCAGCGTGCAGCACGCCCCGGAACTCAACGAACGCCCGAAGAATCCGGGCATGACCCGCCTGTCGGGAAGGAAACGCGCGTGACCGAGGACGACGACGATCTGGACGCGGTGTCGGTGGTGCTGTTCACCGTCGACGAGGCAGGCGGCGTCCGCCCGGTGGGCAGTGAACGGGCAGTGGACCTCGGTCGGGGTCTGCCGGCCGAGCTCGTCGGCACGGTCCTCGACGCCGCGGTCGGTCTCGCCGTGCCCGACGACATCGACGCGTCCCTGGCCGACGCGATCACCGCGATGCCGGTGCCGGCGGCGTTCCGCGACGATCCCTGGCTGCACGAGCATCGCGCGATCCTGTTGCGGGACAACCGATGCCTGGCCGGCTACACCACGCTGCGCTACCGCGAGGGCATCGGCCTCACGGTCGACGACCTCGGCGATGAGGGGGTGTCGTGAGGTTCGATCTGCTGACCCGGCCGTGGATCCCGGTCGTCGATCTGGCCGGTGAGCGCCGCGAGGTCAGCCTCGCCCGGCTGATCCTCGGTGCGCACCAGTTCCGCCGGATCGTGGCCGAGGCGCCGCCGATGACCGCGGCGCTGCACCGGCTGGTCCTGGCCGTGATGCACCGCGCCTACGCCCCGCGCGACGACGAGCAGTGGAGCGAGCTGTGGTCGCGGCGGCGGCTGCCGTTCGCGCCGCTGCACGCCTACCTGACCGAGCATCGCGCCCGGTTCGACCTGCTCGACCAGGACCGCCCGTTCCTGCAATGCCCGAAGCTGGGTGTGAAGGCGTGGAGCAGCGCGGCGAAGCTGGTGCCGTTTCGGGCCAGCGGCAACAACGTCACGCTGTTCGACCACACCACCGACGCCGAGACGGTGGCGCTGCCCCTGGCCGAGGCCGCGCGGTGGCTGGTCACCGCGCAGGCGTTCGATCCCGGCGGCATGAAGACCCCGTTCGACAAGGACAAGTCCTCCGAGCGGGCGCCGTGCAACTACTTCGGCGTCGTCGTGGTCGAAGGCGCCACGCTGCGGGAGACGCTGCTGCTCAACACCCACGAGTACTCCCCCGACGACGAGCGGCCGCCGATGACCGGGCCCGACGACCGGCCAGCGTGGGAGGACCCGCAAGCGCCACGGGCGGAACCGGATCTGCGGCCGCCGCTGGGGTGGACCGATCTGCTGACCTGGCCGTCGCGGCGGATCCTGCTGGGCGCCAGCGAGCATGACGGCCGGCCGGTGGTAGACAAGGTGGTGATCACGCCGGGGGTGCGGCTGCGGTCGCAGCTGCCCGAGGTCGAGTTGATGGCCGCGTTCCGCCAGCCCACGCTCAACGGCAAACCGAAGAAAGACGCGCCGCTGCTGCCGGTGCGGCTGCGCGAGGTGCGGGGCGTGTGGCGGCATAGTGTCGAGCTGCTGTTGGCCGGCGACGACCGCACCCGACGGCGGCCGCGCATGCTCGACCAGATCGCCACCCTCGCCGAGCACGGGCACCTGCCCGATGACACCGTCTACACGCTGCGGATCTTCGGCCAGCAGCTGGACAAGAACAACGCCGTCGTCGAGTCCTGGGCCGAGGAGGAGATCCTCGCCCCGGTCGCACTGCTACGCGCCCGCGACGCCTCGGTCAGCAACCTGCTCGGCTACGCCGTCAAACTCGCCGACGACGTCGGCGACGCCCTGCGCGCGCTGGAACGCGACCACCGCGGCGACATGCGCGGCGAGCCGGCCAGCACGATCGACCTGGACTACTGGCCACGGCTTCCCAGCCCGTTCGCGGAGTTCACCCGCACGCTCGGCGCCGCGCTGCGGGCAGGCGGCGAGAACGCCACCGCAGTCCAGGGCTGGGCGACAGCGGTACGGGCCGCCGCACGGACCGCTGCGGACCTGTGGGCCGAGGGCTCACCACGGCAGGGCCGCAACCTGCTGACCGCCGGCAAGCAGCACGTCCGGTTCACCGGACGCCTGGAGACGATCATCGCCGTCTACCGGGCGCACTCCGCCGCCTCCATCACCCAGGAGCACACCGCGTGACAACTGACGTCCCGAAAACCCCACGGGAGCGGTTCCTCAAAGACCTTCACTTGTTGGAGTGGAAATCGCGATCCGACGTCGTGGAGCTCCAGTCCGACGCGCGTCGGACATTGGCGAGGCTGCGCCGCAGCCTGACTGGTCCTCGACATGAGGTCGAGGCCTACGAGTTCGTCTTTGCCCACAACCCGCCGCGCAGCGAGCAGGACGCGTGGCTGCTGTTGGCCGGCCTCTACGCCACCCACCCCCAGCCTCAGCGCAACGCCGGCCCCCGGACGTTGGGCGGGTCCCTGCGGATCCTGGCCGCCAAGCGCGGCGACTCGGTGACTCGCCGGTTCACCCAGCTGCTCACCGTGGACCGCGCCGCGCTGCCGCACTACCTGCGCCAGGCCGTCCAGCTGCTGCGCTCCGACGACGTGGCCGTGAACTACACCCAACTGCTGGCCGATCTCACGGTGCTGCTCACCGAGAACTGGCTCAGCGACCACGCCCACCGGGTACGTCTGGAGTGGGCCCGCGACTACCACCGCCAGAACACCGACACCACCCCGCCGTCATCCACCTCTGCGTGACCCACCGGAGAATCCGTGATCATCGAGCTGCACCTGCTGCAGTCCTTTCCCGTCAGCAACCTCAACCGTGACGACGTCGGCCAGCCCAAGACCGCGACCTTCGGCGGCCATGTCCGCGGCCGCATCTCCAGCCAGTGCCTCAAGCGCTCGGCCCGGCTGCTGTTCAACGAGCACGGGCTGGACACCGGCGAGACCGGCGTGCGCACCAAGCGCCTGCTGTCCAAGGCCACCGAGCTCCTCGCCGAGCGGGGCCGCGACGCCGAGCAGGCCGGCGAGGTCGTGGAAGCCGGGCTGGAGGTCCTCGGGTTCGCCGTCAACCCCGCCACCAAGCTGACCCAGTACCTGTGGTTCGTCGGCCGGCAGGCCATCGAGCTGCTGGCCGACTTCTGCGACCAGCACTGGGACCGGCTCGCCGTCGTCGCCGCGGACAAGGCCGCGCAGAAGGAGAAGGACAAGCAGGACAAGGACAACAGCAAGACCAGCAAGTCGAAGGAGGCGAAACCGGCCAAGATCAAGCCGAGCAAGGAGGACCTGGCCGCCGCCCGCTCCATCCTGGACGCCAGCCGCGCCGCGGACGTCGCCCTGTTCGGGCGGATGATCGCCGACAACAAGGACTTCAACGTCGACGCCGCCTCCCAGGTCGCCCACGCCCTATCCACCCACGCCGTGGTCAACGAGTTCGACTACTACACCGCCGTGGACGACCTCAAGCCCGACGCCGAGTCCGGCGCCGACATGATCGGCACCGTCGACTTCAACTCCGCCTGCTACTACCGCTACGCCAACCTCGACCTCGCTCGACTCACCACCAACCTCGGCGGCGACACCGACCTCGCCGCCCGCGCCGCGAAGGCGTGGCTGGCCGCGTTCATCCACGCCGTGCCCTCCGGCAAGCAGAACTCCATGGCCGCCCGGACCATGCCCGACACCCTGCTCGGCGTCGTGCGCGAGCACGGCGCGTGGAACCTGGCCAACGCCTTCCTCGCCCCCGTCACCGACACCGACCTCATGGCCGGCTCCACCCACCGCCTGATCGACCACTTCGCCAAACTGCGCGGCTTCTACGGCGCCACCGCGATCCGCCAGGTCGCCGCCGCGTCGGTGACCGGCACCCTGGAGCTGGACGACCAGGACGAGACGGTGCCGACGTTGGAGGCGTTCACCACCCGCATCCTCGCCGCCGCCCAGTCGTGAACCCGATGCCCGTCTCGCTCGCGCTGTGCTTCGACGCGCCGATGCAGTCCTGGGGCGTACGCTCCCACGGCGTCATCCGCGACACCGCCCGCGAACCCACCAAGTCCGGCGTCGTCGGCGTGCTGGCCGCCGCGTTGGGCGTCGCGCGGGAGAACGACGCCGCGATCGCCCGCCTGGCCGCCCTGCAGCTGGCGATCCGAGTCGACCGGGAAGGCGTGCTGGAACGCGACTTCCACACCACCCAGAACGTGCCCACCACCATGGGCACCGGGCACCGCACCGTCGTCAGCGAGCGCTACTACCTCGCCGACGCCCTGTTCCTCGTCGTCATACACGGGGACCCGGGCCTGCTCGCCGACGCCGCGGCCGCACTGGCAACGCCACGGTGGCAGTTGTTCTTCGGCCGCAAGGCGTTCGTGCCGGTCCGTGCTCTGTTCGGCGCGCCCGGCACCGCCCACGGGCTGTCCGACGCGCCCGCCGAGGTCGTGCTGGAGCGGCATCCGTGGCTCGAACTCGACTCCCGCATCCGCGCCACCGAACACGGCAAAACCGACCGGCTGCGGTTGCGCACCGTGTCGGACTGCCCGCCCCGCACCACCGGCGCCGAGGTTCGCCACGACGTGCCGGTCCGTTTCACCCAGGGCGACCGCCGCCACGCCACCCGCACCGTCGCAACCGGCTCCGTGCCGCTGACGTCCGAGATGATTCCCGCCGGAGACCCCTCGTGTTCCTGAGCAAGCTGTCCATCAACGTCCGGTCCCGCGAGTTCCGCCGGGACTACGCCAACGTCCACGACATGCACCGCACCGTCATGTCCGCCTTCACCACCACCGACGCCGCCACGGCTCCCCGCCAGGAACAGGGCATCCTGTGGCGTCTCGAGGACGCCTACGGCGGCTACGCCCAGTACGTGCAGAGCCGCACCCAACCGGACTGGTCCCGCCTGCCCGGCGACTACCTGACCACACCGGCGGAGGTCAAAAGCCTCCAGCCGGTCCTGGCCGCCGTCACCCCCGGCCGCAAACTCGCGTTCCGCATCGTGGCCAACCCGACCTACGCCAAGTCCACCGGCCCCAACACCCGCGGCAAACGCCTCGCCCACCGCGACCCCGACAAGCAGATCGAATGGCTCGTGCGCCGCGGCGAGCACCACGGCTTCGTCATCCCCACCGCCGGCAACGGCCGCCCCGACGTCAACCCCTCCCCCTGCCCCGACCTCGCCGGCCGCAAGACCGACCTCAAGGGCCCGATCACCGTCCTCCCCGTCCGCTACGACGGACACCTCATCATCACCGACCCCGACGCCTTCACCAACGCACTGCACACCGGCATCGGCCGCGCCAAGGCCTACGGCTGCGGCCTGCTCAGCCTCGCTTCCCCACGCACACAACGACAGTAAACACAGCTCGGAGAAGCTGAACTCGTTCTTTGACATCTCCACAGTGGATAGTCCACGCCGCCGACTGCCAGGATAGCGCTCCTGCAGGCCGACAAGTGCCGTTCCCGCGGACGCGGGGGTGTTCCGCCGTGTCTGTCGACGAAGACGACGACTGGTGGGCCGTCTCCGCGGATGTGGGGGTGTTCTGTCCAGACGTAGCGGCACGCCCAGGAACGCCAAGTCGTCCCCGCGGACACGGGGCTGTTCCGGACTGCACATGCACAGCGACAAGTATGTCCGCGGCGTCCCCGCGGACGCGGAGACATTCCGGACTCGGGCTTCAAAAAGGCGGCACCAGACCGGTCGTCCCCTCTCAGGTGGGGCTGTTCCGAACCGTGGAGCGGAAGGGGCCATGAACGGAGGTTTGTCCACACCGGACACGTCCGGTCCTTCGTCTATGACATCGCCGACCTGTAAAAGACGCAGATCTCCATCCCGGTCGCCTTCGACATCGCCAGCCGGGACGTGGCCGACGTCCCCGGTGAGACCCGCCGGGCGGTGCGTGACGCCATGCGCGACGGCGCCTTCCTGCACACCTGCGTCCAGGACATCAAGACCCTGTTGTCCGACCAGGACGAGGCCGTCGAATATGGCCCCGAGGCGTTCGACGAGGCCGGCGTCGTCATGCTCTGGGACGACAACGGCCGCGCCGTCGCCGGCGGCACCGCCTACGGAGACGACACGGAATGGCCGTCATCGTTGTTGCCGCCTGCCCGACCGGACTGCGCGGGCACCTGACCCGCTGGCTGCTGGAGATCTCCCCCGGGGTGTTCGTCGGCAAGATCCCGGCGAGGGGCCGCGACCTGATGTGGGAACGTGTCATCGACATGGTCCGCTCCGGCCGCGCCATCATGGTCTACTCGGCCAACAACGACCAGGGACTGGCGTTCACCGTCCACGAGCACGACTGGATCCCGACGGACGTGGACGGCATCACGCTCATGCTCCGCCCCGATCGCTCGATGCCCGACACCGACGACGGGGCGCGATCACGCAAGACTGGTTGGAGCAACGCCTCGAAGCGCCGTCGGTTCGGCCGACGATAAGGCCTACCGCACAGAAAAGTGAATGAAAATCCCAACGCTCAACAGCAAAGCCGCAGGTCAACAAGTGTCGTCCCAGCGGACGCGGGGCTGTTCCGTCCAAGCGGGGGAAGGGAAAACCCCGCCGGTGGTCGTCCCCGCGGACGCGGGGCTGTTCCGTACTTGGGGGGCTTGTTGGGATCGCAGTCCTCGTCGTCCCCGCGGACGCCGGGGCTGTTCCGCGG
Source organism: Kutzneria sp. NPDC052558 (assembly GCF_044547355.1). NCBI lineage: Bacteria > Bacillati > Actinomycetota > Actinomycetes > Pseudonocardiales > Pseudonocardiaceae > Kutzneria > Kutzneria sp. NPDC052558. Next base: position 34,693 of record NZ_JBIUAG010000058.1, read on the forward strand.
GCGCTCGACCCGACCAACCTCCAGTCGCTGTCGTCCCCGCGGACGCGGGGATGTTCCAGGAGTGGATGCCGCCCGGCGACGCCGGCTCGAGTCGTCCCAGCGGACGCGGGCCGTTCCGGTGAACCGGAGGACTCGGGGGCTCTGGTTCTCGGCGTGCCCGCGAATGCGGAGTTGTTCCGGCGTTGGAGTGCAGCACGGATGTTCTAGTTCCGTCGTCCCCGCAGACCTGGGGCTACTCGGGCCCTTCTCGCGCGCGGCGAGGGCCGGCGGTCGGTGCGGGTGTCCGGTCCTCGGGAGACGCATACGCGAGAAATGCTTCCAGTCAGATCAGTCGGCCTGGGCGAGACGGGCCCGGACGGTGTCGCCGTGGAGTTCGAGCGCGTACCAGTTGCAATCCACGAAGACGGCGGCACAGCAGTTGGGATCCTCGCCGTCAGCGTCGACAGGCACGCTGGACACCTCGAAGGTGGACTGGGAGACCATCCACGTGTCGTTCATGCCCGCTTTCACGGCGGCTTCCACCCACAGGGTGTAGCCGATCACAAAGATCGGCTCGTCCTTCAAACGCTCCGGCAGGTCGACCGGGATGGTGGCGGTAATCCCCATGATCATGGCGACGTCCACCGGTTCGTACGGCGCGGCCAGCGGCGGCCGAATCGGGTCGGTCAGCGGCACGGAGTCCTGCGGCAACCAACTCTCATGATCGGGTTGGAAGAGGTCCTCGGGCTTGGTCATGCAGTTGCTCCACCACACGCCGCGAATCTCGTACACCCACACGCTCTCCGCCTCCGCCGTCGCGAGCGGCGTGAGCGG